>NZ_LRQV01000143.1 GCF_001567585.1 Micromonospora rosaria
CGCGCCACCGTCCACGGCCCCACCACCCGAGCCCGCGTCGTCGACGCTTGCGCCGCCCGAGCCGGCACCACCGGCGGGCCGGTCGCCCGAGCCGGCACCACCGACGGCCCCGCCGCCGGGGTCGGTGCCGACGGCCCCGCCGCCGGTGCCGAACCAGGCTCCGCCCGGGGTGCCGGGGCCGCCTCCGGGGCCGCTCGACCCTGCGGAACCGTCCCCGGTGTCGCCGGTTCCGCCGCGCCTGCCGTCGGTCCCGGCGCAGGTGTCGCCGGGGGCGGCCGAACCGTCGGTGGCGTCCCGCCAGCCGGACCGGTCGGCGGTACCGTCCCCGCCGGGGACGACGGAACGACCGTCGTCCGTGACGCCCGGGCCGGTGCCGGCCCTCGTCCCGCCACCGGTACCGCAGGGCAAACCGCCGGTGGCACCGGCGAGCGGGCGGGAGATCCCCCGGCCGGTGGTGCCGGCGGAGGGGGAGGTGCCGTACCTGAGCGTCGACCTGGAGACCGAGGCGGGCCCGATCCACGTCCGGCTGGTGGGGGTGGCGGCGGGACGGGGCGCGCCCGCGTACGCCTGGCTGGGGGAGGGGGAGCCCGCGCCCCCGGCGACCCTGCCGCTGCTCCTGGGCCGCAAGGGGCCCTGGCGGCTGCACGTGGACCTCGGCCGGGCCCCGGACGTGCTCACCCTCGTCGGGGCCGGCGAGGAGTGCCGGCGAACCGCCGCCCTGTTCGCCCGGCAGTTGCGGGCTGCCGGGGTGGGGGTGGCCGTGGTCGGCGACGCGCTCGGGGCGGAGCGGGTCGAGGGCCACCGGAGCCTGTCCACGCTGCCGGAGCCGCCGAAGCCGGGACAGCAGCTACCGGAGCCCTCCATCGTGATCACCGCCGGCCTGCCGGACGGGACCGCCGCCGGGGCGCGGGGGCTCGCCGCCGCCACCGGGGGCCGGTGCGTCCCGGTGGTGATCGGCCCGGTACCCGGCGGGCGGTGGTCGGTTCAGCTCGGGGCGGGAGCCGGCCCGGGGGCGGGCGTCGGCGACTGAAGCCCGCCGACGGCGGCCGGCAGCGGGCCGGGTACCACCTCCGGGATCCGCTGCCAGGCCCCTGCCGAGGGCCGGTAGGCGCGGTGCACCCGGACCCGGTCGTAGAAGCGGCGGCCGAGGACGAGCTGTACGCCGGCCCGGTGCAGCCGGTCCGCCCGGGTCCGGACCAGGTCCAGCCCGGTCAGCATGGCGGCGGTGGCGCCGACGTCGACGGTCCGGCCCCGGGGGACCCGGACCTCCACCAGCAGCCGGTCGGGCCGGACGGCCGGGGGCCTGCGGTACAGCCGGAGCCAGCCCCGGGGCAGTCCCCGGGACCGAGCCGGGAGCAGGGCGTACGCCCGCCGGGTGCCGAACCCGGGCCAGCGCCGGACATCGTTGGGGAGCCCGGCGACCGACCGGGCGGCGGAGGTGCCCCGGATCCGCAGCGGCCCACCCGGCACCCCGTCGACGGGCGCCAGCCGACCGAAGCCCGCCGACCGGAAGCCGCCGACGACGTGGACCCGGTCCAGCCGGGCGGCCGGGAGCAGGTAGGTGTCCGGGGTGCCGAGCAGGTACTGGAACCGCGCCGGCACGTGGGAGCGCAGCGCCGCCATCGGGACCGCCCCGCCCGGCCCCACCCTGATGCGCAGCAGGTGACCGCCCGCCGGGGCCGACCGGGGGTCCAGGGAGGCGACCAGGAACAGTTCGGCGCTGGGCACCCCCTCGGTGGCCGACCGGGTGAGGTCGGCGGGGGCGGGCACGAAGGCCTCGAACTCGGCGGCGTTGACCTGCTGCCCCCCGCGCAGCCAGGGCGGCCCGTAGGCCGGGGCGCGGCGGCGCTCGGCGACCAGCGGCGGCCGGGGGACGGCGGGGACCAGCACCGCCACCGGTTCCCCGGCGACCTGCTCCGACCCGGGGCCCGGATCGGGCTCCGCCCCGGGCGCAGGGGCCGGGGACGGTCCGGCCGCAGCGGGCCCGCCGGCCCCGGTGTCCGGCCCGGCGGTGGGGTCGGCCGGGGCGGTGGGGTCGGCCGGGGTGGTGGGGTCGGCCGGGGTGGTGGAGGTGGCGACCGGGGCGACGACGATGCGCTGCCGGGCCAGCCGGGACACCAGCCGTCCGTCGGGGGTGGCGGCCAGGGTCGACGGGCCGTCGGCGTACCTCGGCCGGTGGGCTTGCCAGGGCACGGCCGCTCCCGCCGGGTCGAGGGCGCGCAGGTCCCGCTGGTGGTCGATCAGCTCGGCGCGGCCACCGGCCGGCGGGGTCCAGACGGTGGCCCCGGTGGTCTCGGCCAGCTCGGCGGCCTGCTCGGCCAGTTTCGCCTGCTCACCGACGTCGGACGGCCAGGTCAGCCAGAGCCGCAGGTCGGCGCCGTAGAGGGGGAGGTCACCGAGCAGGGCGGCGAGTTGCCCGCCGCTGTGCACCTCCTGGGTACCGCTGTAGTTGCCGACCAGGAAGCCGCCGGAGCGGGCGGTGACGGCGACCGTGACCAGGTCCTCCGAGCCGCCGCCGAGCCGGTGCGCGGTGGCCCGCCGGGCCACGAAGTCCGCCCGGGTGGCCAGGGCGAGCCCCGCCGGCAGGGGCAGGCCGACCACGCCGGTACGGGGCCGGACCAGTCCCTCGTCCACTGCGAACCACCCGGGCAGGGGGGTGGCGAGGTCCGGAGGCTGGAGCACGATCCAGTCCATCGGCCGCCGGGTCACCCGGTCCAGGGGCAGGGCGTGCAGCGGCCCACCGCCGTCCGGACCGTCCCCCGGGTCCCCGCCGCCAAGCTTTCGGGCAGTGATGTGCCGGATGTCGGAGCCCTCCGGGCTGATCAGCACGTCGTGCCCGAGCAACCCGGCGACCTCGGTGAAGAGGTCGGTGTGCCGGGCCCCGTCGTCGGTGAGGATGCGGACGTCGTCGGCGGCCTCGCCGCCGCGCCGGACCAGGTCGGCGACGCCCCGGGCGTCGAGGGATCGGCCCGGGTCGGTGGGCACCACCAGCCGGCCCTCCGGCCCGGGGGCCAACCAGAGGTCGAACAGCCCGGCGACCCGCCGGTGCCGGCGCGGGTCGAAGCGTCGGGTCGCCGGTAGCCGGTCGATTCCCAGGTCGCCCGCCGTCCCCGTGCCCCGCCTGAGCGCTGTCACCCCCGCCCCCTGCCTTCGTCTGCGTCGCGCGTCGCCGCCGGTCCCTTGTCGAGGGTCGCCCGTGGTTCACGGGCGGTTCGCGCCGACGGACGCCCGGGACCCTCCCGGGTGTGCGCCGGCGCCCGGTCGCCCGGAGGAGATCTCCGCGTCATCGACGGCCGGTACCCTCGGCTGACCTCATGACGAGGATCATGGAAATCTGGTTCAGATTGATTTGAACGAACTCGGCCCTGATCCGCAATAGATGGTGAAGGCCGGCGACGCACGGCCGTGGTGACTGAAGGAGGACACCCAGTGCTGGCGAAGCGCTCGATCCTGGCCCGCCTGCTCGTGGTGGTGATGGCCGGCTGCGCGGTCCTGGCCCTGCCCCGGCCGGTGGTGGCGGACGCCACACCGGACGCCCAGGCCTACGTCAAGTTCTACGTGGTCGCGGCGGAGCACCAGGGCCAGCCGGAGAGTCTGACCGAGATCGCCCGCCGGTTCCTCGGCAGCGGTGAACGGTCGGCGGAGATCTACCACCTGAACACCGGACGGGTGCAGCCGGACGGTGGCCGGCTGACCGACCCCAGCCAGCTCAGGGCCGGCTGGCACCTGGTCCTGCCGTGGGACGCCGCCGGCGAGGGGGTGCGGTACGGCCAGCTCCCCGCCGGGCCGAGCCCCACGCCGAGCCCGCGCCGCAGCGGTACGGCGCGTCCCGAGCCCGACCCGCAGCCCCGCCCGAGCAGCCCGAAGCCCAGCCCCAGCCGGACGAGCGCCAGCCCCAAGCCGACGAGCGGCGGCTCGGCCGAGAAGTGCAGCACCACCGTCACCGGGTCGAGCAGCCGCTCGGACTGGGCCCAGCTCCGGATGGCCGCCGACAGCGCCTGGAACCTGACCCGGGGCAACGGGGTCAAGGTGGCCGTGGTCGACACCGGGGTCGACGCGTCGCTCCAGCAGCTCAGTGGCCGGGTCGCGGTCGGGGCGGACGTGACCGTGGGCAACGGGCGGGGGGACACCGACTGCCTCGGCACCGGTACCGCGATGGCGGGCATCATCGCCGCCGACACCAGCACCGGGGACACCCCGGTGGGGCTCGCCCCGGACGCCACCATCCTGCCGGTACGGATGGTCCGGGCCTCGGGCAACGCCCGCCCGGCCGACGCCGCCACCGCCGTCGAGGTGGCGGTCAGCGCGGGAGCCTCGGTCGTCGCGCTCGGCTCCCACGTGGACCTCACCGACCCCGCCGTCCTGGCCTCGGTGGCCACCGCCCTCAACCACGACGTGCTGGTGGTGGCGGGGGCCCCGACGAAGCCGGTCAGCCTCCCCTCGCCCAGCGAGCGCTCCGGGGCGGGGGCGCTGCTGCTCACCGGCGGGGTCGGCGCGGGTGACCAGCTCGCCGAGGAGTACCTGGAGGGCATGGTGGAGGTCGTCGCCCCCGGCGTCGACGTGGCGAGCCTCGGGGTGGGCGGCGGCCGGGTGCTCAGCAACACCGGCACCGAATTCGCGGTGGCCTTCGTCGCCGGTCAGGCGGCCCTGATCCGGGCCGCCTACCCGGAGCTGACCGCCGCGCAGGTGGAGGAGCGGATCCGCGCCACCGCCGACGCGGTCGGCGGGCAGCAGGCCGACCCCCGGTACGGCTCCGGCATGATCAACCCGGCCGCCTCGGTGTCCCGGCCGGCCCAGGACAACCCGGTCTCCTCGGCGCAGCAGGAGGACGGCGGCGGCACCGGTGCGGCGATCTTCCTCGTCCTGATCCTGGCCCTGGCGGTCGGCGGCGGGGTGGTCTTCGCCATCCGGCTGCGGCGGCGGTGACCGACCGCCGCGACCCGGCCCGACGACCGGTGCCCGGCCGCCCCTCCCGTGCGGGCAGGGACGGCCGGGCACCGGCGTCACCGGGTCCGGTTACCGCACCGTCCAGGTCTGCTCGGGGTTGAAGACGCACCACCAGAGGTTCAACGGCGCGCCCAGCTTCACCCCCTCGTGGTCCAGGCAGGACTGTGGGGCGAGGCCGCTCATCAGGGACTTGCGCTCCGGGTGCCACTGCCACTTCTGCGCGGCGTTGCCGGAGCAGTGGGCGAGCTGCACCGGGGTGCCGTCCGCCGTGTCCGCCCAGGCCACGTCCATGCAGAGACCCTGGGAGCGGACCGTGCCGTCGCTGCGGAACACCCACCACTGCGAGACGTCCTCGCGGCACTTCTGCAGGGTGAGGGGCGCCCCGTCGCCGCCCTTGCCGGAGCTGACGCAGTACCCGGTCCGGGCGTTCACCAACTGCTTGGCGCCGGTGGGCCGGCCCGGCTTGGCGTCCTCTTCCTCCTCTTCCTGCGCGGGCGGCTCGTCCGGCTCACCGGCGGGCGGCTTCGGGCTCGCGCTGGGACTCGGCGACGGGTCGGCCCCGTCGCCGGTGGGCGAGGGCTCCGGCGAGGGGCTGGGCTCGCCGGAAGGGCTCGGGGACGGGGAGGCCTTCGGCTTGAGCCGGCCGTCGAGGGCGTAGTACTCGGTGAAGTCGCGCACCGAGCGGGCGAAGGCCTCCGTCGCGGCGTCCAGGTCGCCGCCGGCCTGCCGGACGGCGGTCGGCCCGTTGCGGAACGCCGCCAGCGCCAACAGGTACGGGTCGCCCTCCAGCCCGGAGAGGTCCTCGTGCAGGCCGCACATGGCCAGGCCGACGGTGGGGATGGCCGCCTCCGGGTTCCAGGCCGAGGCCCCGTCCGGGCCGTACGTCTGCCACACCTCGGGCAGGAACTGGGCGATGCCCCGCCGGTCACCCGCGCCGAGCAGGTTCACGTCGAACCCGGACAGCGCCATCACCTGGGCGGCGACCGCCGGGGGTGGCACCTGCCCGCAGACCGAGCCGGCCTGCACGATCAGCCGGGTGTACTCGGCGGGGACGGCCTTCGGCTGCTGCGGGTCGGCGGTCGGCCGGACCTCGCCGGAGCCCCCGAACTGCACCAGCCTGCCGTAGTACGCGGCGTACCCGGTGGCCTGGTCGACGTACTCGACGGCGGCGGGCGGGATCCCGTCGGTCTCGCGGACCGTGTCCAGGCCCCGGTGGAAGGCGGCCAGGGAGAGCCGCCAGGAGTCCCCGGAGACCTTGGTCAGCCGGAGCTGGCCGCTCAGGTCACACATCTTGTGCGCCAGCGCGATGATGTTCGCGGCGCTGTCCGAACGCTTCGCGCCGGGCCAGGGCGCCCACTTCTTCCAGGCCTCGGCGGTGAGCCCGGCGATGCCCTGACCGCCGGAGGCGGTCCGGGTGGCCCGGGGGTCGAGCCCCGACTCGGCCATGAGCTGCCCGGCGAGCCGGGCGGGGGTGAGGGCGGGGCACGAGCGGGCCGCGGCCTGGATGGTCGTCAGGTGCTCGTCGGTGACCGGGCGGCCGGTCAGGTCGTCGTCGCGGGCCGAGGCGACGCCCCAGCCGACGGCGGCGACCACCATGCACAGCACCGCGAGACCGGCGGCGACGGCTCCGGCGGTACGGCGTGGGATCCGACCGAGTCGTGATCGGACGGACGCGGAATCGGGGTTCACGGGGTCATCCCTTCCGGCGTGGGCGACATCGCTCACGTGACGGACGGGCGATGTCCCTGGTTCACCGGGTTCGAATCGGATCAGTGGATTTTTGGTCCGGTCGATATTGAACCGACGGCGGTGCCGAGCCGTCAACGTGGCGGGCGCGTGGTTGCTCGAAAGGTCACGCCACCGGCCTTCTCGCTGGTCAGGGCGTTAAGTGGAGGTTAAGTCCATGTTGACTCGACGTAAGGTGCTCGGGCTGGGGCTCGCCGGGGCCGCCGCCGTGGGCGTGCCGATGCTGGCGGCCCCCCTCGTCTCCCGGGCCCGGGCCTCGGGCGGCCTGCCGCTGACCGTGGTGAACAGCACCGGACGGTTCGACAACGCGGCGATCCACATGTACGTCGTCGGGACGAGCCTGGAGACCGGCCAGATGGGGTACGTCCGGGAGAGCGGCCGGTTCACCCCCGCCAACCCGGCCGACAACGGGGCGGACGGCTTCGCCGCCGTCGGGGTGCCGCTGGCCGCCACCGGGGAGACCCGGTTCGCCCTGCCGATGATGTCCGGCCGGATCTACTTCTCGATCAACGGACGGCTCCGGTTCACCGTGGTCACCGACGGCGAGGGCCGCCCGGCGCTCCAGTACCCGGTGGGGTGGGTGCCGGGCGACCCGGCGTACGGGGTGCTCCACGACTGCTGCGAGTTCACGTACAACGCGGCCGGGATGTTCTGCAACACGACCATGGTCGACATGTTCAGCATCCCGATGTCGATCCGGCTCAGCGGCAGCAGGGAGCAGTCCACCGGGAAGCTGGTCGACGGGGGCCGGGACGCCGTCTTCGCCGAGTTGTCCCGGCAGCCCGGCTTCGAGCGTCTGGTCGTCGACGGGCTGCGGGTCATCGCCCCCGGCAAGGGGATCGAGACGGGCCGCTTCGCCCCGGACTACTTCGACGGCTACGTCGGCGAGATCTGGGACCGGTACAGCCGGACCGACCTGCGGATCACCACCAACCAGGGCCGGTTCACCGGCCGGGTCGTCGACGGGCGGCTGACCTTCGACAACGGGGTGTCCCTCGCCCGACCCTCCACGCTGGACGTCTTCTTCTGTCACGGGGCGCTCGCCGCCCCGAACGACGGGGTGACGGGCCCGATCGCGGCGGTCGTCGGCGCCGGGTTCAACCGGTCCGTGCTGGACCAGCCCGACCAGCCCACCACCAACCGGGACGCCTTCTACCAGCATCCGGTGACCAACCACTACTCCCGCGTGCTGCACCGGCACTCCGCCGACGGCAAAGCGTACGGCTTCCCCTTCGACGACGTGGTCGACGACGCCTCGTTCATCCAGGACCACGCCCCGGGCCAGGTGACCATCACCCTGACCCCCTTCGGGGCCGGGTCCGGCGAGGCCCCGCCGCCCGCCCCCCGGGAGACGGTGGTCGTGCCGCCGGTCCCCGTCGACGGCGGGCCCCGGGGTGACCGGGGAGTCGACCGGGAGATCGCCGCGGCCAGCTTCGACCGCGAGCACGGGGTCCGGAAGGAGCCCTCCGCCGGGGGTGGGGAGCACGTCGGGTTCCTCGCCGCCGGCGACTGGATCGGGTTCCGGGGCGTCGACTTCGGCGGCGAGCCGGTGACCCGGTTCGAGGTCGCGTTCGCCTCCGGGGCCGAGGGCGGGATCTCCGGCCTGATCGAGGTACGCCTCGGCGATCCGGGCAGTCCGCCGGTGGGGACGATCGCGGTCGCCAACACCGGGGGCTGGCAGAACTGGCGGACCGTCCCCGGCACCCTCGCCCCGACCACCGGGCGGCACGACGTCTACCTGACCATCGCCAGCGGTCAGCCCGAGGAGATCGGCAACATCCGCTGGGTGCGGTTCGCCCGGTGAGCCCCTCCCTCGCCCTCGCCCCCGAGCGACGCCGCGCGCCCTCCACAGCGGACACCGGTCGACCGGTCGACCCGGCCGGTAGGCGTGCCTCCCAGCGGCGGCACCGCCTCCCGGCCGATCGATCGCCCGGCGCACCGTCCGATGGGTACGGTTATCCTCTCCCCTGGAGTGGGCCCGGCGTCGATGCGTCGGCGCGACCGTACGGGTGCGACCCGTACGTCAGGGGGAGGCGTTCTGTGTCGGCGGTGCCCAACGAAGCGCTCGGGCCGGGGGCCGGTGACGCCGTGGCCGAGCGGGTCGCCCCCGAGACACTGATGCGGCGCATCCACGAGCAGTACCGCACACCCCTGCTGCGGTTCCTCACCCGCCTGGTCCTCGGCCAGCAGGAACTCGCCGAGGACCTGGTGCAGGAGACCTTCCTGCGGACCTGGCGGAACCTGGAGACCCTGGCCGCCGACCCCCGTCGGATCGCCCCCTGGCTCTACACGGTGGCCCGGCACGTGGCCATCGACGCCATGCGGTCCCGGCAGGCCCGTCCCGCCGAGGTCAGCCTCCCCGACCTCAACCGGCTGTCGTCGGCCGAGGACGAGATGGAGCGGGTGGTCAGCACCCACACGGTCCGGCTCGCCCTGCAACAGATCAAGCCGGAGCACCGGGAGGTGCTGATCGAGATGTACTACAAGGGAGCCTCGGTGGCCGAGGCCGCGGCGAGACTCGGGATACCGGAGGGTACTGTAAAATCCAGGACGTACTATGCGGTGCGCGCGCTGCACGCAGCGATCGGTCCGACCGAGCCCTCCTGATGTCTCCTGGCCTGTTGTCTCTCGGAGCCGTCCGGATGCCTCGTCGCCCCGGATCCTCGCTCGATCACCGGCACGGATGCCGCCCTGGGGGCCGTCACACCGGCTGCGGTGTCGTCGGGTGGGGAAGGGGGGCATGATGCGCACCAGCGGTGAGAACCCGACCGCCGAGCACGCCGCGCTCGCTCTCTACCTGATCGGCGCCCTCGACGACGCCGAGCGGGTGGCCTTCGAGGAGCACCTCGCCGGCTGCGGGGAGTGCCTGTCCGCAGCCGGCGACATGGGCAGCGTGACCAGTGCCCTCGGCGGGTTGGCGCCCGCCGACTGGGCGGAGCTCGCCGACCTGCCGCCGTTCACCCTGGACCCCACCCCGAGCCCGGACCCGACCGGGAGCCCGGACCCCACGCCGAGCCCGGACGCGACCGGGAGCCCGGGCCCGTCGGCGGCGCGAGGCCCGCTCCTGGAGACCCCCGAGCCCACCGCCCCGACGGCGGCCCCTTCAGCGACACCCGCCCCGGTGGCCGACGCCGGGGCCACCGACCCCGGGACGGCCGCCGACATCGGTTCCGCCGCCGGGGCGGCCACGATCGGGCCGGCCGCAGTTGAGACAGTCGCAGTCGAGCCGGCCGCAGTCGAGCCGGCCGCAGTCGAGCCGGCCGCAGTCGAGCCGGCCGCCGGGCGGCCGGTGCGGGGTGAGCCGGGTGACGGTGCCGGGTCCCCGGCCGAGCCGACGGCGGCCGGTCCGGCCCCGGTCGGCCGACAGCGTCCGGGGCCGGGCCCCGGGCCGCGTGCCGTCGGGTCGGTGCGACCGGGTGGAACGCGGCCGGGCGCGGAATCCGGTCCGGCGGCCCGCCCACCCCGGGGCCGGCCCACCGGTGGGTCCCGGCGTCGCCGGTTCCTGGTCTGGGGCGGGGTGGCCGCCGCCGCCGTGGCCGTGGCCCTCGCCGGTGGACTCGTGGCGGGCTTCGGTCTCGGCGACCGCCACGACGTGGTGCTGACGGCGACCGGAGAGGCGCGCGACCAGGGGGTCAGCCTCTCGGCCACGATCACCACCGACGAGGACCGGGGCTCCACGATCCGGATCAGCGCCACCGGCCTGCGCCAGGGGCTGCGCTACCGCCTCTTCGCGGTGACCCGGGACGGCAGCACCCACGTGGTACGCGACTGGACGGCCTCCACCGGCACCCAGGAGGTGACCGGCGAGCTTCCCGTACCCGTCGACGACCTCGCCTTTGTCACGGTGGGGCTGGTCGACGGCACGGCCGTCGTCACCGCGCCGATCTCCCGCTGAGCCCACCCGTCCGCCCCCTCCCCACCGGGGCGGACGGGCACCGGCGGATCGCCGTGAACCTCCGGTGGGTGGTGGCCGTAGAGCCTCGGACGGCCACGACCGAGGCGCCCGGAGGCACCGATGACCACACCGATCCCGCCCCTCCCGTACAGCGAACGCGACCTGCAGGTGCAGGCGCTGGAGATCCTCCGCGCGGATCTCGACCGGGTCCGGTTGGACTTCGTCACGTCGAGGCAGCTGGGCATCGCCGGGGAGCTGCGCGAGGCGATGGACTTCGTGGTGGCCAAGCAGGACGTGATCGACGGCGAGCAGCGCCGGGAGTACCGCGACCGGCGCGGGCTCGACACCGCCCGGCGTCGGCTCGACGGACCCGAGGTGCTGCGCCGGCAGGACCGCGACGCCCGGCACCCCGACGCCGGCCTCCGGGGCGCGGTCCGCCGGCAGGTCGACCTGGCAGTCCGGATGATCAGGCGGCTCCGTAACCGGCTGAACCCCGACCGGCCCCCGAGGTGGCCCGACGCCGGGCAACGCCGCACGGTGCCGGCCGCCTACCCGGGCTGGCCGTCGGCTGCGCCGGGCCAGGGCGGGGCGCACCACTTCCCGACCACCGGCACGGTCCCGGGCCCGGCCGTGGGGTACGGCCCGGGCGTCGGAGGTGGACCGCCCATCGGGGCTGGGCCGGAGTTGGGCGGTGGGCTGCCCATGGCCGATGGGCTGCCCATGGCCGGTGGGCTGCCCATGGCGGGTGGGCCGGGCGTGGTCGATGGCCGGTACACCGGTGCTGCCGGCGGCGCGCCGTACGGGGCGGCCGGGTTCGTCCCGGCCCCGTACCAGGTGCCGGAGGGGCCGGTGGTGCTCACCGCCGAGCAGGAAGCCGTCCGGCGCAGCCTGGTCGCGCGGGAAGTGGCGAAGCTGATCAGTTCGAGCGACGCCCTGCGGCTGCTGCACGACAACGACCGCCTGCGGGTGGTGTCCGACTTCCTGCTGCCCACCCGTGCCCCGACGGGGCAGACGCCGACGGAGCAGGCGACGGCCCACCTTCCGGCGTCGCCGCCGGAGACCACCCCGGAGCGGACGAGGTCGTCGCCGCCGACGCGCATCGGGCCGCCGCGCCCCGAGACGACGAACCCGTACCCGACGTCCGACCTCTACTCGCCCGCGCTGACGGCCGTCGGTCCACCGAGCCCCGCCCGGGGGCAGCGCACCGATGCGCCCCAGCAGACGGCCGCCACCGTGGCCGCGATGTCGTACGCGCCGGGCGGCGGCACGCCCTTCACCGAGGGACGGCGCAGCGGCGACCGGGACTTCGCCCGCGTCAGCACCCAGGCGGCCGTCCGGTCCACCGGCTACGACTCCGTCGAGATCACGCCGATGCCGTCGCCGGTGCTGAAGGCGGCCGAGCCGACGACCCCCGCGTCGCCGACCCGCCGCCGGCGCTGACCGTCGGTCCCCGCTGCGGCCGTCGGCCCCGTCGTGCCGTCGGCCCCTGGTTGGTGCCGTCGGCCCGTGGTGCGGGTACCGCGAGCCCGGTGCCGGTGCGACGGCCCAGGGCACCCGCACCGGGCCGTCGGTCAGAACGGGTCCATCTGCGGGATCTCCTTGGGGCGGTGCGTGCCCGCCTTGCAGCCGGCGAACGGGCCGGAGGGGTCCCGGAGCGAGTTCATCACCGGGCCGAGGTAGTCCCGGTGCCAGTTCGCCGGCCCGCAGAAACCCGCCTGCGGGCGGGTCATCTCCTGCCAGGCCATCCACAGCCCGTAGAGCTGGGCGACCGCCTCGGGGTGCAGCCACCACCGGGGGCACCAGGGCGCGCCCGAGGAGACCTCCCGGAGGTAGACCGGTACGAGCAGGTGCCGGACCCACAGGGTGAGCATCCGCAGCGCCTCCAGGTGCTGCGCACCGTCGAGGTAAAGGATGAACGGCGCCACCGGCGGTGGCGCGGCCTGCGGTGGCGCGGCCTGCGGTGGCGCGGCCTGCGGTGGCGCGGCCGGTGGCCCTCCGGCCTGCGCAGGGCCGGGTGGCGTCTCCCCGTACCCCGGTGTCCCTGCGGCGTGGTCCTGGATCGTCACTGCTGGGTCTCCCTCCCGCTGGTCTCGATCGGTGCTGGCGTGCTGCTGCTGGTCGGGTCCGGATGGCTCAGCGCGGCGCGGCGAACTTCTGCGTCCAGTACGTCTGGTCGCCCCGGGTGACCATGCCGACGCCGAGTTCGGTGAAGGCGCAGTTGAGGA
Organism: Micromonospora rosaria; assembly: GCF_001567585.1. GTDB lineage: Bacteria > Actinomycetota > Actinomycetes > Mycobacteriales > Micromonosporaceae > Micromonospora > Micromonospora rosaria. The sequence continues at coordinate 12,814 of NZ_LRQV01000143.1, forward strand.
CGTTGGCACGGTGGCCGGGGCTGTTCATCCACGCCGCCATCACCGCCTCCGCCGAGGGCCGGTTGACGGCGACGTTCTCCCCGTAGGTGCTCCACGAGTAGCCGGCCCGGTCCAACCGGTCCCCGACGGTGCTGCCGTCGCTGCCGGTGTGCGACATGTTCCGGTGGTCGGCCTGGTCCTGGCTGTGCCGCTGGGCCGCGGTGGTGAGCCGGCCCTCGGTGCGGACCGCCGGGCAGCCGGCCCCGGCCCGCTCGGTGTTGACCAGGCTGAGCACCTGCTGTGCCTGTTCGGAGGGCGGGCTCTCCTCCGGCTCGTCCCCGTCCCCGTCCCGCGCCTCGTTCGGCGTCTCGTCCCCGCCGCCGGCCGCGCCGCCGGGACCGCTGGTGGTGGGCGTCTCGTGCGGCGGACCGATGATCCCCATGTACTTGGCGAAGTACGCCCGCACCCGGACCACGTACTCCTGGGCGTCGCTCTCCGGCGGGATGCCCCCGGCCTCCCGGACCGCGTCGATGCCCACCCGGTAGGCGGCCAGGGTCAGGTCGAGCCGGTCCCCGATCGCCCGGTTGTCGTCCAGCAGTTGCTGGACGTCGTCGGCGAGGTCGCACATGTACGCCGCCTGCGCCATGATCGAGTCCTCCGGGTCCAGGGCGCTGGTCTCGTCGTTGTCGTCGGTGTCCTCGCCGTACTCGTCGAAGATCTCGGGCGTGAGCTGGGAGATGCCGAGCCGCCCGTCCTCGCCGACCTTCGCGGCGTACCAGGCGGACTCCACCTCGATCTGGGCGGCGATGACGACCGGCCCGATCTCGCCGCAGGTCTCCCCGGCGTCCTCCAGGGTGTCGCGCAGTCCCACCGGGATCTGGGCCGGGTCGAGTTCCCCCTGGCCGTCGCCCCGGCTCGCGGTGATGGACTCCTCGGCGGCCTGGTTGACGTCGAAGGCCGGTGACCCCCCACCGGTGAACAGCATGATCAGCAGGATCAGGGGGAGCAGCAGGATGTAGATCGCGCTCATCACGAGGACGAAGGCACCCCCGATGAGCAGCGCCGGGGGCGCGCCGAGCAGCACCAGCGCGAGCAGGATCAGCCCGCCGATGATCGCCGCCTTGCTGGCGCCCGACTGCTCGTTCACGTCGTCTCCCGCGGGGTCGTGCTCGCCGACAAAAATTTCCGCACTCGTCTTGAACCGGGGGCCGGGACGCCCCGTAGAGGCGTCCGTCGACGACCCGGACGCCCTACCAACGGGGCCGGAACCCGGTCGGTTCACGCGGGTCGTCGACGGGTCGGACATCAGACGTACGGAGGAGGTGGGTGGCATGGGGTCCGCGACGACCCTCGGCCCGGCGCCGCACGTGCCACCGGGACGGGTACCGGTGCCGCAGGGGTACGGCCCCGCCGCGCCGCCCCGCCGGTCCCTGTCCGAGGAGGGGGTCGGCTGGATCGCGGCGCACGGTGGGGCCGGTACGACGACCCTGGCCCGGCTGTTCGGCGGCGTCGACCTCGGCTGCCGGTGGCCGGACGCGGCGCTGGCCGAACCCGCGACGGTGATGCTCGTCGCCCGGACCAACGCCGAGGGGATGCGCGCGATGTCGCGGGCCCTGAACGCGCTGCGGGAGGGGCGGCACCCGCCGGGCATGCGGCTGACGGGGTTGGTGCTGCTGGCGGACGCCCCGGGGCGACTGCCGCTGGCGCTGTCCCGCCGCATCCGGGTGCTGCGCTCGGTCGCGCCGGTGCACCGGGTGCCGTGGATCCCGTCCTGGCGGCTGGGTCAGCAGCCCGCGAAGACACCGAACGCCCTGCTGCGGCTGGCCACGGCGGCCGGTCTGCGCCTCGACGCGAAGGGGGACGGCCGTGACCGGCGTCCGTGAGCTGTGGTGGCACCTGTCGGTCCTCGCCGCCGAGCCACCGCGACCGGAGATCAACCGGCCCGTACCGCCGGGTCAGTTCAATCCGCTGGCCGGCGACGGGGAGGCCCTCGACCTGCTCAACCTGCTCGCCTGGTGCATGACGGCGGCGGCGGTGGGCGGCCTGATCATCGTCGGCATCCAGATGGCCATCCAGCTCAACCGGGGCACCCCGGGTGAGGAGTCGGACCACTTCCGTGGGCTGGCCTTCATCGCCCTGGCCTGCATCCTCGGGGCCGCCGCCGGCCCGATCGTCTCCATCTTCGGCGACCTCGGTCTCTGACCCGGTCGTACCCGGTGTCCCGACGCGGGGCACCGCCCCCCGGGTCCGCCCCCGGCCCGGTCCAGCCCGTTCCCAAGGAGAAACGCCATGTTCGAGAGCCTCGCCCTGCTCGCGCCGGCCGGTCTGGTCGCCCGCCTCCCACAGGCCGTCCCGCAGCCGGAGCCGGGTGGTGCGCCGGAGGAGCTGACGGGTCTGGTGGACACGCTGCTGAACCTGCTCGCCTGGACGGGCACCGCCGCCGGGGTGGCCGGTGTGCTGATCACCGGCGCGATGATGGGCATCTCGATGAAGCGGGGCGAGAGCTCCGAGCACCTCTCCCGGCTCGGCCTGGTGCTGTGCGGCTGCATCCTGGTCGCCACCGCCGGCCCGGTGGTCGAACTCTTCTTCGAGTGACGGCGGGGATGTCGAGTAGTGCGGGCCGGCGGCGGGAGCGGGCGGAGCAGCCGTTCTGGACCGAGCGCAGCTTCGTCCTCTCCGCCTTCTTCGTCGCCGGCATCCTGGTGATGGCGGGGCTGGTGCTGGTCACCCGGTCCGCCGACGAGCCGGCGGGGCCCCGCGTCCCCGCCGGACAGGTGGCGCTCACGGACTGTCCGCCGGTACCGGCCGCGCCCCCGGGCCCGGCCCGCCCGCCCGAGGACGCGACGTGGCGGACCCTGGAGGCCGGCCACGTGATTCCGCTCTCCGTGACCGAGGGGCCGACCCGGACCGAGGGGGGCGTGCTGCGGTGCTTCGCGCGGTCCCCGATGGGTGCGGTGCTGGCCGCGTACACCATCCCGGTGCTGTTGCACGGCCCGCAGTGGCGCGCGGTGCTCGACCGGCAGGTGGTGGCGGGGCAGGGCCAGGAGATCCTGGCGGCCCGGCTGGAGATGCTCGCCGACGGCCCGGTGCGTCGGGTCGACGGCCGGTACGAGGGCTTCGCCGTCGACCGGTACTCGCCCGAGGCGGCCACGGTGCAGCTCCTGGTCCGGGGCTCCACCGGCGGCTACTCGGCGAGCCGGATCGAGCTGCGCTGGGACGGTGCCGACTGGCGGCTCCAGCCCTCCGCCGTCGGGCAGTTGTACCAGCCGGTCGGCGAGGTCCTGGGCAGCGCCGGCTACACCCTGTGGAGGCCGTGACGTGGACTGTGGACTGTCGCCCTGGACCAGCGTCTTCGACATCTTCAAGCTGATCGGCGACCCGATCGGCTGGCTGGTACGGATCATCGCCAACCTGGTCCTCGCCGCGGCGATCACCCTCTTCCAGGAGTTCACCAACGAGGTGCCCACCCTCGGCGAGGGGCCGGGCGGTGGCATGACCGTACCGGGACTGATCAGTGACCAGGTCGAGTGGCTGATCGTCTACCTCGCGGTCGGCTCGATCATTTTCGCCGCGGCGAAGATGGCGATGGACCGCCGTGGCGAGGCCGGCAAGACGGCCCTGTACGGCTTCCTCCGGGTCATCCTGGTCGCCGGGGCGGGTTCCTGGGTGGCGATCAAGGCCGCCGCCGTCTCCGACAACTTCACCAGCCACCTCTTCACCGAGGCGTCGCTGACCATCATCAAGAGCATCCCCTGCATCGAGCAGGGCACCAACCTGGAGGGCTTCCTCCTGCTGGTCGTGGCGTTCCTGCTGCTGATCTCGGGGATCGTCCACGTGCTGATGCTCTACATCCGGCTCGGCGTGATGATCCTGCTGCTGGGCACCCTGCCGCTGGCCGCCGCCGCCTCGATGACGGACTGGGGCGCCGGCTGGTGGCGCAAGCACATCGGCTGGACCATCGCCTGGCTGCTCTACAAACCGGCGGTCGGTCTGATCATGTTCGCCGGGGCCGAGATGCTCGCCGAGGGCAACCGGCAGAGTTGGGCGCACGGCCGGATCGCCGGGGTCGGCATCCTGCTGCTGTCGGCGGTCGCGCTGCCCGCGCTGCTCAAGCTCGTGGTGCCGGCGACGGCGGCGCTGGGCACCGGGAACCCGGCCGGTACCGCGATCTCCGCCACCACCGGCGCGGTGGCCTCCGGCGCGAAGAAGATCGCCGGTTCCGCCCTCGCCCACAGCGGCGGCGGAGGCGGTGGCAGCCGGGGCGGTGGTCCCTCCGGGTCGCGGGACACCGGCGGTGGTCAGGGCCCCGCCGGGCGCAGTTCCGGCGGCACCTCCCGCACCGGGCGGGACGGCGGCTCGGGCCGGGCCGGCTGGGGCGGCAGCGACGGCTGGGACGGCGGCTCCGGCACGGACGGCGCGTCCGGTGCGGACGGCGGCCCGGGTCGGGACGGCAACGCCGGCTGGGACGGCCGCGCCGGGGGCACCGGCAGCAGCGG
>NZ_LRQV01000144.1 GCF_001567585.1 Micromonospora rosaria
GGCCCGCGGTCCCCCCGGTCCGCCGGCCGGCCCCGCCCCGGCCCGCACGCCGGTCCCCGCCGGTCGCCGGTCAGAACTCCCGGTAGGTGGCGAGGTCGAAGTCGGCGTGGCCGCCGTCACCGCCGAGGTCCTGGACCCACAGGCCGAGGAACGCGCCGGTGAAGCCCCACGCCGCCGGCTCCCCGTCGACGACCAGGGCGGCGTGCTCGTCGGAGAGGATGGTGGCGTCCAGCGCCACCGGAAGCTCCTGCCACCCGGCGCCGAGGTCGTACCCGAACCGCACCACCGGCCCGTCGAAGACCGCCCGCAGGCCCACCCGGTCGGCGCCGTCGGCGTCGACGGTCAGCTCGGGGTACGCGGTGCGCCGCCCGCTGTCGGAGCTGAGCAGCTCCAGCACCCGCCGGCCGGCGTCGTCGCGGGTCAGGTACAGGTGGTGCCAGTTCAGGGTGTTGTAGTACGCGGTGATCCCGGCGAGCTGCCGGTGGTCGAGCGGGTCGAACTCGACGACCGTCTCCAGCGCGCACCGCGTCGCGCCGACCCGGCGCGCGACCAGGCTCGGGGCCTGCCGCCCCACCGGTGACTGGCCGCCGTGCACCCGCAGGTGCGACGGGCGGGACCGCAGGTCCACCCAGTCCGGGGCGGCCGGCCGCCGCAGCGTCGACCACCAGGGCGCCAGGTGGTCGGTGTCGAAGTGGTCGGTGGCGGGCTCGGCCGGCCACGGGTGGGCGGGCAGGCCGGGCGCGGTGACCTCCTCGGCCGGGACGCCCCCGGGAATCCGGGGCCAGTCGCCGGCCGGCCACTCGACCCGCTGGATGGCGGTCTCCCGCCCCAGCACGCAGTTGCCCAGCGGGGTGTAGGGGCGGCCGACCAGGTGGGCCAGGTACCAGTCGCCGTGCTGGGTGCGGACCAGGCTGCCGTGCCCGGCCTTCTGCAGGCGCAGGTCCGGCCGGCCCACCGAGGTCAGCAGCGGACCCTGCGGGTCCACCTCGTACGGTCCGAACAGCTCGCGGGAGCGGGCCACGGTGACCTGGTGTTCCCAGCTCGTGCCCCCCTCGGCGGTGATCAGCCAGTACCAGCCGTCGCGGCGGTACAGGTGGGGGCCCTCGGTGACCCCGACCGAGGTGCCGGTGAACAGCAGCCGGGGCCGACCGACCAGGCGGCGGGTGGCCCGGTCGTAGCGCTGGATCTCGATGCCGGCGAACCGTTCCCGGCCGGGCCGCCAGTCCGCGCTCATGCTCAGCAGCCAGGTGCTGCCGTCGTCGTCGTGGAACAGTGCGGCGTCGAAGCCGTGCCCGTGCAGCTTCACCGGGTCCGACCAGGGGCCGCTGATGTCCGGCGCGGTGACCAGGAAGTTCTGCGGGTCCCAGTAGCCGCTGGCGAAGCTGGCCACGTCGCTGTAGACCAGGAAGAACTCGCCGTCGTGCCAGGTCAGGTCGGGTGCCCACACCCCGTTGGAGTCGCCGCAGCCGCGCAGGTCGAGCAACCGGCGGTCGGTGACGATGCCCCCCAGCGCACGCCAGTGCACGAGGTCGCGCGAGTGGTGCACCCGGACCCCCGGGTACCACTCGAAGGTCGAGGTGGCCAGGTAGTAGTCGTCCCCGACCCGCAGGATCGACGGGTCCGGGTGGAACCCGGCGAGGACGGGGTTGCGGATCGACCGGGCAGCGGTCGCCACGTCAGCGGTCTCGGTCGACACGTCGGCTCCTCCGATACGGATTTCGGCAACTTCCGGATCATCGGCCCGGAAACTCAGGAAGTCATCACCACGCTAGCCGTTCAGGTCGTGATAGGACAGACCCCTTGACCGGGGTGGAGACTTTCTCGTAGCGTGCCGGCCATCAATCGGTAATACCGGTGAAGCACTGAAAGTTCCGGAAGTTGACGTTCAGATTCGTGCCGGCTAGCTCGGCATCCGGGCACCTCATGAGTCCCCGAAGGGATGGATCATGACAGCGCACCTCTCCCGTAGATCGCTGCTCGGCCTCGTCGGCGCCGGTGCCGGCGCGTACCTGCTCAGCGGGTGCAGCGGCGACGACGAGTCCAGCGACCCGAACGCCCCCCAGACGATCAACTGGTGGCACATCCAGAACACCGAGCCGATGCTGCCGGTCTGGGCGGCGATGGCGCAGGAGTACCGCACCGCGCACAGCAACGTGACCATCGAGATCCAGCCGCTGGAGAACGAGGCGTTCAAGACCAAGCTGACCACGGCCACCCAGGCCGGGTCCCCGCCCGACCTGTTCCAGTCCTGGGGCGGCGGCGTGCTCCGCCAGCAGGTCGACGCGGGCCTGGTCAAGGACCTCACCGACGACGTGCAGCCGTGGATCGGCTCGCTGCTGCCGGCCGCCCTCCAGCCGTACACCATCGACGGCCGGATCTACGGCATCCCGTTCGACGTCGGCATGGTCGGGTTCTGGTACAACAAGGACCTCTTCGCCAAGGCGGGCGTCACCGAGACGCCCACCACCTGGGCCGGCGTCCTCGACACGGTCCGCAAGATCAAGGCCGCCGGCATCGTCCCGATCGCGCTCGCCGGCAAGGACAAGTGGCCGGCCCACAACTACTGGGCGTACCTGGCCATGCGCATCGGTGGCCTGAGCGCCCTGCAACAGGCCGCCGAGACCAAGAACTTCGACACCCCCGACTTCGTCGCCGCCGGCGAGCGGCTCAAGGAACTGGTCGACCTGCAGCCGTTCCAGCGGGGCTTCCTCGGTGCGGAGTACGGCTCCCCGGACGGGCAGGCCGCCACCATGGGCAACGGCGGCGCGGCCATGGAGCTCATGGGCCAGTGGGCCCCCTCGGTGCAGGCGTCCAGCTCCACCAGCAAGAAGGGGATCGGCGACAAGCTCGGCTTCTTCCCGTTCCCGGTGGTCGACGGCGGCAAGGGCGCCGGCTCCGAGGCGTTCGGCGGCGGCAACGGCTTCGCCATCGGCAAGGACGCCCCCGCGTCCACCGTCGACTTCCTCGCCAGCCTGCTCACCGTGGACAACCAGCGCAAGGCCGCGCAGACCGGCGCGGTGCTGCCGACGGTCCGGGAGGCCGCCTCGGGCATCTCCGACCCGAACAACAAGATCGTCGCGGAGAACCTGGCCAGCGCCACGGGCTTCCAGCTCTACCTCGACCAGGCGTACCCGCCCGCGGTCGGGCAGCAGGTCAACGACAGCGTCGCCGAGCTGATCGCCGGCACCAAGTCGCCCGCGCAGATCGTCAAGGACATCACCACGGTGGCGAAGAGCCAGTAGGCAGATGTCCACCCCACCCCTACCCGTCGTCCGCCGCGAGACCCGAACGGAGCAGGCATGAGCAGTCCTTCGACCATGTCGGGTCCGCGGCGCGGCCATCCGGGCGCCGCCGCCGTGCCGGGGCCGCGTGGCGTACGCCGCGTCGCCCGGCCCCGGCCGGGCCGGCGCGTCGCCCTCGCCGTCTTCCTCGCCCCGGCCCTGACGCTGTTCCTGTTGCTGGTCATCGCCCCGATCGTGGTGGCCAGCTACGCCAGCCTGTTCAAGTGGAACGGCTTCAACCTGCCCGAGAACTTCGTCGGCCTGGACAACTACCTCCGCGCCTTCGCCGACCCGGTCTTCCGGGGCGACCTGTGGCGGGCCCTGCTGCTGATCGTGGGGTCGCTGACGATCCAGCTCCCCGTGGCGCTGGGCCTGGCCATGCTGCTCAACCAGCGGCTCGCCGGCCGCAGCTTCTACCGGCTGGTGTTCTTCGCCCCGTACGTCCTGTCCGAGGTCACCACCGCCGTCCTGTTCACCCTGGTCTTCTCGCCCAACCGGGGGCTGGGCGACACCATCTCCCGGTGGCTGGGCGCGGAGGCCGGCGCGATCTTCGCCGACCCGGACACCGTGCTGATCGGCGTCTTCCTCGTGGTCTCCTGGAAGTACTTCGGCCTCTACATGATCCTGCTCCTGGCCGCCCGGCAGGGCATCCCCAAGGAGCTGAACGAGGCGGCGCTGACCGACGGGGCCACCACCTGGCAGGCGTTCCGGCACGTCACCCTGCCCCTGCTCGGGCCGACGATCCGCATCGCCGTGTTCCTGTCGGTGATCGGCACCATCCAGTTGTTCGACATGGTCTGGGTGCTCACCGGCGGCGGCCCGATCCACTCCTCCGAGACGATGGCCGTGACCATGTACCAGTACGGCTTCCGCCGCTTCGAGGTCGGCTACGCCAGCGCGATCAGCATCGTCATGTTCCTGCTGAGCCTCGTCTTCGCCCTGTTCTACCAGCGCGTCGTCCTGCGCCGCGACACGGCGGGGGCGCTCACCGTCCAGGGAGGCCAACGATGACCCGCCCGGCGAACCCCGCCCAGCGGTCCCGCCGCCTCGTGCTGCACCTCGTCTGCGTCGCCGTCGGCGCGCTCATCGTCGTGCCGATCCTGTTCGGCGTGCTCGGCGGGTTCAAGGACAACGGGCAGCTCTCCACCAACCCGCTCGGACTGCCCGACCCCTGGGTGCCCGAGAACTACACCGACATCCTCACCTCCGGGGTGTTCTGGCGACAGCTCGGCAACAGCCTGCTCATCGCCGTGGCCAGCACCCTGATCGTGGTCGGCGCGGCGGCGATGGCCGCGTTCGTCTTCGCCCGCTACGCCTTCCGCGGCCGGGAACTGTTGGTCACCCTCTTCACGATCGGGCTGATGTTCCCCTTCGCGGTGGCGATCCTGCCGCTGTTCGTGATGCTGCGCGGGATGGGCCTGCTGGACAACCCGCTCGGGGTGATCCTGCCCCAGGCCGCCTTCGGGCTGCCGATCACCATCATCATCCTGCGCCAGTTCTTCCGGACCATTCCCGGCGAGGTCGAGGAGGCCGCGATCCTCGACGGCTGCGGCCCGTTCGGGTTCTTCTGGCGCATCCTGCTGCCGATGGCCCGCCCCGCGCTGGCCACCGTCTCCGTGCTGGCCATCGTGGCCAGTTGGAACAACTTCATGCTGCCGCTGGTGGTCTTCACCGACCAGAGCTGGTGGACCCTGCCCGTCGGGGTCCAGGCGTTCCAGGGCCAGTACAGCGACGACACCGCCCGGGTGCTCGCCTACGTGGTGCTGTCCATGGTCCCGGCCCTGGCCCTCTACGCGGTGGCGGAACGCCAGCTCGTGGGTGGCCTGGCCGGCAGCGTCAAGGGGTAGCAGAGAACCCCTGCGGTAGCCTTCTGGCTCCGTAGGTCCCAGCCGACACGAAAGGGTGGACCGTGGGCCCCGACAACAGCCGGAACGTCACCATCGCGATGATCGCGCGCCTGGCCGGCGTCTCCGTGCCCACGGTCTCCCGCGTCATCAACGGGCGCTCCGACGTCGCCCCGCAGACCAGGGAACGGGTCGAGGAGCTGCTCACCCGGCACGGGTACCGGCGACGGTCGCCCAGCCGGCGGCCCAGCCCGGCCCTGATCGACCTGGTCTTCAACGACCTCGACAGCCCCTGGGCGGTGGAAATCATCCGGGGGGTGGAGGACGTCGCGCACGCCGGCGGCGCCGGTACCGTCGTCTCGGCCATCCACCGGCGGACCTCGTCGGCCCGGCAGTGGCTCGACAACATCCGGACCCGCTCCAGCCACGGGGTGATCTTCGTGACCTCGATGGTGGAGCCACCGTTGCAGGCCGAGCTGCGCCGGCTCAACCTCCCGGTGGTCATCGTCGACCCCGCCGGGGTGGCCCCACAGGAGGCGCCCACCATCGGCGCCACCAACTGGGCGGGCAGCCTGCGCGCCAACCAGTACCTGCTCGGCCTCGGGCACCGGCGCATCGGCTTCATCGCCGGCCCGCCGCAGCTCATGTGCAGCCGGGCCCGGATGGACGGCTACCGCGCGGCCCTGGAGGCCGCCGGGGTCGCCATCGACGACGCCCTCATCCGTCCCGGCAACTTCTACCACGAGTCCGGCTACACCGCCGGTACCCAGTTGCTGGCCCTGGCGGACCCGCCCACCGCGATCTTCGCCTCCAGCGACCAGATGGCGCTCGGCGTCTACGAGGCGGTCCGCAAGCGGGGCCTGCGGGTGCCCGACGACGTCAGCGTGGTCGGCTTCGACGACCTGCCCGAGGTGCGCTGGTGCTCCCCGCCGCTGACCACGGTCCGCCAGCCGCTGGCCGAGATGGGCATGCTGGCCGCGCGGACCGTGCTGCGCCTGGCCCACGGTGAGAAGATCGAGAGCCCCCGGGTGGAACTCGCCACGGAACTCGTCATCCGCGACAGCGTCGCGCCGCCCCGGTGACGCCCCCGCCCCGGTGACGCCCCATCCGCCGTCGGTCCTGCCCGGTCCGCCGTCGGGGCGGACCCGGGTCAGGCCGGCCGGTCGCCGGGGGGCGTGGCGGTCGGGCGGAGCCGGAGGCCGTGCATGCCGCCGTCGACGGCGAGCACGGTGCCGGTGGTGGCCGCGGTCAGCGGGCTGGCCAGATAGCCGATGGCGGCGGCGACCTCGGCCGCGGAGACCAGCCGCCCGATGGGCTGCCGGGCCCGCAGGGCGGTGAGTTCGGCGGCCGGGTCGGCCGCCGCGTCGAGCAGCCGGCGGACCCAGGGGGTGTCGACGGTGCCCGGGTTGACGCAGTTCACCCGGATGCCCTCGGCCACGTGGTCGGCGGCCATCGCGAGGGTGAGCGCCTGCACCGCGCCCTTCGTCGCGCTGTAGAGCGCCCGGTCGGGCAGGCCGGCGGTGGCGGCGATGGAACAGACGTTGACGATCGCGGCGGCGGCGGAGGCGCGCAGGTGGGGCAGGGCGGCCCGGGTGGTCCGCACGACGCCGACCACGTTGACGTCGAATACCCGGTGCCACTCGGCGTCGGGATTCGCCTCGACGGTGCCCCGCGCGCCGATCCCGGCGTTGTTGACCAGGACGTCCAGCCCACCGAGCCGGCTCGCCGCCGTCGCCACCGCCGCCGTCACCGAGTCGGTGTCGGTGACGTCGCAGGTGACGCCGACCAGCGGGTCCGGCACGCCGGTGGGATCCAGGTCCAGGCAGGCGACGGTGGCGCCCCGCGCGGCCAGCAGTCGGGCGGTGGCCAGGCCGATGCCGGAGCCACCTCCGGTCACCACCGCGGCCAGGCCGGCGAAGTCCCGGGTCACGAGGACCTCACTCTCGTCCGGGTCGGGCCGCCCGGGAGGGCCGGCGCCCGTCACGCCGACCCGACGGGCTGGCGTTGCGTACCCAGACCGTCGATCTCCAGCTCCAGGACGTCACCGGGGCGCAGGTACGGCTTCGGCTCCGGCATGCCCAGCGCCACCCCGGCCGGGGTACCCGTGTTGATCACGTCACCCGGTTCGAGGACCATGAACTGGCTGACGTACCGGACGATCTCGGCGACCCCGAAGATCATGTTCTTGGTGCTGCCGTCCTGGCGGAGCGTGCCGTTGACGCGCAGCCGCAGGCCCAGCTGCTGAGGGTCCGCGACGTCGTCGGCGGTGACCAGCCAGGGCCCGAGCGGGTTGAAGGTCTCGCACGACTTGCCCTTGTCCCACTGGCCGCCCCGTTCCAACTGGAACTCGCGTTCGGACAGGTCGTTGGAGATGGTGTAGCCGGCCACGCACGCCCGCGCCGTGGCCTCGTCGGGGAGGTAGCGGGCGGTGCGCCCGATGACGACCGCCAGCTCCACCTCCCAGTCGGTCTTGACACTGCCCCGGGGGATCAGCACCCGGTCGTTCGGGCCGACCACCGTGTTCGGCGCCTTCATGAACAGGATCGGCTCGGCCGGCAGCGCCGCCCCGGTCTCCGCCGCGTGGTCGGAGTAGTTCAGCCCGACGCACACGATCTTGCCGGGCCGGGCCACCGGCGCGCCGACGCGCACCGCCGGGTCCAGGACGGGCAGCCCGCCGCCGGCGACCGCCGCCCGTGCCACCTCGATGCCGTCGCCGCCGAGGAAGGCCCCGTCGATGTCGGCCACCAGGCCGGACAGGTCCACCAGCCGGCCGTGCGCGTCCAGCGCCGCCGGGCGTTCCTGGCCGACCGTTCCCACTCGAAGCAGCTTCACGCCATCCCTCTCCACGATCGGACGCCGGATCTGGTGCTGTGTCCGGATCTGGTGCTGTGTATAGAACAGCGGTGGGGGCGCGGCAAGGGGCCGACCGGTATCCGGGCGGGCGGGTGTCCGGGATCTCGGCGCCCGCGTGGCTGGTCGCCGGTGCGGACGGCCGGTGCCGCACTACTGTGAGGGCTGCCCCGCCACCCGACTTGAGGAGTACCGATGACCCGGGCAATCCGCCAGGCCACGGCGCGCGTCCCCGGCTCGAAGTCCGTCACCGCGCGGGCGCTGCTGATCGCCGCGCTGGCCGACGGCACGACCCGGCTGCGTGAACCGCTGGTGGCGGCCGACACCGTCGCCTTCGCCGAGGGGGTGGCGAGCCTGGGCCTGCCGGTGACCCGCGACGCGGGCGTCTGGACGGTGACCGGCGACCCGGGCGGCCCGTCGGCGGCGGCGGCCACCGTCTGGTGCCACGACTCGGGGACCGCTGCGCGGTTCCTGCCCGCCCTCGCCGCGCTCGGCCGGGGGGAGTACGTCGTCGACGCCAGCGCGCAGATGCGCGCCCGCCCGATGGGCCCGCTGCTCGACGCGCTCCGCCAGCTCGGGGTGGGCGTCCAGGCGCAGGAGGGGGACCGGCTGCCGCTGGTGGTACGCGGTGGCCGGGTGTCCGGCGGCACGGTCCGGCTCGACGCCGGGGTCTCCAGCCAGTACCTCACCGCGCTCTGCCTCGCCGCGCCCGCGATGGAGAAGGGGCTGCGCATCGAGATCGAGGACATCGTCTCCGTCCCCTACGTCGAGCTGACCCTGGCCATGATGCGCGACTTCGGGGTCGACGCCACCTGGGAGGGCTCGACGATCGTCGTTCCGCCCGGCACCTACCAGGCCCGGGAGTACCGGATCGAGGCGGACGCCTCCACCGCCTCGTACTTCTTCGCCGCCGCCGCCGTCACCGGCAACACCGTCGTGGTACCCGGCCTGGGCCGCCACTGCGTACAGGGCGACCTGCGGTTCGCCACCGAGGTGCTGGCGTCGATGGGGTGCCGCGTCGAGGTCGGCGCGGACGAGGTCGCGGTGACCGGCCCCGAGCGGCTGCGCAGCCCGGGTGAGGTGGTCATGCGCGACATCAGCGACACGATGATGACGCTGGCCGCCATCGCGCCGTACGCCGACGCCCCGGTCCGGATCACCGACGTGGCGAACTGCCGGGTCAAGGAGTCCGACCGGATCGACGCGATCACCACCGCGCTCGGCGTCTGCGGCATCACCACCCGTACCGGCCCGGACTGGCTGGAGATCGAGCCGGGGCAGCCGCACGGGGGCGTGGTCGAGACCCGGGCCGACCACCGGATCGCGATGAGCATGAGCGTGACCGGGCTGCGCGCGGCCGGGATCGAGTTGGACGACCCGTCCTGTGTCGCCAAGACCTTCCCCGGGTTCCACGAGGAGTTCGCCGCGCTCCGCACGGCCTGGGCGAGGAGCTGACGCCGCCCCGCCCGGCGGCCCCGACGTCGGCCGGGGTGAACAGGACTCCCTGAGTCCGCTTTCGCGCTCGGACTGGCCGCCGGTCGCGCGGCGGCGGCGTCTCGCGACCTCCCGTTCGTCAACCACCGCCGGGATGACGCGGAAACGGGCGGCAGGACGGTCGGTGCGGTCGACCCCACCATTACCAACAGCCACGGCACATTGATATCCGTAATCGCCACAAAGCCGTACACGATGGCGAGGAATGGAAAGGGTGCGGTGCCGGTCCGGGCGTTCCGGACGCGGCGCCGCAGGCCGTATGCCGGGACCGGTGGCACAATGACCGGCCCGGCGGCGAAGAGTGTCCGGCGCGGCGGCGTGCCCGCCGGTGAACTGCCCGTCCGGATGTGCCAGGAAAGACGTGCCGGGAAAGGTCGGCGGTCGGCGTCGGAGAAACCACCGCGGCGGCGGCGACCGGTCGGGGCGCGGGCGGCGAGGACTGTTCGGCCATCGGCCCGTGGTGGGTGTCCCGCGCCGGGTCGACGACGGCCCGTTGTGGCCCCGGAGCCGCCGCCGGGTCCGGTGGCTCCGACCGCCGCCGCGCCGGTGCGGGCGGGTCGGCGTCCGGACGGCGCGAACGGCTGAGTCCCGCCTGCCCGAGCAGCCGTAGCTATCGATACTTGTCGCTGCCTATGGTGGCCGTGCCCACCGAATCGAGGAGTCGTCATGCGTCGAGTCCGGACCTTCCTCATGCTCACCGCCGTCGGTGCCGCCCTGGTGCTCGGTGCCGGCGCACCGGCCCAGGGGGCGGCGTCGGCGGACCCTCGCCCCGTCACCGCCGCCGCCGACTCGTACCTGTTCGGCTACTACTACACCGTCGAGGCGTGCCGGTACTTCGGCGACAGCCTCGTCCAGGGTGGGGCGTGGGGCTCCTACACCTGCGCCTACCAGTGGCACCCCTACGACAAGCAGTACTACTGGTACCTGTACGTCTGGTGACCGCCGCCGGCGTGTTCCCGGAACCGCCCCGTCCACCGTGGACGGGGCGGTTTCGCGTGCTGCGGCACGACCGGGTGACCCCGCCGTCAGGGGTCACCTACCGTGACCGGTATCGTCTCGGTGGAAAGGCGTCGCCGGACAGAAAACATCCTCATGTTCGCTGTCCGTAGGGTGGATCGCCGCTCTTGAAACACCTGAGCTAATATGGTGGTCATCACGGGTTTTCTTCCCGACATCCACCGGTGCCGCCGATTCGAGGCGTGGTCGGCCGCGTGCCGAACCGGTAAGTGGGCAATGGTCGAGCGTTGCCGAATTCCGGCGAGGTGTCTAGATTATTTGGGTCTGCCGCTTTTCTGTTGGCTGGAAGGCCTTGGCACTGTTTTGCCTTCCCCCCGTACCCTGTGTGAATGCGGAAACGGTGCTACTTGCTGGCGGCACGTGATTCCGTCAGAATAGGCGCGCGCAGATGGAGTGACGTTTATCGGTGCACCGACCCACCTAGCCGCCGCCAACGGCCGACCTGGGGCCGAGCGGCACATCACTGCGCTGTCTGTCAGTCCTAACGAGTGGGTTCGCGCCGACGGGGGGCGACGCGGGCCGGCCTCGTCGAGGCAGTGGCGTGCCTGGCGGGGCGGTGCCGACATCGATCAGCACGGAGCACAGGGGGAGCGACCGTGACCAGGGTCCTTATTGTTGAAGGAGAAGCCTCTAACGCCGAAGCGTTGGCCCATCTCGTCCGCACCGAGGGCTTCACGCCCACGGTGACGACGGCTGGACCGCAGGCTATCGAAGAATTCGAGCGTAACGGTGCCGACATCGTTCTGCTCGAACTCCGCCTGCCCGGGATGAGCGGGACGGAGGTGTGCCGGCAGCTGCGCTACCGGTCCACCGTACCCGTCGTGATGCTCAGCGGGCGCGACACGGAGATCGACCGGGTGGTCGGCTTCGAGGTCGGCGCGGACGACTACGTCACCAAGCCCTACTCGGCACGGGAGCTGATCCTGCGGATCAGGGCCATCCTGCGCCGGGGCGGGCAGGTGACGATCGAACGGGAAGTGCAGCCGACCGTGCTGTCCGGGGGGCCGGTACGGATGGACGTGGTGCGCCACATCGTGACGGTGAACGGTGCCGAGGTGCACATACCACTGAAGGAGTTCGAGCTGTTGGAGTACCTGTTACGTAACCCCGGTCGCGTGTTGCGCCGGAGCGTGCTCATCGACCGGATCTGGGGCCAGGACTACTTCGGTGACACCAAGACGCTGGACGTGCACGTCCGGCGCCTGCGTTCCAAGATCGAGGAGGATCCGAGCTCACCGCGGTACCTGGTCAACGTGCGTGGACTCGGCTTCAAGTTCAACGTCTGAGGGGGAGGCGGCACCGCCGCCGTCACTGGGTGACGGCGGCGGTGATCGTCTGAGCGTGCCAGGGCGTGTCGAAGGCGGTCACGGTGACGTCCGCACCGTCCGCCACGAGCTGGGCGGCGGCCCCGGTCGCCGTGGCGACGAAGCCCGAGAGCCGGTGCGCGACCTGGAGGTCCAGCTCGGTGAAGGGCCTGCCGTCGCACCGCAGCAACCGGACGTCGACGAACCCGTTGAACCGACGGTCCAGCACCGTGACCGCCTGCGGGCTGCGGATGCTGAACCGGATCCGCGCCGCCACGTGGCCGTGGTGGTGCTGGTCGGAGAAGTGGGCGATGTCCGGGATGGCCGGCGGGACGAAGTGGTCCCGGTCCAGCACCGCGGGCACCCGGGGGAGGTTGCCGGCGATGAAGTGCCAGGAGTTGTACTGCATCCGGGCGGACATCGCCCAGGCGGCGTCGGCGAGCCGGGACACCGAGCCGCCGAAGTGCCGCCGGGCCTCAGGCGCCGGCACCACGCAGCAGAAGAACTCGGGCAGCTCCCACGCGGTGATCCGGTCCCAGTCCGCCGACCGCATCGCCGTGACCAGGTCCGGCAGCGACCGCAGGCCCCGGCTCATCGCGAAGTCCACGTCGAAGGTGTGCACCGCCGCGCGCACCGACTCGTACACCAGCGACTCCAGGCCGGTGGCGAAGGTCCCGTGCGGCGCGGCCAGCCAGGCCGGGTCCTCGGTCACCGAACGGCCCAGCTCGGCCAGCGAGTCACCGGCGACCGGCAGGTGCTCCCGCAACCAGGCGCACAGCTCCCGCTCCGGCGCGTCGGCCGCCGCGGGCCAGCCCACCGCCACCTGCTCGATCTTGTGCATGAGCGGGCCGTGGATCTCCCGGTAGAGCTGGGCGTCCGCGCCGACCTCCGCGCGCCGCTGCTTGAGCGCGTCCGCCAGCGCCAGCAGGTCGGTCACCCCCGTCGACGCCGCCGGCGCGACCGGCGTGCCGCCGGGCACCGACTGGTACCGCTGCCGGGTCCGTTCCAGCAGCTCGGCGACGTGGTCCAGGGTGAGCTGGGTGCTGTTGGCCTCCTCGATGCGGGCGTAGCCCGCCGAGCGCATCAGGATGGTCAGGCAGACGACCATCAGCACGTCGCCGTCGGACCAGAGGTCCAGCGGCACGCCGCGCAGGGCGCTCAGCGCGCAGTCGGGGTGGCCGGGCCAGAGCGTCTTGCCGGTCAGCGTGTTGCGCTCCCGGAAGTTCGTGTAGAGCCGGTTCTCCTGGTACAGCACGAACGGCGCGGTGCGCTGCGTCGCCTCGGTCAGGTCGGCCAGGAACTGGTCCCGCCCGGCGGTGCCGGCGGCGGCCAACCAGGTCCGACTCTCCTCGATGGCGTCGGCGTACCGGGTCCGGATCGGCTTGAGCCGGTCCTGGTACAGGCTCAGCGCCTGCGCGGACCACGGCACCCGCAGCACGCCGCCGACGAGATCGACCTCGTCGCGCAGCAGCGGCGCGGACGGCACCCGCAGCACCACCCGCCCGGCGGTGGTGAGCCCGATCTCGCCGAGGAACACCTGCTCGCCGTCGTCGGCGGCGGCCGGCTCGTCGGTGCGCCAGGAGCGTCCGAACAGGGCCGACAGCGCGGCGTCGTCGGACAGCCGCAGCGCCCGCAGTTGCACGTCCGCCGGCACGTGCCCGTTGAGGGTCAGCAGCGTCTGCACCGCCTCGGGCAGCGGCTGCGCGCTGGCCGTCCGCCAGACCTCACCCAGCAGCCCGGGAAAACCGGCGACCGGGTCGTACGTCCGGTCGGGCGTCTCGGTCCGGCCGCCGAGCTGGCCGAGCCGGCTGGGCCGCCGGCTGAGCCGGGCCTTCGCCCGCGCCTCCCGCCCCGTCTCCGCGCCCGCGCTCATGCCGGCCGCCCCGCGGTGAGCTCCACGTACGACCACAGGTCCGGGCCGGTGGGGGACCAGTCCTCGTCGACGTAGATGCAGTCCACCGGGCACACCACCACACACGCCGGGCAACCGGAGCACAGCTCCGGCACGATCACCACGTCGAGCCCGTTGTCGAAGATGGCCCCGAACTCCGGCGGGCAGCTCCGCAGACAGGAATCGCAGGTGATGCATTCCGAACGCTCGATCCGGCGCGGCGGTTTCTTCCAGCCGTCATGCCGTGACTGGTTCTCGATCCGTTCGGAGCGTGCCTTGACGGCCGCCGGTGAAACTGTGTTCCGACTCATTCGAGACCCCCAGTATGGGTTTACGACCGGCCCCCAGAATAGGGGCCGGTCCACCCATTCGGGTACCTCGAACTGTGCTACACGGATAGAACGTTCGTTAAACGTGCGCGGGATTGTCAGTACACCGCGAAATACTCGCGGTGCTCCCACTCGGTGGCCTTCGCCGGATCGGGCCGCTCGTCGGCCAGCCCGTCGCGCACCTGGTCGGCGAGCCATCCCTCGAACCGCGACGCCTCGCTCTCCTTGAGCTTGACCAGGCACCGGGCGAGCGGTTCACCGAGCAGGGCCACGGTGTGCGGGCTCTCCCGGAACGCGGTCAGCGACTCCCGCAGCGAGGCGGGCAGGGTGCTCGGCGCGCCGGTGGCCGGCTCGTCGATGCGACCGTCGATGCCGTCGAGGCCGGCCGACAGTTGCGCCGCCATGGTCAGGTACGGGTTCGCGCACGGCTCGCCCACCCGGTTCTCCACGTGCGTACCGGAACCGGTGCCGAGCACCCGGAGCATGGCGTGCCGGGACTCGTACCGCCAGCCGATCACGGTGGGGGAGAGGGTGAAGTCGGCGGCCAGCCGGCGGTACCCGTTGACCGTGGGCACCGAGAGCAGGCAGAAGTCGGTGGCCCGGGCCAGCAGCCCCTCGACGTACGCCTTGCCCTCGGCCGACAGGCCCTCGGTGCTGTCGTCGACGGCCAGCACGTTGCGCCCGGTCGCCGTGTTCAGCACCGACTGGTGCAGGTGCCAGCCGCTGGGGTCGAAGGAGTCGAGCAGCGGCAGCGCCATGAACGAGGCGTGGTGCCCGCGCCGGGCGCACTCCCGCTTCGTCACCGTCCGGAACAGCAGCATCGCGTCCGCCGCGTCCAGCGCGAACAGCGGGTCGAAGGTGGTCTCCACCTGACCCGGACCCGACTCGTGCTCCACGGTCCGCAGCGGCAGGCCCAGCTCCAGCAGCACCGCCGCCAGCGGGTCGAGCACCGGGGCCAGCGCGTCGGCGTAGGCGTCCAGGTTGAACTGGTACCCGGCGTCGACCGCGGCCACCCGGGGCGCCTCGCCCTGGCTGCCGAACCCGTTGCCGGCGTTGCCGACCGGCCCGTCGAGCAGCCGGGTCAGGTACCACTCGACCTCCAGGCCGACCACCGGGGCGAGCTGCCGGTCGGCGTAGCGCTGGCAGACCCGGCGCAGCAGGTGCCGGGCGGACAGCGGGTGCGGGGTGCCGTCGCGCAGGTACTCGTCGCCGATCACCCACGCCGTCCGGCGTCCCTCGCCGGGCAGCACCTGGAAGGTGACCGGGTCCGGGACCACCACGAAGTCCCCGGCCCCGACCAGTTCGCGGACGCCGACCCCGGGATCCTCGGCGAGGAAGTCCACGGCGACGGCGTGGCCGGTGTCGAACAGGAACGGACCCGGGCTGAAGTCCATGCCGCTGCGCAGCGCGGCCCGGAACGTCTCCGGCGTCAGCGTCTTGGAGCGGGCGATCCCGTGCGGGTCGCAGAACGCCAGGCGCACCTGGTCGACGTCGTTCAGGGCCGCCTCGACCTGCCGGGCGGCGGCGAGTTGCCGGTCGTCCCAGAGCCGGAACTCCTGGACGAACGACGGCCGTCCCACCCCGTCGTCCGGGTACGGCCGTGCCCATTGCCGGGTGAACATGTCGACATCAACCCCTCATCGCTGATTGCGGAACCGGTTCGAGCGCGGGCAGGTGCGCCTCCACCTGCGCCGCGGTGGCGAGCAGCAACTGGTCGCCGCCGGCCGGCCCGACCAACTGGCCGCCGACCGGCAGCCCGGCCGGGGTCCGGCCGACGGGCAGCGAGATCGCCGGCTGGCCGGTCATGTTGAACGGGTACGTCGCCGGGGACCAGGCCAGCCACCGCAGGTCCGCCGGGTCGGCGGCCCAGTCCGGCCCGATCGCGTCGACGTCGAACGGCTCGATCGGGACGGTGGTCATCGCCAGCAGGTCGTAGCGGCGCATCACCTCGCCCATCCCGATCCGCAGCCGCAGCCGGGTCTCCTCGGCGCGGGCCACGGCGGCGCCGTCGAGGGTGCGGCCGTACCGGATGACGGCGAGCCGGCCGGGGTCGCAGTCCAGTTCGTCGGCGGCGGACGTGCCGGCCGCGTCGGCGGCGGCCAGGATGTCGACCAGGGCGGGGTACGGGTCGGCGAACGGCAGGGGCAGGTCCTCCACCTGGTGTCCCAGCCCGGCCAGGGCGGCGCGCAGCGTGGCGCCGGCGGCCTCGACCGCGGGCTCGGTGCCCGGGAAGTCCAACCAGCCGATCCGCAGCCGTGC
>NZ_LRQV01000145.1 GCF_001567585.1 Micromonospora rosaria
GGGGAAACACGCCGGCCGGCCGCCGAGCGCCGGCACGGAGAGCACCGACGGTACGGGCCCACGGGGGCCGCCGGGACACCCGGCGCGCCCACCGGCCCGGGGACAGGGAAGGGACAGGCACATGTCGACGGATGCCGCCATCGAGCCCACGTACGGCAACTGGCGTCGGCCCCGGCGGGCCGGGTTGGGCCCGTTGGGGCTGGCCGGCACGGTGGGGGTCTTCGGCGGGTTGGTGGTGGTCCTGCTCGCCTCGCTGATCTCGATCCAGGCGGCGCTGGTGGTCGGCGCCCCCTTCCTGATGGGCATCGCCCCACTGGCGGTCCGCACCCAGGACGGGCGCAACCTGTACCAGCTCGTGGCCCTGCGGATCGGGTGGTCCCGGCGTCAGTCCAGGAAGGAGCACCTGTACGTCTCGGGGCCGCTGTCGGCCCGCCCCGAGGGCCGGTTCCAGCCTCCCGGGCTGCTCAGCGGGGTGGTCTCGCGGGAGGGGCGGGACGCCTACGACCGGCCGTTCGGGGTGCTGCACCACAAGAACCGCCACCTCTACACGATCGTGCTGCGCTGTGAACCCGACGGCGGCTCCCTGGTCGACCCCGACCAGGTCGACACCTGGGTGGCGCTGTGGGGGGAGTGGCTGTCCCGGCTCGCCCACGAGCCCGGCCTGCGGGGGGCCTCGGTGGTGGTGGAGACCGCACCGGACCCGGGCACCCGGCTGGCGACCGAGGTGCTGCCCCGGCTCGACGACTCGGCCCCGCCCGCCGCCCGCGCGGTGATGGAGGAGGTGGTCGAGGACTACCCCTCCGCCTCGTCGGAGATGAACTCGTACATCACCCTCACCTACGCCCCGGTCGGCGGTCCGCGCCGCGATCCCGAGGACGTGGTCACCGACCTGGCGATCCGGGTACCCAGCCTGCTGACCGGGCTGATCAGCGCCGGTGGCGGGGTGGCCGAGCCGCTCACCGCCGAGGAGATCGCCGAGGTGGTCCGGGTCGCCTACGACCCGGGCTGCGCCGGCGAGGTGCTCAGCGTCCGGGCCGAGCACGGCCACACCGGCCTGGAGTGGGCCGACGCCGGGCCGGTCGCCGCGGTGGAGACGGTCGACGCGTACCAGCACGACTCGGGGGTCTCCCGGACCTGGCTGCTCACCCTCGCCCCCCGGGGCACCGTCCGCTCCAGCGTGCTGCGCACCATGCTCGACGCCTCCGCCGGTACCCGGCGCAAGCGGGTGGCGCTGCTGTACCGGCCGATCGACCCGGCGACCTCGGCCCGGATCGTCGAGTCCGACCGGCGGACCGCGCAGTTCATGGCCACCTCCGGGCGGGGCATGGTGCAGGCGCGGGCCGCCGCCGAGGTCCGCGCCGCCGAGCAGGCCGCCGCCGAGGAGGCCACCGGCGCCGGGCTGGTGGAGTTCTCCCTCATGCTCACCATCACCGTCGACCGCCACGACCAGCTCGACGACGCCTCGGTGCTGGTCCGCAACATGACCGGGGCGACCCGGATCGCGATGCGCCCGGCCAACCGGATGCAGGCGGCGGCGTTCACCTGCACCCTGCCCGCCGGGATCCTCCCCTGGGAGCACACCATGCTGCCGCACGAGCTTCAGGAGGCGATGTGACCGCCCGGACCGGCTCCCGCGACCGCACCCGGCCCTTCGACCTCGGTACCGGCTGGCCGGCGGGCAGCTCCGGCGCGGCCACCGCCCTGACCGGGGTGGTCGGCGACCCGGACGACGAGGCGCCGAAGCCGCCGAAGGAGACGAGGCCCGCCCGGCCGTCCCGCAGCCTGCCCGTGTCGAACCGGGGCTGGGAGGGGCCCGGCGGCGGCAAGGTCGGCTACCTCGACGCCCCCACCATGTGGCGGGCCACCACCGTGCAGGCCTGCGGGCTCTGGCCCTTCTCGGCCGGCTCCGGGGCGCCGATGTCCGGGGTCCCGCTCGGGCAGCACCTCTTCACCGGGGCCACGGTCTGCGGGGACCCGATCTCCTGGTTCACCCGGGCCCGGTACATCTCCAACCCGTCGCTGTTCATGCTCGGCATGCCGGGCCTGGGCAAGTCCACCCTGATCAACCGGATGGCGGTGGGCCTGGCGGCGACCGGGGTGGTGCCGCTGGTCCTCGGCGACCTCAAGCCGGACTACGCCGACACGGTACGGGCCCTCGGGGGCCAGGTGATCCAGATCGGCCGGGGGGTCGGCGGGATCAACGTGCTCGATCCGGGGGCGATGGGGCTGGCCGCCGAGCGCATCGGTGGGCAGGCCGGCCAGGCGCTGGCCGCCGAGACCCACGGCCGGGTGCTGAACATGGTGGCGGCGCTGCTGACCATCGTGCGGGGCCGCGCCCTGGACGACCACGAGCAGGCGGTCCTCTCCGCCTGCCTGCGGCACCTGCGGGAGCACACCCCGAAGCACCGCGCCCCGCTCCTGCCCGACCTGCTGCGGGTGCTGGAGGAGGGGCCGGACCGGGTCCGGGCGGTGACCCTGGACCGGGGCCAGGAGACCCGCTACCGGGACGCGGTGGACCCGCTGCACCGCTCCCTGCTGGGCATCCTGGACGGGGCGCTGGGGGACACCTTCGGCTCGGTCACCTCCACCCGGATCGACCCGGACGCCCCCGCCGTCTGCATCGACATCTCCCGCATCGGGGAGGCCGACACCCAGCTCACCGCCGCGGCCATGCTCGCTGCCTGGTCGGACGGCCTGGGTACGGTCGCCGCCTCGCACGCCCTCGCCGACGCCGGGCTGGCCCCCCGGCGCTGGTTCTTCACCATCCTGGACGAGCTGTGGCGTCCGTTGCGGGCCGCCTCCGGCATCGTCGACCGGATCGACGCGCTGACCCGGCTCAACCGGTCGCTGGGTCTCGGCGACGCGAAGATCACCCACACCCTCAAGGACGCCGAGGCGCTGGGCTCCGACTCCGACCGGGCCAAGGCCCGGGGTTTCGTCGAGCGGGCCGGCATCGTGGCCTGCGCCGGCCTGCCGGCGGCGGAGATGCAGGAGCTGGGCCGGGTGATCGGGCTGTCCCGGCGGGAGGTCGAACTGGTCTCCTCCTGGTCCTCCCCGCCGGGCTGGGCGAGCACCGGCAGCAACGAGGAGCCCCCCGGGCGCGGCCGGTTCCTGATCAAGGTGGGTGGTCGGCCGGGCATCCCGATCCGGGTCTCCATCACCGACACCGAACGCCGCCTGCACGACACCAACCAGCGGTGGGTGCAGAACGGGTACGCCGCGCAGCAGGCGGCCGAGCGGGCGGCGGCCCGGCAGGCGGCCTTCGAGGCCGAGGCGGAACTGGGCAACCTGGGTACCCGGCCGGAGGTCGCCCACCGGGCCGACGGGACCGGGCCGGCCGACCGGGGGTGGCGGGCGTGAGCGGAGCGTCGGGGGGCCCGCCGAAGGGGTCGGACCTGTTCTTCTGGGCCTTCAGCCTGGTGGCCCTCGCGAACCTGGGGATCTTCCTGATCGCCTGGACGGGCGGCAGCCTCGGGGCCGGGGTGACCGGGCACGGCTGGCACCTGCCACCGTTCACCCTGCGCTCGTACCTGACCCTGGCCGGTGGGGACACCGGGGCGCTCTGGCCGGGGGCGCCCGCCTGGGCCGTCTACGCCGGGATGGTGGCGACGGCGGCCCTCGTCGTCGTTCCGCTGGTGATCGGCGGGCGGGCCCTGCTGGACCGGCGTCGGCGCGGCATCGGGCTGGCCCGCGCCCGGGACCTGGCCTCGCTGGCCCCCGCCGGGATCACCGCCCGCGCCCGGGAACTGCGCCCCTCGCTGGCCGGGCACAGGCACCTGCACCCGGACGAGACCGGCAACCTCCTCGGCGACCTCGCCCCGAGCGGCCCCGAGCTGCGCTCCTCCTTCGAGGACGTGGAGCTGGACCTGATGGCGCCCCGGGCCGGCAAGTCCACCGGCATCGCCATCCCCCGGGTGCTGCGGGCCCGGGGCGCGGTCCTGCTCACCTCCAACAAGTCCGACGTGTACGCGGTGACCCGGGCCGAACGGGAGCGCACCGGCACGGTGTGGACCTTCGACCCGCAGGGCATCGCGCACAGCCACCGGGAGATGTGGTGGGACCTGCTCGGCGACTGCGGCACCATCGAGGGCGCCCGGCGGCTGGCCGGGCACTTCGTGGCCTCGGTCAACGACGACACCACCAAGAAGGACTTCTGGATCTCGGCGGCGCAGAACACCCTGACCGCGCTCTTCCTGGCCGCCGCCCGGGGCGGGGCCTCCGTCGCCGACCTGCTCGGCTGGCTGGCCGACCCGGCCGACCGCACCCCGGTCGACCTGCTGCGCGACGCGGGGCTGCACGCCATGGCCGAGCAGTTGCAGGGCACGGTCCGGGGCGCGGTGGAGACCCGCGACGGCATCTACGAGACCGCCCGGCAGTGCGTGGCCTGCCTGCTGGACCCGGAGATCCTGGCCTGGGTCACCCCGGACCCGTACCTGCCGCAGTTCCGCCCGGACCGGCACGTGCTCGGCCGGGACACCCTCTACCTGCTCTCCAAGGACGGCGGCGGGTCGGCGGCCGGGGTGATCGCCGGGCTCGCCGACGCCACCCTGCGCGCCGGGGTGGTCGCGGCCGAGCGGATGGGCGGGCGGCTGGACCCGCCGATGACGGCGGTGCTGGACGAGGCGGCGAACGTCTGCCGCATCTCCGACCTGCCCGACCTCTACTCCCACCTCGGCTCCCGGGGCATCAACGTGGTCACCCTGTTGCAGAGCTACCGGCAGGGCTCCCGGGTGTGGGGGGAGGCCGGCATGGACGCGCTGTGGGGGGCCGCCACCATCAAGCTGCTCGGCGCGGGTCTGGACGACGCGGACTTCGTGGAGAAGGTCTCCAAGCTGGTCGGCCAGCACGACGTCAGCACGGTCAGCGTCTCCCGCAGCCGGGACGGCTCGTCGCGGTCCACCTCGTACCGGCAGGAGCACGTGCTCCCGCCGGACCGGATCCGGGCCCTGTCCAAGGGCACCGCCCTGCTGCTGGCCACCGGCATCCGCCCGGCGGTGATCACGCTGCGTCCCTGGTACAAGGAGCCGGACGCCGGCCGGATCTCGGCGCAGGCGAAGCGGGAGGTCGCCGCGATCACCGAACGGGCCGCCGCGCGGGCGCTGCCCGGCGCGGCGCAACCGGGCCCCCCACCGCCCCCGCCGTTCCCACCGCCCCCGCCGGCGGTCGCTGGTGGCGAAAAGCACCTCCGGAGCGTCTGAACCGGGGTGGCGGGCCGGCCGTAGAGAGAGCGTCATGCCCCCATGCGGCAGAGAGGTACGGAGATGCCCAGACAGAGCCAGTCGGGAAGCGGGTCGAACAGCGGCGACGAGATCGGCCCGGAGCAGGAGCAGTACTCGTACCAGATGTACCCGTACCAGACCACGCAGGCCGCGTCGAGCAGCGTGTACAGCCACGCCAGCGACAGCAGCTACTACCAGGAGTACCAGCCGAGTCCGGTGGGGAGCACGAGCACCTCGTCGCTGCCCGCCGGGTACGGCCAGTACACGGCGAGCGACTACCAGGCGTCCCTGCCCAACGTCTCCGCCAACTCCTCGGTGGAGCGCCTGGAGAGCGCCTTCGACGGCAACAGCTTCGACGTCGAGGGCCAGTACTACCGGATGGAGAACCGGGGCAACGGGCGGGGTTTCGACCTCCAGCACTGGACCGGCCAGGCGTGGAAGGCGATCAAGAACGAGGAACGGCGCAACCAGGTCCTGCTGGGGGCCGCCTTCGTCACCCAGGCGGTCGGCACGCTGGCGGGGTGGCCGAAGGTCTACGCCGGTGGGGTCGGCGCGGGCGGGGCGCAACTGATGAACACCGTCCTGACCGCCGCCTACAACCAGTGGCAGATCCACCGGAACCCCCAGAACCCGCACCCGAAGCCGAACCTCTGGCAGATCGTGCCCGCCGTGGCCAACGCGGTGGGTCAGGGCGTCTACGGTGGCCTGACCCCGTCGAACCCGCAGGCCGCGGGCTACGGCGCGGCCGTGGCGGGGCTGAGCTACGTGGCGAGCGGACTGCTGCCCCAGCAGGGCCAGTACGTCCCGCCCACCACCCAGCCGAACACCTCGTCCGGGCAGCAGAACCAGAGCAACACCACGGGGACGCAGCTCCCGAACCCGGGCAACGTCCGCCGGCGGTGACCGGCGTCCCGGCCGGGGTGCCCCGGGTCCTCACCGACCGGTGCGGTCCGCCCGGTCGGTGAGCGTGGTGGCCTCCCGGCCGAGCGCGTCGACCCGCTCCCGGAGCCGCCGGACGGCGGCCTCGTCACCGTCGGTTGTGGCGAGGTCGTCGAGCAGGGCGACGTACCCGGTGGTCAGGTTCCGGTAGCCACGGAGGAACTTGTGGTCCTTGCCGGCACGGGTGGCCTGGCGGTGCACCTGGGCGTACCGTCGATCCAGGTCGATGATCTGCTGGGCCAGGACGGCCGCGGCGGCGCTGAGCGCGCTGCGGCCGTCCGCGCTCTCGTCCCGGCGGGCCCGGCGCACGGCCGCGAGCCGGCCGGCCCGGCGACCGCCGACGTAGAGCGCGGTCGCGCCGGCGACCACCCCGACCAGCGCCGCGCCGGCGAGCAGGAAGCGGGGCAGCGAGGGGCTGATGGTGCGCCCGCCGTCCGGGACGATGGCGGCCCGCACCAGCCGGTCGTAGTTGACGACGACGACCTTCAACGCCTCCAGCGGGCGGTCGACGAAGCCGTCGGTGCCCCGGGAGATGGTCGTCTCGGCCACCACCGCCCGGCCGAAGTCCTTCGCGTCGTCACCGGTGTACCGGGCGCAGCCGTAGGTGTCCCAGTCGTCGTCGTCCGCGCTCATCACCAGCACCAGGGTGCCCTTCGCCGCCTGGCCCACGTCCTGGCAGGCGGCGCGCAGGTCGGCACCCGGCGCCATCATCAGCACCACCAGCCGACGGTTGCCGATGATCCGTTCGGCGGCGGCCCGGTCCAGGTCGACGCCGGGGGCGGCGTACACCGAGGAGGTCCGCACCTGGCGGGCCACCGGCCCGTCCAGCAGGCCGCCGGACCACAGCGCCCAGCCGGCCAGCACCAGGCAGGCCAGCACGGCCAAGCCGAACGGGGTGCTGACCAGGTCACCGAGCCAGCGGCGGACGGCGGGGCGGCCGAACCAGCGGATCACGACAGCCTCCCCTGGAGGTAGAGGTGCGGACGGTAACCGGCGATGCCCAGCGTGCGGGCGGTGTCGTCCAGCTCGGCGGTCGCCGTGTCGAGCAGGCGGGTCACGTGCCGGTCCGGCAGCCCCTCGTCGAGCGCCTCCCGGGCCGCCCGGAGCGTGACGATGCCCCGGGTCAGCGCGGGGTTGCTCCGCGCGTCGGTGAGCAGGGAGACCTCCAGCGCGAGGGCGGTGAGCCCGGCCAGCCGGGCGGGCACCCCGCCGCGCTGCGGGTCGCCGGGACGGGCGAGCAGGCCCCCGCCCGAGCGGCGCAGCGACCGGATCGACAGGACCAGGAACGCGGCCACGCAGCCGGCGAAGACCCACGGCAGGGCGGGCAGCGCCACCCGCAGCGGGTCGAGCGGCCGGTACGGCAGGGGCCGGTCGAACAACCCCGCGTACCGGATGTCGGTGACCTGGTTCAGGTACGCGGTGAGCACGTTCTGCTGTGGATAGGCGTACCGGCTGAGCCGGCTGCCGAACTGGGCGTAGAAGCTCGCGGCGGCCAGTTCCGCGAACTCCTCCCCGGCCGGGCCGTGGTACTCGATCCAGGTGCCGTACATCAGCACGATCGGCTCGTCGGGAAAGAGCCGGGTCAGCACCGGCCCGTACGCGGGCAGCGGCTCGCCGTGCGGCTGCGCGGGCAGCACCACGTACCGGGCGCCGTCCGGGAAGGCGTTACGGGCGGCGTCGGCGGGTACCCGGGTCAGGGTGGCCCCGGCGGCGACGTGCGGCCGGTCGGCGCGCAGGTCGGCGGCGACCCGCTCCACCTCCGCGTCGGTCGGCTCGCGCCAGCGCAGCTCGTCCCGGTCCTCCGGGCGGGGATCCTTGTTCAGCGTGGTGATCAGCGTGACCAGCAGGTCGGTCACGTCGTGGGTGGCGAACTGGGCCCGCCAGCCGGGGATTCGGTCCGGGGTGACCTCGTACAGGCCGCCGCTGACCTGGGTGCCGATCACCCGGATGGTGGCGTTGTCGACCTCGCGTAGCTGCTTGCGCTGCTCCTCGTCGAGGCCCGGCGGCGCGACCAGGATGCGCACGTCGTGCGCGCCGATCGCGTCCCTGACCCGGGACTCGTTCCACGCGGCGACGGCCCCGGGCAGCCGGACCACCGGGTCGGCGGCGACCAGCGCGGTCATCTCCTCGACCGAGGGCAGCGTGGCGTCGCTCAGCTCACCGGCCGACCCCTCCTCGATCCGGCCCGACGCCGACGGGGACTGGCCGTAGCTGACCTCGACGCTCTGGTGCTGGGCGAGCAGGAACACCACCAGGACCACCACGGCCACGCCGAGGAAGAGCCAGCGCAGCCGGTCGGCCCGGCGCAGGAGCTGACGGCCGGTCACGCCGTACCCCCCTCGGCGCGGTGGTCGGCCCGCCACAGCTCGTCGGCGCGGCGCGCGTACCCGGTCGCCGTGCGGGCCGCCGTCGGCCCACCGCGCCCGGCGGCGAGGTGCTCGGCGCGGGCCAGCAGGCGCTCCGCCTCCGGCACCGGGCGCCGGGCCGCGTCCCGGCTGACGGCGGCGCTGTCGATCGCCGCCCGCGCCGCCGACCAGGCGACGACACGGTCCTGCGCGCGGGCCCGCCACCGGGGCAGCAGGGCGGTCACGAAGCCCGCGCCCAGCAGCAGGACGCCACCGAGCAGCCAGACCAGGAGGGGTTGTGCCATGTGCTCCAGCCGTCCCAGGGAGGTGTTGTCTGCGTTCCTGTCTAGCGCAGGTACGCCAGTGCTGCTCAGGTGGGGTGCGGGGCGGGCCGGAGGGTCGCCGGGCGGTGCCGGCGCGGTGACGGGTGGTGGCGGTCGCTACGGGGTGCGGGCCCGCTCCAGCACCTCCTCCACCGTGAGCGGACTGGCCGGGTGGTGGCTCAGCGACAGCGGGGTACGGATCTTGACCGGGGCGGCCCCCTCGGCGGCGAGGTAGAACTCCCCGGTGCCGAGCCGGGAGATGTCGGGGACGTCACCGCCCTTGGCGCGGGCCATCTCCCGGGCGGCCTCGATCTGCACCGGGGCGTTCAGCCGGCCGTAGAGCTGGGTCGCCGCGTTGCCCGGGATCCGGTTGTGCAGCGACTTCGGCGACTGGGTGGCGAAGACCAGCCCGAGACCGTATTTGCGGGCCTGGGCGGCCAGCGCCAGCGTGCTGTGCGTACAGGCGGTCATCGCGCCGGAGGGGGCGAAGGTCTGCGCCTCGTCCATCACCAGCAGGCCGAGCAGCGGCCGGTCGTGGGCCGGGTTCCGCCTGATCCAGGCGAACAGGCTGAGCTGCAACTGGTTGACGAAGCTCTGCCGGGTCTCGTCGGAGTTCAGGCCGACCAGGTTGACCACGGAGATCCGGGCCGCGCGCCCCGGTGGCGGGGTGAGCAGCAGCCCCGGGTCCACGGGACTGCCCTCCCCGCCGAACAGCGGGTCGTTGACCATCGCGGCGGCCAGCGACTGCGCCAGGGCAGCCCCGATCTTGTCGGCGCCGTCGATGTCCACCAGGCCGTCCGGCAGGTCGGCGAGCAGGTCGACCAGCCCCTGGACCCGGCTGCCGCCCCGCCGGCCGTAGTGCTCGACGGCCTTGCGCAGCACCGCCAGACCCAGGTGGGCCCGGCTGGTACGGCCGGTGAGCTGGGCGCGGGGCGCCAGCGCCGCGACGGCGGCCTCGACCGCCTCGGTGAACTCGTCCGGGTCGTCGAGCACGCCCCGGAAGTCCGGCAGCGGCTGGAAGCTCAACGGACGCCCCGCCGAGCGGCGCGGGGTCCAGACGGTCACCTCGGTCCCGGCGAGGTACGCGGCGGCCCGCTCCGCGTCCCCGGGACCCCAGTGCCGCGGGGGCTGCGGCCACGGGTCACCGAGCCGGGCCAGGTCGTTGTTCGGGTCCAGCACGATGGCGGAGACGCCCTGCAGGGCGCACTCCTCCAGGATCCGGCGGATGAGCACCGTCTTGCCCGACCCCGAGCCGGCGAAGACGGTGGTGTGCTTGCGCAGCGCCTCGAGCGCGAGCCGCACCGGCGTACCGTCGCCGTGGTCGTGCCCGACGGTGAACACCGGGCCCTCGTCCCGGGGCCGGGCGACCGCCACCGCACCACCGCCCCCACCCGTCCCGGTGGTGGACCCGTCCGGCGCGCTGGCGGGTGCGGTGGTGGGCTCAGCCGCTGCGGCGGCGGGTGCGGTGGTGGGATCGCCGGGGGGCGGTGCGGCCGGGAGCCAGTCCCCGACGTCGGCGAGGGCCCGGCGCAGGACGGCGACGTCCCGGGTGGGCCGCCGTGCGGTCAGCCACCCCCGGACGTCGACCGGCGCCTCCGCCAGCAGGCCGCGCAGCGCCGACAGGGTGCGCAGGTCCTCGTCGGTCAGGGGCAGGGTGGTCCCGCCGGCCCGGTGGAACGCCTCGACCGCCAGCGTCGTCTTCGCGCCGCCGGACCAGGCGCCGTTGCGCAGCAGGAACAGCCGGCGTCTGGCGACCCGCTCGTCGAGGCCGGTGGCGGTGCACGCCTTGCGCAGCCGGGTCAGCGCCGCGATGGCGTGGTGGCCGTCGCTGACCGCCCGGAAACACCAGTGGACCTGGTCCTCGGTGGCCTCGTCGAGGGTGAGCCGCAGGCGCGCGTGCAACGGTGGGTCGGCGCTGGGCGGCGGGTCGACGCTGAACGCCCCGCCCGTCTCGCCGCGCTCCAGCACCCAGGCGGTGAGACCGGCGGCGAGCAGCGCCGGGACCGTGCCGTCCTCGGTGTCGCGGGCCAGCGGGGCGGTCACGTCCGCCGCCGCCCGGAGCTGGGCGAACCGGGCGTCGAACCGGGCCAGGTCGACCGGTGCGGAGACGTCGACGGGCGGGGCCGTGGCCGGGTCGCTGTCCGGGTCGCCGAGCCGGGCCAGTTCCCGGACCTCACCGGCGGCGAGGCAGGCCCGGATGTGCCGGTCGATGTCGATCAGCAGTTGCCGGGGTGTCATCGCGCCGGCCCCGGCGAACGCGCCCGGCAGCACCGGCCAGGACGGGTACGGCGGCACGAAACCGAGGTCCGCGAAGTGGAGGGCGAAGCGCTTCTCGATGATGGCCCGGCCCAGGTCGACGTCGTCGATCGTCTTGAGCTGGGGCGGCTGGCGGAACCGGTCACCCACCGTGTCCACGGTCTGGTTGCGGATGATCGTCCAGGACGTGGGCAGGCAGGCGACCAGGGTCAGCGTGCGGCGGGTCAGTTGCCGCAGGGTCATCAGCCCGTCGGCGAAGCGGGCCAGCGCCGCCGCCTGCTCCGGGTCGTCGCGGACGTCGACCCGCTGCTGGCCCGGGTCCGTGACGAGCACCGACTGCGCGATCATCGTGTCGATCTGGTCGACGGCGATCACCGTCGGGCCGGTCAGCGCGAGCAGCCAGGAGAGGTCCTGCACGAGCTGCTGCGGGGTACGGGGCGCGCGCCGCATCCCCCACGCCGCCCGTTCCCCCGGTGTCTCCTCCTCGCCCGAGGCGAAGTAGTTCTCGGCGAGGTCGCGGTGCGCGACGTCCTCCGACACGCTCAGCGCGAGCGCCCGTACCGTCTCCTGGCAGCGGGTCACCACGTGCCGGTCCAGCCGGACGAGTCCCGCGACGAACGCGTCCAGCGCCTCCCGGGTCAGCTCGGTCTCCCCCATCACCGCCCGGCGCGCGGCGCGGGGCGCGCCCACCCGGGCCGACAGCCGGCGCAGCAGCAGCCGGAGCTGGGTCTGTCCGGCGGAGACCGGCCGGGCCAACCCGTCGAGGACGGCGGTCAGCACGCTGTTCCAGAAGCCCTTCGGGTCGAGCAGGCCGACCAGGAAGAAGTACCCGTCCTGCGCCTGCACCTGCTGGCGGGTCCAGCCCAGCAGGTGGGTCTTGCCGGAGCCGCGCTGCCCCTGCAACACCAGGCCGATCGGGCTGCCGTCCACACTGGCGCGGGCGTCGGCGAGCCCGTCGAGCACGTCCCGCATTACCGCGCCGTGCAGCCCCTCGACGTGGAAGGGCGAGGGCCGCCAGACGTCGTCGGGTACCGGCGCCCAGTTGAACCTGATCGCCGCCAGGGCGGCGCGTTCCGCCTCCCGCATCACACGCCGATCGCCAGCAGGTGCTTGTCCTGGCCGCCGATGCGTACCGCCGCCGCGACGTCCTGCGGGGTCAGCATCTTCTGGTTCGACTCCGGCACGATGTTCACGTCCGGCTCCCGCTCCAGACGCCGCAGCGCCTCGTCGAGGTCGTCGACGTCGACGTCGCCGAAGAACGGCCGGAGCCGGGTCAGGCCGACCCACTCCCCGGGGCCCGTGGCGAGGGCCGCGTACGCCTGCCGGAGCCGGGTCCGCAGGACCTGCGGCCCGCTCGTCGGCGGGGCCGTGGCCCGCAGGTCGGTCAGCGCGAACAGCTCGCCGAACGACCGGTAGTCGTCGCGGGGGGCGATCCGGTCCCGCAGGTTCGCCAGCAGCAGAGTCAGCGCCCCGCCGAGGGCGCGGGCACCCCGGGCGTCGAGGGGAAGGTCCTGTTCCACCCGGGCCCAGCCCCGGTCGGCGAGCTGGTGCAGGTACGTCCGGCCGGACTTGCGGCTCTCGACGTACCGGAGCCGGTTGAGCTTGTCCCGGTACCCCTTCCGGACGTCGATGTGGTACCGCTCCTTCAGCTCGGTGTTGGAGATCTCCCGCGCCACCGCCATCAACGCGACCAGGATCGCGCTCTCGCTCGGGGTGAGGTCATCGCCGGGCATGGAACCTTCCTTCCGCCATGGCACGTCGCCGGTCCCGCAGGTAGGTGCCGATCTGGTGCACCACCGAGCCGACGTCGTGGCTGATCCGTGCGTTGGTGAAGCGCAGGACGGCGTAACCGTCCAGTTGCAACCGGACGTCGCGCTGCCGGTCCGCCTCGAACCGGGCCGGGTGGCAGTGCTCCGGCCCGTCGACCTCGACCACGCAGCGCTCGGCCGGCCACACCAGGTCCAGCCGGACCGGCGCGGTGAGCACGTCCGACTGGTACGACTGGTTCCACCGGCGTCCCGCCGCCCAGCTCTCGGCGGCCAGGGCCGCCTCCAGCGCGGCCTCGGCGGCGCTGGCCGGGTGGGGCCGCCCGACCACCGTCGGCGGCGCGGGTCGACCCGGCGTCCCGCCGCCCGCCGGCCGGGTGGCGACCGGGCCGGGCCCGGCGAGGTGGACGACGGGGACCCGGTCCACCCGCAGCGCCCCGCCCACCAGCCAGACGCCCAGCCGGCCGTGCTGGGCCAGCCACTCGGCCGCCGCGACGAGGGCCTGCTCCGCCTGCTCGGTCGGGTCGGCGGGGAGGCCGACGAGCAGGACGAGCCCGGACCGGTCGAAGCCCTCCGCGACCACCCGGGCCAGCCCGAGGCAGCGCTGCTCCAACGCGAAGGCGTCGCCGCGCGGGCGTCGGCCGGTGAGCGCGGCGGTGGCGAGGTGCGCCAGGAAGGGCGCGGAGTGCCGGGTACCACGGGCCCGGCCGGTCGCGGCGGCGCGCACGGCCGCCAGGCTGAGCGGATCGGTACGGCCGACCTGCGCCGCCTCGGGGAGCCACCCGGGCAGCAGCGCGTACGCCACCTGTTCCAGCCGGTCCAGCGTCGTGCGGACGACGTCGAGCGGACCGCCCGAGCCGGGGTCGAGGACGACGGCGGCGTGGTCGGTCAGGCACCGGGCCGCCGTCTCGGCGACCACCTCGACGGTGGGGCCGCCGAGGACGCTGGGGCCGCCGATCTGGACGACCCGGTCGGTCGGGAGGCCGGCGAGGTCCCGGGCGAGCGTCATGCCGGGCCGGGCGCGCGCGGGGGACGGGCGGCGGATGTCAGCGTTCTCAACCCCTCGGGCGGCCGGCGTCGGGCGAACCCGAACACCCTACGAACCCCGACGGTGCCGCACCATAGCGATCCGGGTCACCGGCTCCGCCGGGCCGGCTGCCCACCGGGTCGTCCACCCTGGCCGCCTCCGCTGCGGCGCGGGCGTCCGCGCTGGTGGGGACGGTCGTGCCGGGTGGCCGCCGCCGGGAACCGGTGCGCCGCCACCGATCAGTCGGGCATCGGACACTCGCCGGGATCGGGGCAGGCCACGGTGCCACCGGACCGGCGGGCTGAGTACGGGTACCCATCCGTTCCGTCGGCCGGACCGGAATGATCAGGGCCGTGGACACGTCGACACGTACCCGTTCCCTCGCCGGGGCTCTGCTCCTCGCCGCCGCGACGGTGGCGGTGTGGTGGGCGTGGCTGGGCTGGGACACCGGCCACCCCGCGGACCCGCGGACCGGCTCGGCGGCCGGCACGTACGCCGGTTGGCAGGTCGTCGGGGTGGTGCTCTCCCTGGTCGCGGTCGCCGCCGTCGCCGGGTGGCTGCTCAACCCGTGGCTGGTGGTGCCGGTGATGACGGCGGCGTTCACCGTCGCCTGGTCGCAGCAGGCGTCGGCCGGCGCCGAGTCGGGCCTCTGGGCGATCAGCGCGATCCTGGTCCTGGTCGGCATGGCGGCCGGGGCGACCCTGGTCAGCGGCGGAAGTCACCTGCTGCGCGGCTACCAGCACCGCCCGGGTGTTCCCGCCGGGACCTGACCCGGCCCCCGTCGGCCGGTACCGGCGCGGGGGAGGCCGACCCCGGGGGGGAGCGTCACGGGGTCGGCGCCGGTACCGGCGTCCACCGGCCCGCCTGCGGTCGCACCGCACACCGGCTTTCCGCCTGCGGACCGGTTCGGTCGCGCCGCACGCGGTCCTGCGTGCGGGTCGGCCTCACGCCGTCGGGCTGCGTCCCGGCCCCGGCTGCCTCGTCGGTGCCGTCCGGTCCCGTCGGGTCGCGGCGAGGGTGCCCAGCAGGGTGAGCGCCTCGGCGCTGCGGCTGCCCGGCTCGGCCTGGTAGACGATCAGCTGCTGGCCCGGGGCGTCCCGCACGTCGAAGGTCTGGTACGTCAGCGACAGCGCGCCCACGTCCGGGTGGTGCAACTCCTTGCCGTCGGTGGTCTTGCCCCACACGTCGTGGGAGTTCCACAGGGCGAGGAACTCCTCGCTGGCCCCGCCGAGGGTCCCGATCAGCGCGTGCAGCCGGGGATCGCCGGCGTCGTGCCCCACGGCCTGCCGCAGGTGCGCCACGGCGGCCCGCGCCGCCCGGTCCCACCGGGCGTGGAACCAGCGCCCCGTCGGGTCGCAGAAGATCATCTTGGCCAGGTTGTCCGCCGCCGCGAACGGGGCGAACAGCGCGTCCGCCAGGGCGTTCGTCGCCAGCACGTCCAGCAGCCGGTTGGTGACGAACGCCGGTGCGGTGAGGTGCAGGTCCATGAGCTGCCGCAACGCGGGGGCGACGGTGTCGCGTACCGTGCCCCGGTGGGCGGTGGCGGTGAGCCCGGCCAGCCGGTACAGGTGCTCCCGGGCGTCCGGGTCGAGGTCCAGCGCCTCGGCGAGCGCGTCGACCACCTGCGCCGACGGGTGCCGTTCCCGGCCCTGCTCCAGGCGGGTGTAGTAGTCCACGCTCACCCCGGCCAGCACGGCGAGCTCCTCCCGCCGCAGCCCCGCGACGCGGCGCTGCCCGTACCGGGGCATGCCCACCTCCTCCGGCCGACGGCGGGCCCGGCGGGCCCGGAGGAACTCGCCCAGTTCGTTGGCTGCCATGCCTCGACGGTAACCAGCCACCCGGCCGGCTGCCTGGGTGTGTCACACCCAGGCAGCCCCCGCCCCGCCGGTCCGTGCCCGGGTGGCGCGCGTCCGGGTGGTCCGTGTCCCGGCGGTCCGTGCCCGGGTGGGGCGCGTCCGGGTGGTCCGTGCCCGGGTGGGGCGCGTCCGGGCGGGGTGCGCCCCGGCGCGAGGTGCCCTGCCGCCGGCCGCCGGAGCCGCCGACAGTGGGCCACGGCAGGCGCGTTTCTTCGACCCCGGAGCAGCTGACATGACCAGGACCACCCCCGACGACCTGCGGCAGGCCCACCGGACCGGCCGCCCGATCCTGCTCACCGGCGGCACGATCGTCACCATGGACCCGGACCTCGGCCTCCTCGACCGGGGGGACCTGCTGATCCGGGGTGACGTCGTCGCCGCCGTCGGCACCGACCTGCGGTCCGGGGCCGCCACCGGCACCGACCTG
>NZ_LRQV01000146.1 GCF_001567585.1 Micromonospora rosaria
ATCTGACCGGCCCCGCCGTCGTCGAGGGTCTTGCCGAACCGCAGCGCGTCGTGCCGGGGCGCGCCGACGAGCTCGTCGCCCGGCGGCGCCTCGTCGAGCGAGGTCAGCAGCAGGTACACGTCGATGCTGTCGACCCGGACCGTGCCGTTGTCGCCCCGGGTGAGCCGTCGCCGGCAACCGACCTCGGTGACCGTGGAGATCGGCACCACCCGCAGCGACGAGGTCATCGCCCCGGCCGGCCCCTCCCCCGGCGGCACGTCCTCGCCGTGCCAGAGGATCAGCCGGCTGCCGTCGCAGACCACGACCTCCTGCCACACCCCGTTGACCTCGTTGACGAAGCGTTCGAGGGTGAAGCCGAGCACCGAGGCGCCGCGCAGCACCCCGCCGAGCGCCTCCAGCGCCACGTCCGGGTCCCGCAGGTACGCCCGCGCCGCCGACTCCAGGTCCTGGTACGGCGACCAGTCGGGGAAGACCGCCGGCACCTCGGCGCCGTCGAAACCGGGCAGGCTCATCGGGTGACCTCCGCCGCGACGGTGGGTTGGGGTGGTCCGGACGCGCCGGGCCGGCGGCACCCGGTCCGGCCGGGGGCGTCCCGCGCGGCGGTCACGGCTGGTCCAGCTCCGTCGGCGTACCGGCCGGGGTGTCGTCGGTGGCCGGCGCGGTGGCGGCCTGGCGGGCCGCCTCGGCCGCCCGCAGCGCCGCCCGGCGCTGGACGTACGCCTCGGTGCCCTTGCTCGGCTTGCGGCGGCGCGGCGGGGCGGTGACCCCGGGGGCGAGCTTGCGGGCGGAGACCAGGAACGCGGTGTGCGCGATCATGCGGTGGTCCGGGCGGACGGCGAGCCCCTCGGCGTGCCAGTCGCGCACCAGCGACTCCCAGGCCCGGGGCTCGGTCCAGCCGCCCCGCTCGCGCAGCGCCTCCACCAGTTCGGACAGCTGCGGGGTGGTGGCGACGTACCCGATGAAGACGCCGCCGGGCAGCAGCGCCCGCTCGACCATGTCGAGGGTCTCCCACGGGGTGAGCATGTCCAGGATGATCCGGTCGAAGCCGGTCTCCGGGCAGTCCGCCACGTCCCCGACGTGCAGGGTCCAGGCCGGGTGGGGGCCGTTGAAGAAGGCCTCGACGTTGCGGCGGGCGATCTGCGCGAAGTCGTCGCGCACCTCCCAGGAGTGCAGCTCGCCGGTGGTGCCGACGGCGCGCAGCAGGGAGCAGCTCAGCGCGCCGGAGCCGGCGCCGGCCTCCAGCACCTTCGCCCCGGGGAAGATGTCGCCCATGGCGACGATCTGGGCGGCGTCCTTCGGGTAGATGACCTGGGCGCCGCGCGGCATGGACAGCACGTAGTCCGACAGCAGCGGGCGCAGGGCGAGGTACGCGGTGCCGCCGCCGGAGGTGGTGACCACGCTGCCGTCGGGCTGGCCGATCAGCGCGTCGTGCTCCAGGATGCCGCGATGGGTGTGGAACGCCTTGCCCACCTCCAGGGTGACCGTGTGCATCCGCCCCTTCGGGTCGGTCAGCTGCACCCGGTCGCCGGGCCGGAAGGGGCCGCGGTGCACGGGGGGCAGCGCCGGGGTGGGGCCGGGCGCCGTCGGGCCCGGGTCGGTCGAGGTCGCAGGGGGGTGAACGGTCACGTGTTCCACTTCCGGTTCGAGTTCCGTCTGGGTTCGAGGAGCTGCGCCAGATCCGCGATGTGCAGAACGCCGACGACATTTTCGCCTGCCGTCACGACGTACTGCGCGCCCGGGTGGGTCTGCACCGTCTCCATCACCCGTTCACCGTCGAGATCCACCGGCATCGTGGGCAGGCCGGCCAGCGACCGGGCCACCGCGTCGACCGCCAGCCAGGGCCGGCGCTCCACCGGGACGGCCGCCGCGGCGGCCGGGTCGACCACGGCCAGCGGCCGGCCGGCGGAGTCGGTGACGGCGAGCACCGCCTGCGGCTGGCCGGCGGCGTCGCGACGGCGCTGCGCCTCGGCCAGCGGGGTGCCGGTGGGCACCGGCAGCAGGGGTCGGGCCAGCCGGGCCAGGTCGATCAGCGGGAACCGGCGGCTGACCCGGGCGATCCGGATCGACTGCCCGGCCCCCCGCCACAGGGTCACCGCGACCAGCAGCATCAGCGGCACGGCCAGCGGGGCCAGGATCCCGTTGAGGACCAGCAGGATCACCAGCACGGCGGTGCCGGCGGCGACGGCCCGGCCGATCCACCCGGCGACCTCGGTGCCGACGTGCCGGTCCCGGGTGGCCGCCCAGACCGCGGCCCGCAGGGCCCGGCCGCCGTCCAGCGGCAACCCGGGCAGCAGGTTGAACACGGCCACGATGACGTTGCTGACCGCCAGTTGGAAGGCGAGCTGGTTGAGCAGGGTGCGGTCGGGCAGGGCCAGGGTGGCGGCGGTGGCGGCCACGCCGAGCACCGCGGAGACCGCCGGCCCGGCGAGGGAGACCAGCAGGTCGACCCGGGGGCTCGGAGCGTCGCGGTCCATCTCGGTGTACCCGCCGAGCAGTTCGAGGGTGATCCCGCGCACACCGATGCCGTAGCGGCGGGCGGTGAGGGCGTGGCCGAGCTCGTGCAGCAGCACCGAGCCCAGCAGCGAGACGACGAACCCGAAGCCGATCAGGTACCCGGCCGGCGGGGACAGGCCGAGCCGGTGCCCGGCGAACTCGCCGTACAGGATGGTGATCAGCAGGGCGAGCAGCAGCATCGAGGCGTTGAGGTACAGCGGCACCCCGAACACCCGGCCGACGCTGAGTCCGGGTCGGTGGTCACGGCGGCGGGGCGATTCGGTTCTCTGCTGCACCTTCCCGATGCTACGGACCGCCGGGACCGGGCCCGCCCGCGCGGCGGCCGGCGCGCCCCGGCGGCGGGGGCCGCATCGACCGGGGTACGGGCCGACCGGGCGGGGCCGACGCCGGCGGGGTGCGGCCCGGCTGTCAGACCGGTGCCCTAACCTTCCGGGCATGACGGCGGAACCGGTGATCATCCAGCACTCCTCGGCCGGGGTGGAGGTGCCCGCGACGGTCCGGGCCTCGCTGTCCCCGTCCCGGGCGGCGGACTTCAAGACCTGCCCGCTGCTGTACCGGCTGCGCAGCATCGACCGGCTGCCCGAGCGGCCGACCGTGGAGCAGGCCCGGGGCACCCTGGTGCACGCGGTGCTGGAGCGGCTGTTCGACCTGCCGGCGGCGGGGCGCACCCCGCAGGCGGCCGGCGACCTGGTGGCCCCGCAGTGGGACCGGCTGGTCGCCGAGCAGCCGGAGCTGGCCGACCTGTTCGACGGGGCCGCGCCGGAGGCCGCCGGGGAGTTCCTGCGCTCGGCCGCCGCGCTGCTGGAGGGGTACTTCACGGTGGAGGACCCGCGCCGGCTGGAGCCGGCCGAGCGGGAGGCGCTGATCTCCGCCGTGGTCGACGACGAGTTGCTCATCCGGGGTTACCTCGACCGGCTGGACGTGGCGCCGGACGGCGCGCTGCGGGTGGTGGACTACAAGACCGGCGGGGCGCCCCGGGAGGCGTTCGAGGCGCGGGCGCTGTTCCAGCTCAAGTTCTACGCGCTGGTGCTGTGGCGGACCCGGGGGGTGGTGCCCCGGGTGCTGCGCCTGCTCTACCTGCGCGACGCCGAGGTGTGCGACTACACCCCGGACGCCGAGGAGCTGGCCCGCTTCGAGCGCACGGTGGTGGCGCTGTGGCGGGCGATCGAGCAGGCCACCGAGCGGCAGGACTTCCGGCCCCGGCCGAGCAAGTTGTGCGACTGGTGCAACCACCAGGCGCACTGTCCCAGTTTCGGGGGCACCCCGCCGCCGTTCCCGGTGGGCGCGGCGACGGCGGGTCCGCAGCCGGACGCCCGGTCCGCGCCCTCCGCGCCGGGTGCGGACGAGTGACCCTCATCCTCGGGGAGGATGGCACAGTCACCGCTGGCGACGATCACAGCGGCGTACGGGCGGTTAGCGTCGCGGTATGACCGGCGCACGGGCGTTCCTGCGCGGGCGTCCGCTGCTCGCGGACGCCCTCCTCGCCGGTGCCCTGCTGCTGTTCGACGTCGTGGTCACGCTGCTCAGCCCGCGCGAGTTCGGGCCGGGTCGGCTGCCGACGCCGTGGCTGTGGAGTGTGCTGTGCGCCGTGCCGGTGGTGCTGCGCCGCCGCGCGCCGGCGGTGGCGGTGGGTATGGCGTTGGCCACCCTGGCCCTGCCCGTCTGGTTCGACGCGGTGCCGAACACCCAGGGGCTGGCCTTCGTGGTGCTGACCTACACGCTGGCGGCGCGGGGGCCGACGTGGCGGGCGGCGCTCGCGGCGGTGGTGTTGTGGGTGCCGGTGATGACGCTGAACGCGGTGGTGCCGCTGGCCAGCCCGCTCGACGTGTCCAGCGCGTACCTGGTGCTGAACAACCTGCTCACCGCGCTGGTGTCGTACGCGGTGGGGCGGGCGGTGCACGCCCGGCGGACGACCCTGTCGGCGTTGCGGGAGCGGGCCCGCGTCGCGGAGGAGAACCAGCGCACCCTGGCCGAGCAGGCGGTGGCGCAGGAACGCCGCCGCATCGCCCGGGAGCTGCACGACATGGTCGCCCACCAGGTGAGCGTGATGGGGGTGCTGGCGACCGGGGCGCGGCGGGTGCTGCGCCGGGACCCGGACGCCGCCGACGAGGCGATCGCCACCATCGAGCAGAGCAGCCGGACCACCCTGCGGGAGATGCGCCGGCTGCTGGACGTGCTGCGCTCCGACGCCGAGCCGGCCGCCGACCTGGCCCCGCAGCCGGGGCTGGCCGGGATCGAGGAGCTGGTGGAGCAGGCCCGGCAGGCGGGCCTGCCGGTGACCCTGGCGGTGGCGGGCGACGCCACGCCGGTGCCGGAGGGGGTGGCGCTGGCGGTGTACCGGATCGTGCAGGAGGCGCTGGCCAACGCGGTCCGGCACGCCGGGTCGGCGACCGCGCGGGTGCGGGTGGCGGTCGACGACGGGCACCTGACGGTCGAGGTGACCGACACCGGGCGGGGGGCGCCGCCGGGGCCGGCCGGGCCGGGACACGGGCTGGTCGGGATGCGGGAGTGGGTGGGGCTCTACGGTGGGACCCTGCACACCG
Organism: Micromonospora rosaria; assembly: GCF_001567585.1. Classification (GTDB taxonomy): domain Bacteria; phylum Actinomycetota; class Actinomycetes; order Mycobacteriales; family Micromonosporaceae; genus Micromonospora; species Micromonospora rosaria. Next base: position 5,058 of record NZ_LRQV01000146.1, read on the forward strand.
GGCCCCGGCCCGGCGGCGGGTTCCGGGTGTACGCGCGGATCCCGGTGGAGCAGGCGGACGGCGTTCCGGCGGGGGCCGGCGGGGACAGGGAGAGCAGATGACCGACCAGGCGGCGCCGGCGCGACCGGTACGGATCCTGCTCGTCGACGACCAGCCGCTGCTGCGGACCGGGTTCCGGATGGTGCTGGGCGCGGAGGAGGACCTGGACATCGTCGCCGAGGCCGGCGACGGGGTGGAGGCGGTGGACCTGTCCCGCCGGCTGCTGCCGGACGTGGTGCTGATGGACATCCGGATGCCCCGGATGGACGGGGTGGCCGCGACCCGGGCGATCGTCGAGGCGAAACTGCCGGTGCGGGTGCTGATCCTGACCACGTTCGACCTGGACGAGTACGTGGTGGGGGCGCTGCGCGCCGGGGCGAGCGGGTTCCTGGCCAAGGACGTGCCGGCCGAGGACCTGGTGGCGGCGATCCGGACGGTGGCGGCCGGGGACGCGGTGGTCGCCCCGCGCATCCTCAAGCGGCTGCTGGACCGGTTCGCCGGGGTGTTGCCGGACCCGGCGGCGGGCCCGCCGAAGACCCTGGGCGGGTTGACCGAGCGGGAGCGGGAGGTGCTGGGGCAGGTGGCCCGGGGCCTGTCCAACGCCGAGATCGCCCGGGAGCTGTCGGTGAGCGAGACGACGATCAAGACCCACGTCGGGCACGTGCTGACCAAGCTCGGACTGCGCGACCGGGTCCAGGCGGTGGTGCTGGCGTACGAGTCGGGCCTGGTCCGGCCGCGGGGCTGACCGCCGGGGGCGCACCCGGTCGCCGGACGGCGACCGGACCGGGGCGGGTCGCCACGGTCGACGGGCCTGGCCCCGTGCTGTCCGCGTCCTCCCGTCGCAGGACGGCGGCGCGGTGCCCCGACCACGGCCGGATGGTCAGGGGTAACCCTGAGTCGGCATCGGGGCCGACCCGCAGCGGGAAATCCGCCGTGCCTACACCCGGAGTTGGACGGTTCGCCGCCGTCGGGCACCGAAGATGAGAACAGCCGCGCCGACCAGCGGGGGCGGCGCGGAACGCCGGCACAGACGGAAGAGGTAGATGACGTGACCGCGACGGTAGGGCGACAGGCGCAGGCCGCCGCTCGGGCGAACGACGTGTGGAAGGTGTACGGCAGCGGCGAGGCGCAGGTCGCCGCGCTGCGGGGGGTCAGTGTCGAGTTCGAGCGGGGCCGGTTCACGGCGATCATGGGTCCGTCCGGGTCCGGCAAGTCGACGTTGATGCACTGCCTGGCGGGGCTGGACGCGGTGACCCGGGGCACGGTCACGATCGGGGACACCACGGTGACCGGGCTGCGCGACGCCGGCCTGACGACGCTGCGCCGGGACAAGGTCGGCTTCATCTTCCAGCAGTTCAACCTGCTGCCGACGTTGACGGCCAAGGAGAACATCCTGCTGCCGATGTCGATCGCCGGGCGCAAGCCCGACCCGGCCTGGTACGACACGGTGATCGCCACGGTGGGGCTGAAGGACCGTCTCGACCACCGGCCGGCGCAGCTCTCCGGCGGCCAGCAGCAGCGGGTGGCGTGTGCCCGGGCCCTGGTCGCCCGGCCCGAGGTGATCTTCGCCGACGAGCCGACCGGCAACCTGGACTCCCGCTCCGGCGCGGAGGTGCTGAGCTTCCTGCGCAACTCGGTCCGTGAGCACGGGCAGACCATCGTGATGGTGACCCACGACCCGACCGCCGCCGCGTACGCCGACCGGGTGGTCTTCCTCGCCGACGGGCAGATCGTCACCGAGCTGATCGAGCCGACGGCGGAGACCGTGCTGGACACCATGAAGAAGCTGGACACCCCCGCCGAGGTGGCCGGCTGATGTTCCGGGCGACACTGAAGAGCCTGCTGGCCCGCAAGGTACGGCTGGTCCTGTCCGGCCTGGCGGTGGTGCTGGGGGTCATGTTCGTCTCCGGGGCGTTCGTGCTCACCGACACCCTCGGCCGGTCCTTCGACAAGGTCTTCGCCGACGCGTACGCCGGGGTGGACGTCAACGTGGCGGCCAAGCCGAACGTGCAGGTCTCCGAGGCCGAGGGGACGACCCTGTCCCCGGCGTTCCCGGCCGAGACGGTGCAGCGGGTCGCGGCGGTGCCGGGGGTGGCCGACGCGGTCGGCGTGGTGGCCGCCGACGGGGCCCGGCTGATCGGCAGCAACGGCAAGGTGGTCACCTCGTTCGGGCCGCCGCAACTGGGGTCGAACTGGGTCGGCGAGGGCGACCTGCTCCAGCTTCGGGAGGGCCGCGCGCCGCGCGCCGACGACGAGATCGTGGTCAACGCGGCGCTGGCCCAGGCCGCCAAGGTGGGCGTCGGCGACCGGGTCGGGGTGCTGACCCTGGCCCCGAAGCGGGAGTTCACCCTGGTCGGGGTCTTCGGCTACAGCGGGGGGCGGGACTCCGTCGGCGGGTCCCACGAGATCTACTTCACCACGCCGGTGGCGCAGGAGTTGATGCTCGGTGAGACCGGCGTCTTCAACAGCGTCACGGTCACCGCGGCGGACGGGGTGACCGACGCCGGGCTCCGCGACGAGGTGGCCCGGGCCCTCGGCGACGGGTTCGAGGTGAAGACCGGCGCGCAGTTGTCCGAGGAGATGTCGGCCGACCTGAAGGAAGGGCTGGCGTTCTTCAACCGGATCCTGCTCGGCTTCGCCGCGGTGGCGCTGCTGGTCGGCACGTTCCTGATCCTCAACACGTTCTCGATCATCGTCGCGCAGCGCACCCGGGAGCTGGCGCTGCTGCGGGCCATCGGGGCCAGCGGCAAGCAGATCATCGGCTCGGTGGTGCTGGAGGCGGTGGCGGTGGGCCTGCTCGCCTCGGTGTTCGGGCTGGCCGCCGGGGTCGGGGTGGGCGCGCTGCTGGCGTACCTGTTCGGGACCTTCGCCGGTGGGCTGGACCTGGCCGGGATCGCGGTGCCGGCCAGCGCGGTGCTCAGCGCGTTCGGCGTCGGCCTGGTGATCACGGTGGTGGCGGCGCTGCTGCCGGCGCTGCGGGCAGCCCGGATCCCACCGATCGCGGCCATGCAGGACGTGGCCACCCCGGACCGGCCACTGACCAAGATCACCGTGAGCGGGGCGGTGGTCACCGCCGCCGGCGCCACGCTGCTGGCGCTCGGGCTGACCGACAACGCCGGTGACAGCGTCCTGCCGGTCATCCTCGGCGGGGTGCTGTTCACCTTCGTCGGGGTGGCGCTGCTGACCCCGCTGATCAGCCGCCCGGTGGTGTCCCTGCTCGGGGCGCTGTTCGCCTTCTCCGTGCCGGGCCGGCTGGGCCGGCTCAACTCCGGGCGCAACCCGCGCCGCACCGCGATCACCGCCGCCGCGCTGATGGTGGGCATCGCGCTGGTCACCGGCGTGACGGTGATCCTGGACTCGGCCAAGAGCAGCCTCAGCGCCCTGGCCCGGGACACCGTCAAGGCCGAGTTGGTGATCGCCGGGGCGCAGGTCGGTCCGCGTCCGGCGAGCTTCGACCGCGACGTGCTGACCGAGGCGGCGCAGATCCCCGGGGTACGTCTGGCCGGCGGCGAGTACGGCGACATGGCGATGGTCGACGGGGAGCGGACCTGGGTGGGGGCCAGCAGCGACCCGACCGCGCTGCGGCAGATCTTCGGCGTCGAGCGGGCCGCCGGCGACGTCGACCGGATCGGGCCGGAGCAGATGCTGGTCCGGGCGGAGACGGCGACGGCACGCGGCTGGTCGGTCGGGTCGACGGCGCAGGTGCAGTTGTCCCGGGGCGAGCCGCGCACCTTCACGGTCAGCGGCATCTACCGCAGCGACGTGTACACCAACCCGGTGACCCTGCCGCCGACCGTGACGGCGGACTTCGCGATCCCGCACCCGACCCAGGGCTTCGTCCAACTGGAGCCGGGCACCCGGGTCGACGACGTGCTGCCCCGGGTGGAGGCGCTGCTGGCCGACAGCCCCGAGGTGTCGGTGGCCGACCGGGACGCGTTCATCGAGCAGCAGGCCAGCCAGTTCGACACCCTGCTCACGATGATCCAGATCCTGCTGGCGCTGGCCATCGTGATCGCCGTCCTCGGCATCGTGAACACCCTGGCCCTGTCGGTGCTGGAGCGGACCCGGGAGCTGGGGCTGCTGCGGGCGATCGGGCTGCGCCGGGCGCAGACCATGCGGATGATCACCGTCGAGGCGGTGGTGATCTCGGTGTTCGGCGCGCTGCTGGGCACCGTCGTCGGCACCGGCCTGGGCGCCGCGGTGGTCCGGGCGTTGCGCGAGGACGGCATCACCGACCTGGTGCTGCCGTGGACCCAGATGGGCGTCTTCCTGGGCCTGGCCGCGCTGATCGGGGTGATCGCGGCGGCGCTGCCGGCCATCCGGGCCGCCCGGATCAACGTCCTCGGCGCGATCGCGCACGACTGACGGTACGGGTGGTGCGGGGCCCCGGTCGGGTACGGCCGGGGCCCTTCGGCGCGTCCGTGGTCGACGGGGTCAGCGGGGGTCGCTGGTCGGCGCGCCCAGCAGGGCGCCGAGCAGGTCCAGGTCCGCGCCGGTCAGGTCGGCCAGTTGGCGGACCCCGTCGATCGGGTCGAGCGGCACCTCCGCCGGGACGGCCAGCACCGCGGCGCCGGCGGCGACGGCGCTGGCCACCCCGGTGGCGGAGTCCTCGATCGCCACGCACCGGTCGATCGGCACGCCCAGCAGCCGGGCGGCGGTCAGGTACGGCTCCGGGTGCGGCTTGGTCGAGTCGACCTCGTCGCCACAGACCACCACGTCGAAGCTGTCCCGGCCCAGCGTGTCCAGGGCCACCTCGACCAGCGCCCGGCCGCTGGAGGTGACCAGGGCGGTCGGGATCCGCGCCGCCCGTACCGCGCCGAGCAGGGCCAGCGCCCCCGGGCGCCACCGCAGGCCGGTGCGGAACAGCTCCAGGATCCGGGCGTCGACCCAGGCGGCGCTGCGCGCCGGGTCCCGGTGCGGCTGGTCGAGGTCGGCGTGCAGGATCCGCATCGACTCGGCCATGCTGGTGCCGATGATCGCCCGGCGGGCGGCGGCGGAGAGGGTGCCGCCGTAGCTGACGGCCAACTCCTCCAGGGCGATGTCCCACAGCTTCTCGCTGTCGACCAGCGTGCCGTCCATGTCGAACAGCACGGCGGCGGGATGGTGGCGGTTCACCGGGTCCTCCTGCGGTCGTCGCGACGGCCACGGGTCGACGGCGGCAGCGGCCGACCGCGGCTCGGGCACCTGCGCCGATCCTGTCAGGGACGGCGGCCCGCCGGGGCACCGGGGCACCCGCGCCGTGACCCGGGTCAACCCAGGTCGCAGCCGGCCAGGGAACGCTCGTACCCCCGGAAGAAGGAGTCGGCGCGCTGCTGCGGGGTGCCGTGCGCGCCCTCGGCGAACCAGGGCTGGTCCGGGTCGTCGCCGACGGCGAGCAGCCCCTCGCGGAACTCGTCCAGGTCACCGTCGTCGAGCACGAGGGTCCCGGCCCGCACCGAGTCACCGAGGAACGCCCCGGCCATGCAGTCGGCCTGCAACTCCTGCTGGATGGTGAAGCTGTACCGGATGCCGAGGCGGATCTGCACGCCGTGCGCGTACTCGTGGCCGAGCAGGTAGAACACGAACGCGTCGCCGATCTGCCGGAACGCCGAGAACGACCAGCCGATGTCGTACGCGATGAAGTCGCCCGGCGTGCAGTAGACGGCGTTGTTGGCCGGGATCGCCTGGCCGCCGCAGGTGACCTCCCCGTCGCGCTGGTACGTGACGACCCGCCGGATCGGCTGGAACCGCTGTCCGGAGGCGCGGAACTGCTCGGCCCAGTACCGCTCGGCGAGCCGCTGGGCGTCGGCCATGTCCTGCTGGAACTCCTCCGGGGTGTCGGTGCCGTCCGCCCGGGTGGTCTGCGCGCCCGGGCCGCGGTCCTGCTGCGCCTGGGACCCCGCAGGCTGCTCCGGGTCCTGCGACTGCGGCGGCACCCGGGGCGCGGACTCGTCCTCCTCGGGCAGCCCGCCGACCACGCAGCCGGCCGCGGCGACCAGGGCCACCACCAGACCGGCCAGCGAGCCACGGGGCCGACGTCGCGCGTGTGCCGTCACAGTGGGCCTCCCCGGGCGTCGGGCGGTGGGGCGACAGGTACCCCGACGGCCGGTCCGTCATGCCCGTCGAGGGCATCTACGGGCGGGGCGGGGCGGACGGTTCACCGCAGGGCCCGCCCGGTTCTCCCCCGCCGGTCGCGCCGCCGGTGGGACGTGCGCCACATCCGGGCGCCGCCACGGGCCGCGTCAAGTCAGCCGTAGGCCGACGCTAAGTGATCACGGGTGTACTCGGTGCCCCATCTCCAGGAAGGGCACCGCACTGATGCGAGCACAGTTCCCCGCCCGGCTCCGGACACGTCCCGGGCAGCGCGCGCTCACCGCCGTCACGACGCTGACGATGGTGGCCGCGCTCGCCGCCGTGGCGAGCGGTCGACCGGCGGCGGAGCCCGGCGCGCCGCGCCTGGTCTCCGGCCCGGTGGACATCACCGACACCCCCGGCACGATCACCGACCAGTACGGCACCACCGGCGCCGAGGGCGTGGAGAAGGTGGTCGACAACTCCCCGTACCGCAAGTACTTCACCGGACACAGCACCGGCTGGATCCAGTTCGTGGCGGACACCCCGGCGACGGTCACCGGGTACGCGGTGACCTCGGCCAACGACGCCCCCGACCGCAACCCGCGCTCCTGGGTCTTCGAGGCGTCCACCGGCACGGGACCGTGGACCGCGCTGGACACCCGCAGCGACCAGACCTTCCTCACCGGCTTCGAGACGAAGACGTTCTCGTTCGCCAACACCCAGGCGTACCGGCACTACCGGCTGCGGATCACCGGCAACGACGGCTCCCCCGACCTCCAGCTCGCCGAGTGGCGGATCTTCGGCACCACCACCGCCACCACCCCCGCGCCGGGCGCGCCGACCGGCTTCCAGGCCACCGGGGTCTCCGGCGACCAGGTGCTGCTCACCTGGACCGACACCACCCGCTGGGAGACGACGTACCGGCTGGAACGCTCGACCGGCGGCGGCGCCTGGACCCCGCTGGCGGTCCTGCCGACCGCCACCACCCGGTACCGGGACCTGAAGCTGCCCGGCGGCAGCACCTACCAGTACCGGCTGCGGGCGGAGAACGCCGCCGGGGTCACCGGGTGGGTCACCGCCGGCGGCACCACCCTCAGCGCCACCGTGCCGAACACCTGGACCGAGGTGTGGCACGGCGACCCCGGCGACAACGAGGTGCTGACCAAGGTGGTCACCGACGCCGACCTGACCGTCTGGCGGACCACCGGGCTGGCCGGCACCGACCTGACCTGGGCCAAGGACTACACGAAGCAGCTCTGGCAGTACCTCCAGGCGACCTACGGCGGGCTGGCCGGGCAGAAGCTGCACGCGGTCTTCCACGAGGACCCGGGGCTCGGCGGCACCGCGCGGGTGCTCTTCGACGCGGAGACCTCGCACCGCAACATGGTCGACTTCACCGGCGACGGCTGGACCTCGGCCACCGAGGCCCGGCGCGACATCATCGCCCACGAGATCGGTCACGTCGTCGAGTCCAGCGCCCACGACGTGCACGGGTCGCCCGCGTTCGGGATCTGGGGCGACAGCAAGTGGTGTGAGATCTTCCAGTACGACGTGTACCTGGCGCTGGGGCTGACCGCGCACGCCACCCGCTGGTACGACGAGAAGACGACCACCGTCGACGACTTCCCCCGGGCCGGTACCCGCTGGTTCCGGGACTGGTTCCACCCGATCTACCGGGACCACGGGGGCGCGGCCACGCTGGACCGGTTCTTCCTGCTGCTGTCGACGCACTTCCACCGCTTCGACGGCGGGTACGCCCGCGAGCTGAACTGGGGCGAGTTCGTGCACTTCTGGAGCGGCGCGGCCGGCACGGACCTGAAGCCGCTGGCCACGGCGGCGTTCGGCTGGCCCGCCGAGTGGCAGGCCCAGTACCTGCGGGCCCAGCAGGACTACCCGGGGGTCACCTACTGACCCACACCGGACGGGGTGGGACGCCGGTCGTGGCGGCCCATTCCGTCCCCGTCCCCGCCTCGTCGGGGACGGGGACGGGGACGGAGCGCAGGCTCAGGGGCTGGCAGCGAGGAAGACGAAGGCGCCGAGGATGGCCAGGTGCACCCCGCCCTGGAGCAGGGTGGCCCGGCCCGGCACGACGGTGAGCACCCCGGCGACCGCGGTGAGGGCCAGCAGCGCCATCTCGGTGCCGCCCAGCCCCAGCAGCAGCGGACCCTCCAGCCAGATGCTGGCCACGGCGATGGCCGGGATGGTCAGGCCGATGCTGGCCATCGCCGAGCCGAGGGCGAGGTTGAGGCTGATCTGCACCCGGTCCCGGCGGGCGGCGCGGGCGGCGGCGAGGGTCTCCGGCAGCAGCACCAGCAGGGCGATGACGACGCCGACGAAGGACGGCGGCAGGTTGGCCTTGGCCACCCCCGCCTCCAGGGTGGGCGAGACGGTCTTGGCGTCGCCGACCACCGCGACCAGCGCCACGATCAGCAGCCCGAGACTGGCCAGGGCGGCGCGGGTCGACGGCGGGTCGGCGTGCTCGTCGGCGGTGACCGTGCCGTCCTCGTGCGGCACCGGGAGGAAGTAGTCGCGGTGCCGCCCGGTCTGCACCATGACGAACAGCAGGTATAGGGCGAGCGAGGCGACCGCCGCGAAGGCCAGTTGGGCGGGGGTGAACTGGGGGCCGGGCCGGCTGGTGGTGAAGGTCGGCACCACCAGGCTCAGGGTGGCCAGGGTCGCCACGGTGGCCAGCGCCCCGCCGGTGCCCTCCGGGTTGAACACCGCGACACCCCGGCGCAGCGCGCCGAGCAGCAGCGACAGCCCCAGGATGCCGTTGCAGGTGATCATCACGGCGGCGAAGACGGTGTCCCGGGCCAGGGCCTGGGTCTTCTCCCCACCACTGATCATCAGGGTGACGATGAGCGCGACCTCGATCACGGTGACCGCGACCGCGAGGACCAGCGACCCGTACGGTTCTCCCACCTTGTGCGCCACCACCTCGGCGTGGTGGACCGCGGCGAGGACCGCGCCGGCCAGGAAGAGGGCGACCACCGCCACCACCGGGCCGGGCAGGGTGCGGTTCCAGGTCATCGCGAGCAGCACGACCGCGAGCAGCGGCACGACCACGGTCCAGTGACGCAGCTGGGCACGGAGAGTAGCGATCACCCGCCCCACCTTGCCAGACGCGGTGATCATGTTACCGGCAACAGTCCCCTGCCACGCCGACGGGTCACACCCGGCACCCCCGCCCGGCGGAGCAGCCGACCGGCCGACCCGGTGACGTCACACAGCATTCACACAAACCGATCTAGACGGATGCTTCCACGACTGTCTATACATAGGCCAGGCACAACCGCCTCCCACCTGGACGGACGGAGCTTCCATGTCCCGTACGCTGCGCGCCCTCGCGACCACCCTCGCCGCGACCACGGCCGCCGTCGTGGCCGCCACCCTCGGCCTCGCCCACCCCGCCGGGGCCGCCGGCTACTCCGCTCCCCTGCGGACCGCCGTGGCCAGCCTGCCGGTCGCCACCGAGATCCGCACCGGCTACAACCGCGACCTGTTCCCGCACTGGATCGACGCCGACGGCGACGGCTGCAACACCCGCTACGAGGTGCTGATCGCCGAGGCCGTCACCGCGCCCACCGTCTCCGGGACCTGCACCCTCACCGGCGGCCGGTGGTACTCCTACTTCGACAACGCCTACTGGACCCAGCCCAGCGACGTCGACATCGACCACCTGGTCCCGCTCGCCGAGGCCTGGGACTCCGGCGCCCGCACCTGGGCCACCAGCCGCCGCCAGGCCTTCGCCAACGACCTCGGCGACGCCCGGGCCCTGGCCGCGGTGACCGACAACGTCAACCAGGCCAAGGGCGACCAGGACCCGGCCACCTGGATGCCGCCGTACACCTCGGCCCGCTGCCGGTACGTCAACGAGTGGGTGGCCACCAAGATCCGCTGGCGGCTCACCGTCGACACCGCCGAGAAGAACGCGCTGACCAGCTACGCGAACTCCTGCTCCAACGTCACCATCTCGGTCACGTACGCCTTCTGAGCCGCCGGCCGACGCCGCGGGCCGGGCCACCCGGCCCGCGGCCACCGGTCAGGGCTTGCGGGCCACGGCCCCGTACGCGTCGATCGACTCGGCCGCCGGGTCCTCCGGACGCCAGCGGGTGATCGGCACCAGCCCCGGCTCCACCATCGTCAGGCCCGCGAAACAGCCGGCGAGATCGTCGGGGCTGCGCAGGACGTACGGCACCCCACCGCTCTGCACCAGCCGGTCGGCGCCCTCGGCCACCGCCACGCTGGTGTCGGTGCCGTCCCAGAGCACCAGGTGGCTGCCGGGGGCGGTGGCCGCCATCACCCGCCCCACGATGGACCGCACCACCGCCAGGTCCGGCTCGTAGCCCAGCACCCCCATGAACATCACCGCCACCGGCTCCCGGAAGTCCAGCGTCCCGGCCGCCTCGGCGAGGATCCGCTCCGGATCGTGGTAGTCGGCGTGCAGGTAGGTGGTCACCCCCTCCGGGGTGGCGCTGACCAGCAGGGCACGGGCGTGCACCAGCACCATCGGGTCGTTGTCGACGTACACCACCCGGGTCTGCGGCGCGACCTCCTGCGCCACCTCGTGGGTGTTCTGCATGGTCGGCAGCCCCGTCCCGACGTCGAGGAACTGCCGGATGCCCGCCTCGGCGGCCAGGTGACGCACGGCCCGGATGAGGAACCGCCGGGACTGGCGCGCCATCACCACGATCTCCGGGTACACCTCCGCGACCGCCGCCCCGGCGGCCCGGTCGGACTGGAAGTTGTCCTTGCCGCCCATCCAGTAGTTCCAGATCCGCGCCGCGTGCGGCACCTCGGGCTGCACCTTCGCGGCGAGGTCGGCATCCAGGTCGGCCACGGGCGGACTCCTCTGCGGGACGAACGGTACGGCTGCGGGGCACTCGTCGGACGTCCACCGGCACGGTGAACAGACCGGAAATGGTAGCCCGCACACCGGTCCCGGCTCTGTCCCCAGGGGACACCGGCTCCCGGCCCGGGGCCGGG
>NZ_LRQV01000147.1 GCF_001567585.1 Micromonospora rosaria
CCGCCCGAGCCCCGGCCGCACGGCTTCGCGCTGGCCGGGTTCGGTGCCCGCCTGGTCGCCCGGCTGATCGACTTCGGCATCGTGTTCCTGCTCAACGCGGTGGTCAACGGCTGGTTCGTCTGGCGCTACATCGACGAGATCACCCCGTACTGGCAGGAGGTCCTCCGTCGGGCGATGGCCGGTGACTCCTCCACCGACGGGCTCCCGCCCCCCGGCGACCAGGCCGGCGGGCTCCAGATCGCCATCCTGCTGATCGCCACCGCGCTCTGGTTCGCCTACGAGGTGCCGGCGATGGCGGCGAGCGGGCAGACCTTCGGCAAGCGGGTGATGCGGATCAGGGCCGTGTCGATGACCGAGGACAAACCCCTCGGCTTCGGCCGGGCGCTGCGCCGGTGGAACACCCTCGGCCTGCCGACCCTGCTCTGGTACTGCTGCGGTCTCGGTCTGGTGCTCCAGCTCATCGACGCGCTGTCCCCGCTCTTCGACCACCCGCTGCGCCAGGCGCTGCACGACAAGCGCGCGCAGACCGTGGTGGTCCAGGTGCCCCGGTCCACGTCCACCCCCACCGACGAACCGCGCGACCGCGCCCACCCCCCGGGAGAAACCCCATGACGGACACCCCACGGCACTCCTCGGCGCTGCGGCTGACCCGCGCCGACCTCGACGCGCTGCCCAACTACGTACCCGGTCGCAGCCCGGCCGACCTGGCCCGCGAGCTGGGCCTGCCCGAGGCGATCAAGCTGGCCAGCAACGAGGTGCCGTACGGGCCGCTGCCGGGCGTGGTGGAGGCGGTCGCCGAGGCGGTCGCCGGGTCGCACCGGTACCCGGACATGGGGGTGGTGGCGTTGCGCGAGACCCTCGCGCAGCGGTACGGGGTGGACGCCGACCGGATCGCCACCGGCTGCGGCTCGGTGGCGCTGGCCGAGCACCTGGTCCGGGCCACCTGCCTGCCCGGCGACGAGCTGCTCTACTCGTGGCGCTCCTTCGAGGCGTACCCGATCATCGCGGCGACCAGCGGCGCGACCAGCGTGCGGGTGCCCAACGACGCCGGCCACGGGCACGACCTGAGCGCGATGGCGGCGGCGGTGACCGACCGGACCCGGATGGTGCTGGTCTGCAACCCGAACAACCCCACCGGCACGGCCGTGCGCCGGGCGGAGCTGGACCGGTTCCTCGACGCGGTCGGCGAGGACGTGCTGGTCGTCATCGACGAGGCGTACCGGGAGTTCGTCACCGACCCCGAGGTGCCGGACGGCCTGACCTACCTGGACCGGCCGAACGTGGTGGTGCTGCGCACCCTGTCCAAGGCGTGGGGGCTGGCCGGGCTGCGGATCGGCTTCCTGGTCGCCGCGCCGGCCGTGGCGGCGGCGGTCCGCAAGGTGATCACCCCCTTCTCGACCAGCACGGCCGCCCAGGCCGGCGCGCTCGCCGCGCTCGCCGAGGCCGACGAGGTGCGGCGGCGCTGCGCGCTGGTCGTGGCCGAGCGGGAACGGGTCACCGAGGCGCTGCGCAAGCTGGTCCCGGAGGTGCCGGCCAGCCAGGCGAACTTCGTCTGGCTGCCGCTCGGCGACCGGGCGGTGGAGTTCGGCCGGGCGTGCGAGGCGCGCGGGGTGATCGTCCGCCCGTTCGCCGGCGACGGGGTCCGGGTCACCATCGGTACCCCGGCGGAGAACGACGCCTTCCTCGCCGCCGCCGAGGCCGCCCTCGGCTGACCGGCACGGTCGCGCCGGGCCCCTGGCGACGTTCCGCGTCACCGGGGGCCCGCCGCGCGCTCCCCGCCCGGTGGCTGCGAGGGGCCGTCAGGTCGCGGCCAGGATGACCGCCTCCGGCGTCAGGAAGTACCGCGAGTCGTCGGCCTCCGGGGCCACCGGCTCCCTCAACCGCTCCACCGCCACGTACCCCGCCTGCGCGTACGCCCGGCCGGGTGCCCAGCCGACGCCGTCCCGGCCGGCCATCAGCGGGAACCGGGACCGTACCGCCCCGGTCCTCGGGTTCAGGGTGATCAGGTCGTTCTCGTCGGTGAGCAGGTGCACCAGGCCGGGCTGGACCGCGACGAGCCGGCCCGGCGGCAGGTCGGCCCGCCGCCACGACTCCTCACCCGTACGCAGCGAGCGCCCGGTCACCGCGCCGTCGGCCACCACCACGACCCGCTCCCCGTCCAGCTCGGCCCCGACCGGGTCCAGCGCGGGTGCCGGCACCGGGGAACCCTCCCCCACCAGCCACCCCTGCGCCGGGCCGTCGGGCCGGCCGACCGTGCGCAGGCCCCGGCAGCGGGCGCGGTGCTCCGCACAGCCGACCGGGGTGACCGTCAGCTCGGCGGTGGCGCCCGGCGGCTGCCACCGGCTGGTGCTGCGCCCGGTGCCGAGGTCACGGAACTCGACCACGGCCGGCTCGGCGCACCGGTCCACCACGACGAACTGCCCGGCGGCCGTGGAGCCCACGTCGGAACGGCAACCGCCGTCCACGGTCACCGACCAGAGCCGCCGGCCGTCGGCGGCGGCCACCGCCACCATGCGGTCGGGGCCGGTGACCACGAACAGGGCACGGCCCTCGGCGTCCCGGGCCGGGAAGAGACCCGGCGGGTCCCAGACCGCGTCGGCACCGGTCCGGCGGGCGGTCCAGCCCTCGGCCGGCTCGGGCCCGTCCGCCTGCCAGGCGACCGCACCGGTACGCGCGTCCAGCGCCACCAGCCGCCCGTCCGACCACCGGCTCAGCACCGTGCCGCCCTCCGCCACCACCCCGCTCACCTGGGCCGGCCAGCGCCGGTACGACCAGTACGGGGTGCGCCGGTTCCGGTTGTCCACCGGCTGGTCGGCGTAGACCTGACGGGGGGCGGCGTACACCCGGAGGCGGCCGTCCACGATCAGCGGGGCGACGGGCAGCCGGCCGACGACCCCGGCGGAGGGCTCGGCGGGCGCCGGGTACGCGGCCCGGGCCGGTGTGCTGACCTCGGCGGGCGCGAGGACCCGGTACACCGTGGCCGCCACCGCCGTGGTGACCAGCAGCGCCGCGACCGCGACGACGATCCGGCGCCGGCCCTTCGGGAACCCCATGCGCACCTCCGCCCGGCACCCTACCCAGCGGAGCCGCCCGGGGCCCGGCCAACCCCACGCCCGGACCGGACCGCTCCCGGACCGGCGCGACGGCCGGTGTTCAGGCGGCCTCGGTGGTGGCGGCCCGCTCCACCGCCGCCGTCAGGTCGGCGAGGTCGTGGCGCAGGGCCCGCTCGACCGCGCGGGCGGCCAGGCCGCCGAAGATCAGCGCCACCACCCGGCCGTAGCCGGCGGTCGGCTCGGCCTGCTGCGCGACGGTGACCGCCGTGCAGCTGCGGCGGCGACGCCGACGCTGGCGGAGGGTCCAGGTGACCCGGTAGTCGACCCCGGCGCCGGGTGACCCGAGGACCAGCCGACCGGGCGCGACCGCCTCCAGCACCACGAACTCCTCCGCCAGGCTGCCCCCGTCGGGTCGGGAGCGGACCTCCCGCCAGGCCGTGCCCGGCCCGAGCGGCCCCGGGGTGAGCACCTCGACCGCGCCGACGGCGGTGAGCCAGTCGGCGCGGGCGCGCAGGTCCGTCAGGAGCCGCCACACGTCGACGGCCGGCGCCTCGATGAATGCGGTGACCGAAACCGTCGGCATGGCACCTCCCGTGTCGACCACCGTACGACCGGTGCGGGCGACACGGGGGCCCGTGGCGGCATTTCCATGGATCGGGTCAGCGGCGGAAGCCTCCGGCGCGGAGACCGCCGACGAAGGCCGTCCACTCCGTCGGGCCGACCGACAGGGTCGGGCCGGTCGGGTCCTTCGAGTCGCGTACCCCGACCACGCCGAGGACGTCGACCAGGTTGTCCGCCACCTCGACGCAGAGTCCCTGGTCGTTGGAGCGGCTGCTGGTGCGCCAGATCGCACCGGTGAGCTCGTTCATCGTCATTCCTTCCTGTTCCGGTCCGGATGCCGCCCCGACGAGGCGGCCGGCCCGGATCGGACGCGACCCGGGCCGGCTCGTCGGTGGTGGATCACGGTCGAACAACGACGGGACCGACGACTCGCGGTCGCACATACGGTCCGACCACGACCGGGACCTCGGCCGGCGAGCGGACCGGTGGGCCCGAAAGGCCGGCGCGAGGCGGCGGGACAGGAGGACGGACGACCCCGGTCAGCGGGGCGGGCGGATGGTTCCGGTCACCTCGCCGAGGGCGATGGTGCCGCCGTCCGGGCCGGGCGCGGTGGCGGTGAGGGTCACCGTGTCCCCGTCGGCGAGGAAGGTACGGCTCTCGCCCCCGACCGTGACCGGCTCCGCGCCGCCCCAGGTCAGCTCCAGGAACGAGCCGACCTGCCCGCGCTGCGGGCCGGAGACGGTGCCGGAGGCGTACAGGTCCCCGGTGCGCAGCGACGCGCCGTTGACGGTCAGGTGGGCCAACTGCTGCGCGGGGGTCCAGTACATGGCGGCGAACGGGGGCTCGGCGACCCGCTGGCCGTTCCAGTCGACCGCCAGCCGCAGGTCCAGCCCGAGGTGCGGCTCGTCGCGCAGGTACTCGACGACCGGCGGGTCCTGCACGGGCGCGGGGACGAACGCCGCGCCGAGCGCGTCGAGCGGGGTGACCCAGGCCGAGACGGAGGTGGCGAAGGACTTGCCCAGGAAGGGCCCGAGCGGCTGGTACTCCCAGGCCTGGATGTCCCGGGCGGACCAGTCGTTGACCAGCACCACGCCGAAGACGTGGTCGGCGAAGTCGGCCACGGCGACCGGCTCCCCGAGCGGGCTGGGCACCCCGACCACGAACCCGACCTCGGCCTCGATGTCCAGCCGGACCGAGGGGCCGGTGACCGGGCCGTCGGGGGTGCCGCGCTGCCCCCGGGGGCGGACCACCGGGGTACCGGAGACCACCACCGTGCCGGCCCGCCCGTGGTACCCGACGGGCAGGTGCCGCCAGTTGGGCAGCAGCGGCGGCTGGCCGGGGCGGAAGATCTGCCCGACGTTCGACGCGTGGTGCTCGGAGGAGTAGAAGTCGACGTAGTCGGCGACCTCGAACGGCAGCAGCAGCTCGACCTCGGCGATCGGGACCAGCAGCGGCTCCACCACGGGCCGGTGGGTGACGTCGGTGAGCAGCTCGGTGACCCGCTGCCGGACGGCCGTCCACTGCGGGCGGCCCAGCGCCATGAACCCGTTGAGGGTGGGGCGGCCGAGCGCGCCGCCGGCCAGCACCAGGCCGGCGGCCTCCGCGCCGGCCAGGTCGAGCACGGCGTCGCCGATCCGGACGCCGATGCGGGGCTCGTGCCCACCGTGCCGGAAGACCCCGTACGGCAGGTTGGTCACCCCGTACGGCGAACCGTTCGCGCCCGTCACCCAGGTCATGCCTCGAAGCCCCCGTTCACCAGCCCCAGCCGGATCAGATCGGTCAGTGGTTCCAGGATGCTGCACGAGCCGTACCCGACCCAGAGCGGACGGGTCCGGTCCCGCCCGGCGCGGGCCGGCTCGGCGAGCCGCACCGGATCGGTGGTGGCGAGCAGGGCGGCCACCGTATCCACCCCGGCACCCGCGTCGGCGGCGAGCACAGCGGCCAGCACGTTGCCGAAGCCGTGGTGGGTGAAGCCGGTCCCCGGGTCGAGGTGGCGCACCGCGTGGTGCAGCCCGGCGGTCAGCTTGAACGGCAGCTCACGGTCCCGGCAGGCGCAGATCACCGCGGCCAGCTCGGCCGGGGTGGGGAAGAGCTCGGCGGCCAGCCCACCGGTGCGGAACTTCACCGCGACCGGCAGCCCGCCGGCCCGAGCCCCGGCCAGGGTGTCCAGCGCCCGCATCAGCCCGAAGGTCAGCGGGACCTCGGCGTACCCGGTGACGCCGTCCAGCCGCCCGGCGAACTCCAGCAGCCCGGTGAGGCCGGGCTGCGGGTCCTCGCCCCGCTTGGCGATTGGCGCCTCGACCTGGCGGACGGCCACGCGCGGGTCGGCCCCGGCGAGGACCGCGCCGAGCTGGCCGACCGGCACGTCCGCGACCACCCCGACGGTGATCCGCTCGTCCGGCCCGAGCAGCCCGGCCAGGTCGGGCAGGGCGGTGGCGGGCAGCAGCAGCGGGCCGACCAGGTCGGCGTACCAGGCGGCGCGGTGACGGCGGTGCGCGGTGACGGCGTCCGGCAGGCTCGCGCTGCCGGGCGGGAAGACGGCGGCGTCGTCGACGAGTCCGGCCAGGAGGCGGGGCACCTGCGTTGACACGAGACAAGAATCTACGGGACGCTACAAGGAACGGACAACAGCGTCCGATTATCGGACGCTTTCGATTATCGGACGCTCAGTGACCAGGCGACCCGGTTCCGGGAGGGGACATGCCGTACTACCGCCGCGTCGGTGACGTGCCCCGCAAGCGGCACACCCAGTTCCGTCAGCCCGACGGCAGCCTCTACGCCGAGGAACTGGTCGGCCAGGAGGGCTTCTCCTCGGACTCGTCCCTGCTCTACCACCGGTACGCGCCGACCGCGATCGTCGCCGCCGAGGAGTTCCGCCCACCCGCCGTCACGCGGACGCCCAACCTGCCGCTCAAGCCCCGGCACCTGCGGACCCACAAGCTCGACGGCTCCGGCGCCGACCCGGTCCTCGACCGGCAGTACCTGCTCGCCAACGACGACGTCCGGATCGGGTACGTGCGCGCCGACCGACCGGGCCCGCTCTACCGCAACGCCACCGGCGACGAGTGCCTGTACGTCGAGTCCGGCGGGCTGCGGGTGGAGTCCCCGTTCGGCGTGCTGGAGGCGGTGGCCGGGGACTACGTGATCGTCCCCACCTCCACCATCCACCGGCTGGTGCCCACCGGCACCGACCCGACCCGGCTGCTGGCCATCGAGGCGACCGGCCACATCGGCCCGCCCAAGCGCTACCTCTCGGTACGCGGCCAGTTCCTGGAGCACTCGCCGTACTGCGAGCGGGACGTGCGGGGGCCGGACGCGCCCTGGCAGGTCGACGCGACCGACGTGGAGGTGCTGGTCCGGCACCGGCGGGGCTGGACCCGCTACGTCTACGCGAACCACCCGTTCGACGTGGTCGGCTGGGACGGGCACCTGTACCCGTGGGCGTTCAGCATCCACGACTTCGAGCCGATCACCGGCCGGATCCACCAGCCCCCGCCGGTGCACCAGACCTTCCAGGGGCCGAACTTCGTGATCTGCTCGTTCGTCCCGCGCAAGGTGGACTACCACCCGGACGCGATCCCGGTGCCGTACAACCACCACAACGTGGACTCCGACGAGATGCTCTTCTACACCGGTGGCAACTACGAGGCCCGGCGCGGCTCCGGCATCGAGCAGGGCTCGATCTCGCTGCACCCGTCCGGCTTCACCCACGGCCCGCAGCCGGGCGCCGCCGAGCGCGCCATCGGCGTCGACTACTTCGACGAACTGGCGGTCATGGTCGACACGTTCCGCCCGCTGGACCTCTGCGGCGCGGCCACCGCCTGCGAGGACGACGCCTACGCCTGGACCTGGGCCCGCCGGTAAGGAAGGGCCCCCTCTTAACGCATACGGTAGAGAAGGGAACCCTTCTCACCCCCGCCACCGAGAGCGAGCGGCGGCGGGGCAGCGGGCGCAGGTGGCGGTGGGGTCAGGCGACCGGGCGGCGGTAGACGGCCAGTTGCGCCACGGCGGTGACGGCGATCGCCAGCACCAGCGGCCAGGGCGTGCCGAAGAGGGCATAGAGCAGGATCAGGGCCGGCGCGGCGGCCACCGCGTACACGGCCACCGCCAGCGTCCGGTCGGAGCGCAGCAGGCCGGGCAGGATGGTGCTGGTCAGACCGGGCAGCTTGGCCGCGTACCGCCACACCAGCAGGCCACCGCCGAGCGCCGCCGCCGCCGCGAAGAACCGGGACAGCGCCCCGTTCCCGGCCGCCAGGCAGGCCACCAGGACCGTGGCGATCAGCGACCAGCCGGCGCCGTAGAGCACCAGCCGGCGCAGCCCGTCGGAGATGGTGCGCCGGGAGTCGACCCGCCCGGGGCTCATCGCCGCCGCCTCGGCCAGGTGCTCCAGCGCCTCGGCGTAGCGCCGCTGCTCCAGTCGGAGCACGCCCATGTCGTGCCGGGCCTCGGCGAGCTGCGGGTCGAGGCGCAGCGCCTCCCGGTAGGCCCGCTCGGCCAGGTCGAACAGCTCCAGCCGGGCCGCGACCAGGCCGAGCACCAGGTGCGCCTGCGGCTCCTCGGGGGCCAGCTCCACCCCGCGCCAGGCCGCGTTCAGCGCCGGCTGGCCGTTGCGCGCGCCGGCCAGGATCGCCGCCGCGCTGCGCTGGGCGTACGCGTCGTTCGGGCCGAGCGTCAGGATCTCGTCGGCGGTCCGGGCCGCCTCGGCGTACTCCCCCACGTCGACCAGGGCCAGCGCCCGGGTGACCAGCGCCGGGACGAAGTGCGGCACGGCGGCCACCGCCGACTCGGCCGCGGTACGCGCCTCGGCGGGCCGGCCGGCGGCCAGGTGCACCTGGGCGAGCATGGTCAGGGCCAGCGGGTTGCCCGGGTCGAGGGCGACGGCGTACCCCAGTTCCGCCGCCGCCTCGTCGTAGCGGCCGAGTTCGGCCAGGAGCTGGGCCCGCTGGAGGTAGCCGTCGGCCGAGGACTGGTCGGGTGCGGCGTCGTTCGACATCGCGGCGAGCCTAGGCCGACCCGGCCGGGTACACCAGGGCCACGGCGATCCCGGCGAGCCCCTCGGCCCGGCCGGTGAACCCGAGGCCGTCGGTGGTGGCGGCGGAGACGGTCACCGGGGCGCCGACGGCGTCGGAGAGCACCCGCTGCGCCTCCTCCCGGCGCGGCCCGATCTTGGGGCGTACCCCGACGACCTGGACCGAGACGTTGCCGATCTCGAACCCGGCCGCCCGCACCCGGCGGGCGGTCTCGGTGAGCAGGGCCACCCCGGAGGCGCCGGCCCACTCCGGCTCGCCCACCCCGAAGGTGGCCCCGAGGTCACCCAGCCCGGCGGCGGAGAGCAGCGCGTTGCAGGCCGCGTGGGCAGCGACGTCGGCGTCCGAGTGGCCGGCCAGGCCGTCCTGGTCGGGCCAGTGCAGCCCGGCCACCCAGCACGGCCGGCCGGGCTCGAAGGCGTGCACGTCGGTGCCGATGGCCACCCGGGGAACGATCATGGAACGAGGGTACGCCTCACGACCCGCCCGCCAGCAGGTGCTCGGCGAGGGCCAGGTCGAACGGGCGGGTGATCTTCAGGGCGTACTCCGAGCCGGGGACGCAGCGCACCGCGACGCCCTGCTTCTCGACCAGGCCGGCGTCGTCGGTCAGCGCGTCGGCGGCGGCGGCGTGCGCGGCCGACAGCACGGCCCGGCGGAAGCCCTGCGGGGTCTGCACCACCCGCAACGTGGCCCGGTCGACGGTGCCGAGGACCACCTCGCCGGCGTCGACCTCCTTGATCGTGTCGACGACCGGGAGCACCGGGATCACCGCGTCGTGACCGGCCCGGACCGTGGCGGCCACCGACTCGACCACCTCCGGCGGGGTCAGCGCCCGGGCCGCGTCGTGCACCAGGACGATCTCCGGGCCGGCGGGCACGGCGGCGAGGGCGGCGGCGACGGACGCCTGACGTTCCGCCCCACCCGGGACCACGGTGACCGGGGCGACCGGGGCGAGCAGGTCCCGGACGGCGGCCACCTCGGCGGCCGGGGCGGCGACCACGATGGTGTGCACCGACGGCGCGGCGGCGAGCCGGCGCACCGCGTGCACCAGCAGCGGCTCCCCGGCGAGCAGCCGCAGTGCCTTCGGGCGGCCGGGGCCGAGACGTACCCCGGCACCGGCCGCAGGCACGAGGACCGCGACGTCACCGCGCGGGTTGAGCTGCGCGGTCACGTCGCGGTCCTCGAATTCTTGTGCTGCGGGGTGGGTACGAGAATGCTGCGGAGACTAGGCCTCGGTCAGCACCTTGTCGAGAAGCGTCTCCGCCTCGTCCTTGGTGCTCTTCTCCGCCAGCGCGACCTCACCGACGAGGATGTCCCGGGCCTTGGCGAGCATGCGCTTCTCGCCGGCCGACAGGCCCCGCTCCCGCTCCCGACGCCACAGGTCACGAACCACCTCGGCGACCTTCAGCGGGTTACCGGAGGCCAGCTTCTCCAGATTTGCCTTGTAACGCCGCGACCAGTTGGTCGGCTCCTCGGTGTGCGGAGCCCGGAGAACGTCGAAGACCTTACCGAGGCCCTCTTCGCCCACCACCTCACGCACGCCCACGATCTCGGCGTTCTCAGCGGGCACCCGGACAGTCAGGTCACCCTGTGCGACCCTCAGGACGAGGTACTGCTTGGGCTCGCCCTTGATGACCCGAGTCTCGATTGCCTCGATGAGTGCGGCCCCGTGGTGGGGGTAAACAACGGTCTCGCCGACACTGAAAACCATAGGTTCGAAACCCCTTTCGCTGTGTCTAGGGTAACACGCTCAGGCACCGATGTCTCACCGCTGTCCTGACCGTTGGCGCAGCTCAGGGGCCATGTGAGAGGTATTTCTTCGGCTTGACACAGAGCCAGACCGATGGTTTCACCACGCTCCGTAATCGCCAGGTGCCCTCCCGGTGAAGGCCGTCGGAACCGCCCTGGCGAGGCGATACGCACACTTCATGTTATCTCCCGGATTCGCTCCGCGCCCAGGTGTGGCGTCAGCCGCCCCGGTGCGGGACGCTTGAGGTACACCGCCGACCCACACGTTTCAGGGGGTCCGATGGGCATACCGGACGCAGGGGGCCACGGGTCCGCCGACGGCCTCCCCGACCTGCCCCCGGAGTGGGGCCGGGTGCTCGTGCCGGACGACGCCGCCGCGCTCGCCGACGAGGCGGCCCTGGTCCGGCGGGAGCTGCGCCGGGAGGCGGCCCGGCGGCGGTGGCAGCGCCGCCTGGGCGGCACCGGTCACCGGGTGCTGGGGCTGCCGCTGCTGATCCTGCTGGTGGTCGCGTTGACCACCACCGCCGCCCTGCTCGCCGTCGCCTGGCCCCGGCCGCCCCGGGGCGGGGACCGCCCCACCGTGGTGCCGTACCCGTCACCGAGCGGGCTGGCCGGCCGGCCGCTGCCGGCGGTGGACCTGCTCGACGCGGACCAGTCCCCGGTGCCGCTGCGCGGCCTGCTACCCGCCGTGATCATCCTGGTCGACGCCTGCGAGTGCGCCGCCCAGGTGGCCGCCGCCACCGCCGCCACCCCACCCGGCGTCCACGTCGTCCTGGTCGGCCCCTCCGCCGCGCCGGGCGACGGGGGCACGGGCACCGGCCCGCCACCCGGTGGCCCACCGGCCCGCGTCCTCACCGACCCCTCCGGCAGCCTGCGCGCCTTCCTCCAGGTGCCACCCCGGGCGGACAGCGCCACCGTGCTGCTGGTGACCCGCTCCGGCGTCCTGCACCGGGTGGTGCAGCAGGCGCGGACGGTCGAGGACTACCGCGCCGACCTGGTCGCGCTGGTGCGCTGACCGCCGGGCACGGCGTGACCGCCGGGCACGGCGACCACCTGGATCTGCACCTCGGCCGTACCCCGGCGGTACGTCCCCATCCGGATCGAGACCGGACCGGCGCCGGCGGGGACCCCGATCTGGGCCAGCTCGCCGTCGCACGCCGACCGGTCCGCCTCGGTGACCCGGTCCCGGCCGGTCCACACCCAGAGCCGGGACCCGGTGCAGCGGTACTGCACCACGTACCGGCCCCGGAGTCCGGGGGTGAACTCCCAGCTCACGCTCTCGCCCCGGGCGATGGTCACCCGGTCCCCGGCGGCCGGGCCGAAGCCGGGGTACCCGGTGCCGAAGCCCCTGGTCAGCGTGCGGGTCGACCCCGTCACCTGACCCGTGCGGGAGTCGAAAACGATCCGGGCGCTCCCGCCCGGTTCGACGCGGATCAGTTCGGGAGGGGACGCGACCGCCGGTGCGGGGGCCGAACCCGGGGCGTTCGCCCGCCACCACACGCCGCCACCGACCAGCGTCACCAGGACCACCCCGAACAGCAGGGCGCTGCGGCCCCAGCCACCCGCCTCGACGCTCACCCGTCGAGGGTAACCAGCCAACCCCGGCCCCGCACCCGTGCGGAGCAGGCGAATCGGCCGGAAGCCTGATCGCGCGCTCAGTCCTGCCGGTCGAGCAGGGCGGCGTACAGGGTCAGCCCCGGGCCGAAGGCGAGCAGCACGACCCGCTCCGGCGGCCGGGCCGCCCGCGCCAGCCGGTCCAGGATCAGCAGCACCGTCGGCGACGAGCAGTTGCCGTGCTCGGCCAGGGTCGCCCGGGAGGCGGCCAGCCCGTCCGCCGGCAGCGCCAGCTCCCGCTCCACCACGGTCAGGATGCGCGGGCCGCCGGGGTGCACCGCCCAGCCGTCCACCTCGGACAGCTTGCGGCCGTGCCGGGTCAGCAGCTCCTCGACCAGCCCCCGTACGTGCACCGAGAGCACCTGCGGCACCTGCGGCGACAGCCCCATCCGGAACCCGGTGTCGGTGACGTCCCAGGTCATGTGGTCGGCGGTCGAGGTGTCGGTGACCGAGGCGACCTCGCGGACCGCGTACCCCCGGCCGTCGGGGACGACCACGGCGGCGACCGCGGCGTCCGAGAAGAGCGCGTGGGAGACGATCTGCTGGGTGTCCATCCGGGTCCGGGCGGGTTGCAGGTGCAGACTGGTCAGCTCGGCGCAGAGCAGCACCGCCGGCCGCCCCCGGGCGGTGACGAAGTCGCTCGCCGCGCCCAGGCCGGGCAGGGCGGCGTAACAGCCCATGTGCCCGACGAACATCCGCTGGGTGTCCGGGGCCATGCCGACGTCCCGGGCCAGCACGATGTCCAGCCCCGGGGTGGCGTACCCGGTGCAGGAGCAGACCACGAGGAGACCCACGTCGGTGGCGGCCAGGCCGGCCTCGGCCAGCGCCCGCTCGACGGCCTGCCGCCCCAGCGGCACCGCCTCCACCTGGTACCGGCGCATCCGGCGCTCGGTGGGCCACTCCGAGACGTCCTCCAGCAGCGGGCTCACCGCCGCCTGCCGCCGGGTCACCCCCGAGTTGGCGAAGATCCGCTGGGCCATCGCCCGGGTGCTGCCGGAGAAGTGCCGGGAGAAGAAGCCCGCCCACAACTCGTCCTGCCCGGCCGACGGCGGATGCGCCGTCCCCAGCCCCGCGATCACCGGTACGGCCACCCTTGCCGCCTCTCCTCCAGCCGCCCGACCGGCGGTCACCACCGAGGTGTCGATCCGTCGCGGTCCGGATCGCCGCCCAGCGCCGCGACGCCGAGCCAGTCGGCGCACACGTCCGAGGTGGCCGGGTGCAGCGAACCGCACCGGGCGTCCCGGTACAGCCGTTCCAGCGGGTGCCCACGCCGGGTCGCGGAGGTGCCGGCCGCCTCCACCATGGACGCCGCCACCTCGGCGGCGGTGGTGCCGGCCAGCAGCTTCGCCCGCCACACCCAGCGGTTGGTCTCCTCGTCGCCCGGGGCCTCGTCCACCCGGCGGGCCGCCTCGGCCACGGCCAGCCCGGCGGCGGCAGCCGCCGCGTCGGCCCGCCCGAGCCGGGCCCGGACCGCCGGCAGGCCGGCCAGGTTCCGGGCGACGAGGTGCTCGGCCGCCGCGTCGATCGCGGCCCGCGCCACCCCGGCGTAGACGGCGGCGTAGCTGGCCACCAGCCAGTGCGGCATCAACTGGGCGACCACCAGGGCCAGTCCCTCGACCCCGCCGAGCAGCCGGTCCGCCGGCACGGTCACGTTCAGGTGCAGGTCGTGCGAGGCGGTGGCGCGCATGCCGAGCGAGTCCCAGGTCGGCTCGACGTCCAGCCCGGCCGGCCCGGCCGGGACCAGGAACTGCGAGACCACCGACGGGTCGGTGGCGCTGCGCGCGGCCACCAGGTACCCGTCGGCGTGCCCGGCGCCGGAGCAGAACGTCTTGCTGCCCTTGAGGTGCCAGCCCCCGTCGACCGGCTCGTAGACCGTGCTGAGCTGGGACAGCCGGGCGCCCGCGCCGCGTTCGCTCATCGCCACCGCGTACCAGGAGCCCTCGGCCGCCGCCCGCAGCAGCGTGTCCCGGGCGGCCAGCGCCTCGTCCGGTACGCCCAGCGCCTCGGCCAGGTCCTCGGTGACCGCGCCGAGCGCGCCGGTGACCGAGGCGTGCATGTTGAACACCAGCGCGGTCGCGCCGTTGCCCCGGGCCAGCTCACCGGCGACCGCCGCGTACTCGGCGAAGGTGGCCCCCAGGCCACCCAGCTCGCACGGGACCATCAGGCCGAAGAGACCGGCCTCGCGCAGGTCCGCGAAGTCGTCGACGGGGAACGAGCCGTCCCGGTCGTGCTCGGCCGCCCGGGCGGCGAACCTCGGCGCCAACCGTCGGGCCGTCTCCAGCGCGTGCACCGTCATCCTCGCTCCTCTCGGGCGTCCCCACCTCTACCCTGGCAGCGCCACCGCTACCCACTACCCACGCCGGACGCCCCGTCCCTGGTACAACACCGCGGTCGACCAGGTGGGCACGATCCTCGGCGGCCGGCCACCCGCGGTGGCGGCGGGCAGCATCCGCCGGGCCAGCCAGCCGACCAGTCCCGAGACCTCCGGCCGGACCCCGCGCACCCGCAGCGCGACGCCGTGCCGGGCGCACTCGGCGATCAGCGCCCGGTGGTCCACGAACAACCGTGGATCGTGGATGCCCCGGGGCACGGTGGGCAGCCGCTCGGCCACCCCGACCGCGACCAGCCGGCTCAACGCGGTGTCGTTCAGGGTGTCCAGCACCAGCAGGCCACCGGGCCGCAGCAGCCGGCACGCCTCGGCGACCGCCCGCCGCCAGTCGGGTACGTGCTCCAGCAGTTCCCCGGCGGCGACCACGTCGGCGCACCCGTCGGCCAGCGGGACGGCGGTGACGTCGGCGTTGACCACGGTCACCCCGTGCGCGGCGGCCTGCTCCAGCGCGGACCGGGTGAGGTCCACCCCGACGTGCCGGTACCCCTTGCCGGCCAGGTGCGGGGCGAGCAGCCCGGCCCCGCAGCCCAGGTCGACCAGGAGGGCGTCGGGCCGGGACGCCGGGGGCACCAGCGCCGCACGGGCCCGCGCCAGCCAGTGCAGCATGGCGAACGCGCCGTCCGGCCGCCACCACTCACCGGCGAGGTCGTCGTACTGCCGGGGGTCGTTGCGCGGCAACGACCGGGGCCGCACGGCCCCGGGCTGCTCAGTCCTGGAGGGCTCAGTCCCGGGCTGCTCAGTCCCGGGCGGCTCAGTCCCGGGCGGTCTGTCGGCCGGCGGCCCGGCCCTCGGCGGCGAGCCGGCGGGGCCCTCGTCCGGTGGCCGGGAAGCATCGGGCGGCGGGGACAGCCGGCCGGACGGCGGGGTCGCACCCACGTCTCGCATGGCACCGAGCGTGGCACGACTCCCCGGTAACGACCAGACTTCTCTTATGTCGCGTTTGGTGTTAGGGCTGGTCAAAGCCAGTCATCCGGAGCCGACCGCCGCGGTCACCCTGGTCGCCGGCCTGCTCGCCTGGGGTGTCGGGCACCGGTCGGCCGGGATCGTGGCGGTGGCCGCCACCGTGGGGGCGAGCCAGCTCGCGACCGGCTGGGCCAACGACGCGCTCGACGCCGGGCGGGACGACGCGGTGGGGCGGACCGACAAGCCGGTGGCGGCGGGGACGGTCAGCCGCCGGACGGTCGCCCTGGCCGCGCTGCTCGCCGCCGTGGCCACCCCGCTGCTCGCGCTGACCACCAACCCGACGGCGGCGGTCTGGGCGACCGCCGGCCTGGTCTCGGCCCTGCTCTACGACTGGCCGCTGAAGTCGACGCCGGTCTCGGTGCTGCCGTACGCCTTCTCCTTCGGCACGCTGCCCGCGTTCGTCGTGCTGGCCCTGCCCGGCGCGCCGACCCCACCGCTCTGGCTGGTCGCGGCGGCGGCCTGCCTGGGCGCCGGGGCGCACTTCGCCAACGTGCTGCCCGACCTGGCCGACGACGCGCGGACCGGGGTACGGGGTCTGCCGCACCGGCTCGGCCCGACCGGCAGCCGGCTGGCCGCCGCCGGGCTGCTCCTCGTGGCCACCGGGGTCCTCGTCCTCGGGCCGCCCGGCCCGCCGTCCGCGCTCGGTCTCGCGGCGGTGCTGACCGCCGCCGTGGTCCCGCCCCTGAGCTGGTACGGCGGCCGGCTCGTCGGCCGGTCGTCGACCCGCCCGGTGG
>NZ_LRQV01000148.1 GCF_001567585.1 Micromonospora rosaria
GGCGGGTGGTCGGAGCGGCCACAGTGAAGCGTGCCGGTAACATCATCGACCGCCGATCTGTTGGCGCCGGGCTGGTCGGGCTAAGCTGCCTCCGGTCGGCTCCGGATGCCGGTGCCGTGGCCGTCACTCTCCGTGGCTGTTGGCCTGGGTAGTCGAAGGATCGGCAGATCAGTGCGGGTGCGCCGGTCGTCGGCCGGGCTCGCGTCGAGGTGTGGCCCGGTCGCGGGGGCAGTGCCGGATCGCGGTTTCGACAATGTTTCCGTCGATGGCTTGACGGGTCGTCATGTGAGCGCTAACACTATGCCCCAGCGCGTCAGCGGAGGTTCACATGAGCGTTACGGCGGAGCCCGGCGACCGGTACGTCATCGGCGTCGACTTCGGAACGTTGTCCGGTCGGGCACTGGTGGTACGGGTCGGCGACGGCGCCGAGCTGGGCACGGCGGTGCACCCGTACCGGCACGGGGTGATGGACGCGGAGCTCACCGCGGCCGACGGACGGGCCCTGCCGGCCGACTGGGCCCTGCAGGACCCGGACGACTACCGCGACGTGCTGCGTCAGGCGGTCCCGGCCGCGCTGGCCGCCAGCGGGGTCGACCCGGCACGGGTGGTCGGCATCGGCATCGACTTCACCGCCTGCACGGTGCTGCCCACCCTCGCCGACGGCACCCCGCTCTGCGAGCTGCCCGAGCTGCGTCACCGCCCGCACGCCTGGGTCAAGCTGTGGAAGCACCACGCCGCCCAGCCCCAGGCGGACCGGATCAACGCCCTGGCCCACTCCCGGGGCGAGCCGTGGATCGGCCGCTACGGCGGCAAGATCTCCGCCGAGTGGCAGTACGCCAAGGGCCTCCAGCTCCTGGAGGAGGACCCGGAGGTCTACGCCCGCGCGCAGCGCTGGATCGAGGCGGCCGACTGGATCGTCTGGCAGCTCTGCGGCACCGAGACCCGTAACGTCTGCACCGCCGGCTACAAGGGCATCCACCAGGACGGCCGGTACCCGTCGGCGGAGTACCTGGCCGCGCTGAACCCCGGCTTCGCCGACTTCGTCGCCAAGCTCGAGGGGCCGCTGGCGCAGCTCGGCGACCGGGCCGGCGGGTTGACCGCGCAGGCCGCCGCCTGGACCGGCCTGCCCGAGGGCATCGCCGTCGCGGTCGGTAACGTCGACGCCCACGTCACCGCCGCCGCCGCGCAGGCCCTCGACCCGGGTCGACTGGTCGCCATCATGGGCACCTCCACCTGCCATGTGGTCAACGGCACCGAGCTGGCCGAGGTGGCCGGCATGTGCGGCGTGGTCGACGGCGGGATCAGCGCCGGCCACTGGGGCTACGAGGCCGGCCAGAGCGGCGTCGGCGACATCTTCGCCTGGTACGTGCAGCACGCCGCCCCCGCCGGGTACGCCTCGCACGAGGCGCTGACCGAGGCCGCCGCCGCCCAGCCGGTCGGCGCGCACGGCCTGGTCGCCCTGGACTGGTGGAACGGCAACCGGTCGCTGCTGGTCAACCACGACCTGAGCGGCGTGCTCGTCGGGCTGACCCTGGCCACCCGGCCGCCGGACGTGTACCGGGCGCTGCTGGAGTCCACCGCGTACGGCACCCGCATGATCATCGAGGCGTTCGCCGAGGCCGGGGTGCCGGTCGACGAGCTGATCGTCGCGGGTGGACTGACCGGCAACACGCTGCTGATGCAGATCTACGCCGACGTGACCCGGCGTCCACTGGGGATCATCGGCTCGGCCCAGGGTCCGGCGCTGGGCTCGGCGATCCACGCGGCGGTCGCCGCCGGCGCGTACCCCGACGTGCCGGCCGCCTCGGCGGCGATGGGCCGGGTCGACCGGGACGTCTACCGGCCGGACCCCGAGCGGGCCCGCGCCTACGACGCGCTGTACGCCGAGTACCGGCGGCTGCACGACCACTTCGGCCGGGGCGCGGACGACCTGCTGCTGCGCCTGCGCGCCATCCGCAACGCCGCCCGCACGGCGGCGGACCCCGACGCGGCCGGTCCGGCCGCGACCCCCCTGGAGGTGGTGGCATGAGCGAGCGCACCGAGCGGATCACCGGCGCGGCCGGCCGGGTCGGCGCCGAGCGTGGCGAGGTGACGGCATGAGCGGGCGGGACGTGCGGGACGCCGCGGTGGCACGGCTGCGCGAGCAGGTCGCCACCCTGCACGGCGAACTGGTCCGGTACAACCTGGTGGCCTGGACCGCCGGCAACGTCTCGGCCCGGGTGCCGGGGCGGGACCTGCTGGTCATCAAGCCCAGCGGGGTCTCCTACGACGACCTGAGCCCCGACACCATGGTCGTCTGCGACCTGGACGGGGTCGTGGTCGACGGCGACCTGTCGCCGTCCAGCGACACCGCCGCGCACGCCTACGTCTACCGGGCGATGCCGGAGGTCGGCGGGGTGGTGCACACCCACAGCGGGTACGCCACCGCCTGGGCCGCCTGCGGCGAGGCCATCCCCTGCCACCTCACCGCCCAGGCCGACGAGTTCGGCGGCGAGATCCCGGTCGGGCCGTTCGCGCTGATCGGCGGGGACGACATCGGCAAGGGCATCGTCGCCACCCTCTCCGGGCACCGCTCCCCGGCGGTGCTGATGCGCAACCACGGCGTCTTCACCATCGGCCGGGACGCCCGGGCGGCGGTCAAGGCGGCGGTGATGTGCGAGGACGTCGCCCGCACCATGTACCTCGCCCGCACGCTCGGCCGGCCGGTGCCGATCGCCGCCGAGCACGTCGACTCCCTCCACGACCGCTACCAGAACGTGTACGGGCAGTCCGGCGCCCCGGTCGGCACGGCCTGAGGGCGCCCGCCCCGCGCGTACCCCCGGCCGGTCGGCGGCCCGATCCACCGCCGGCGGCCTTCCCAGTCGGTCGGCGGCACCACCACCGCCGGCGGTCCACCCCGGTCGGTCGACGGCCACACACCACCGTCGGCGGTCCACCCCTGCCCGTCGCCCCCCGGCGGCGGGCCGGGAGCTCACACCCCCACCTCACCCCTCAAGGAGCCAACAGATGTTGAAGACCGGTACGTTCACCCGGCGCGGGCTCGGCACCCTCCTGGCCGCCGGTCTGCTGGCGGGTGGCCTGGTCGGCTGTGCCAACAGCGACACCGGCGGCGACAGCGGCGACGGCGGCGACGGCAGCGGAAACGGCACGATCGTCCTCGGTTTCTCGCAGGTCGGCGCGGAGAGCGGCTGGCGGACCGCGAACACCACCTCGGTCAAGGAGGCCGCGGCGGAGGCCGGCATCGAGCTGAAGTTCGACGACGCCCAGCAGAAGCAGGAGAACCAGATCAAGGCGATCCGCAACTTCATCCAGCAGAAGGTGGACGTGATCGCCTTCTCGCCGGTGGTGGAGTCGGGCTGGGACACCGTGCTCAAGGAGGCCAAGGACGCGGACATCCCGGTGATCCTCACCGACCGGGCGGTCGACTCGGCCGACACGAGCCTCTACAAGACCTTCATCGGCTCGGACTTCGTCAAGGAGGGCCGGCTCTCCGGCGAGTGGCTGGTGGAGGAGAAGAAGGCCGCCACCGGCCCGGTGAACATCGTCGAGCTGCAGGGCACCACCGGCTCGGCGCCGGCCAACGACCGCAAGAAGGGCTTCGCCGAGGCGATCGCCGCCAACCCCAACCTGAAGATCGTCGCCTCGCAGAGCGGTGACTTCACCCGGGCCGGCGGCAAGCAGGTCATGGAGCAGTTCCTCAAGGCCAACCCGAAGATCGACGTGCTCTTCGCGCACAACGACGACATGGGCCTCGGCGCCCTGGAGGCGATCACCGCGGCCGGCAAGGTGCCGGGCAAGGACATCACCATCATCACCATCGACGCGGTCAAGGACGGTATGCAGGCCCTCGCCGACGGCAAGTTCAACTTCATCGCGGAGTGCAGCCCGCTGCTCGGCCCCCAGCTCATGGACCTGGTGAAGAAGGTGCACGCCGGCGAGTCGGTGCCGACCCGTGTCGAGACCGAGGAGACCACGTTTACGCAGGAGCAGGCGAAGGCCGCCCTGCCCACCCGGAAGTACTGACCGACCGGGGCCGCCGCGCGCCCCGCGCGGCGGCCCCGGCGCTGCGAAGGAAAGGGCTGGTGGGATGTCGCAGAGGCATCCGGTCCTGACGATGACCGCGATCAGCAAGATCTTCCCCGGAGTACGCGCCCTCGACGGCGTCGACTTCCGGCTCTTCCCCGGTGAGGTGCACGCCCTGATGGGCGAGAACGGCGCCGGCAAGTCCACCTTGATCAAGGTGCTGACCGGTGTGTACGGCACCGACGCCGGCACCGTCACCCTCGACGGCGCCCGGGTCTCCTTCACCGGCCCGATGCAGGCCACCGCGGCCGGGGTGAGCACCGTCTACCAGGAGGTCAACCTCCTGCCCAACCTCTCCGTGGCGGAGAACATCTTCATCGGCCGCGAGCCGCGCCGCCTCGGCGTGGTGGACTGGCGCGCGATGCGCCGGCGGGCGACCGAGCTGCTGGCCCGCATCGACCTGCACATCGACGTGACGGAGCTGCTCGGCAGCTACTCCCTCGCGGTGCAGCAGATGGTGGCCATCGCCCGCGCGGTCGACGTGCGGGCCCGGGTGCTGATCCTCGACGAACCCACCTCCAGCCTGGACGCCGACGAGGTCGCGCAGCTCCTGCGGATCATGCGTCAGTTGCGCGACGACGGCATCGCGATCCTCTTCGTCACCCACTTCCTCGACCAGGTGTACGGCATCGCCGACCGGATCACCGTGCTGCGCAACGGCCGCCTGGTCGGCGAATGGCCCACCGCCGAGCTGCCGCAGCTCGCCCTGGTCGAGAAGATGATCGGCAAGGAGCTCGACGCGCTGGAGAGCATCGACGCCGACGCCGGCAACGACCCGGAGGCGGTCGCCGCGGGCCCGCCACTGGTGACGGCCGAGGGGTTGGGCCGCACCGGCTCGGTGGCGCCGTTCAGCCTCACCATCCACCAGGGCGAGGTGGTCGGGCTGGCCGGGCTGCTCGGCTCCGGCCGGACCGAGGTGGCCCGGCTCTTCTTCGGCGCCGACCGCGCCGACCAGGGGCAGCTCACCGTGGACGGTACGCCGACCACGATCCGCAACCCGGTGGCCGCGATCGACCGCAACATCGCCTTCTGCTCGGAGAATCGCCGTACCGAGGGACTGGTCGGCGAGCTGACGGTGCGGGAGAACATCATCCTGGCCATGCAGGCGGCCCGGGGCTGGCTGCGTCCGGTGCCCCGGCGCCGGCAGGACGAGCTGGTCCAGCGCTGGATCGAGGCGCTGAGCATCCGTCCGGCCAACCCGGACCTGCCGGTGCGCAACCTCTCCGGCGGCAACCAGCAGAAGGTGCTGCTGGCCCGCTGGCTGATCACCGAGCCCCGGCTGCTGATCCTCGACGAGCCGACCCGGGGCATCGACATCGGCGCCAAGACCGAGATCCAGCGGCTGGTGGTGAAGCTCGCCGACGGCGGGATGGCCGTGCTGTTCATCTCCGCCGAGCTGGAGGAGGTGCTGCGGCTCAGCCACCGGGTCGCGGTGATGCGTGACCGGCAGATGGTCACCCAGCTCACCAACGACGACACCCTCGACGCCGACCGGGTCATGAACGCCATCGCCAGCGGCGGCCACGAGGAAGGAGCACCGGCATGAGCACCCTGCGGAGCCGGCTGCCGGCGGTCACCGGGCACCGGCTGTTCTGGCCGCTCGTGGTGCTGGTGCTGCTGATCGCCGCGAACACCGTCTACCGGCCCAGTTTCCTCTCCGTCGAGCTGAAGAACGGGCACCTGTACGGCAGCCTGGTCGACATCCTCCGGCTCAGCGCGCCGCTGATCCTGGTGGCGCTGGGCATGTCGCTGGTCATCGCCACCGGCGGCATCGACCTCTCGGTGGGCTCGGTGGTGGCCGTCAGCGGCGCGGTGGCCTGCCTGTACATCAGCAAGCAGCCCGACCAGAACAGTCTCGGCGGGGTCGTCACCGCGTTGGCCCTCGCGTTCGGGGTCGCCCTGCTGCTCGGGGTCTGGAACGGGACGCTGGTCGCGGTGATCGGCATCCAACCGATCATCGCCACGCTGATCCTGATGGTCGCCGGGCGGGGTTTGGCCCAGCTCGTCACCCAGGGGCAGATCATCACCGTCAACAGCGACCCGTACCGGACGATCGGGGTCGGGCACCTGGTCGGCCTGCCGTTCGCGATCATCGTCGCCCTCGCCGTGACGCTGCTGGTGGCGGTGCTGACCCGGCGGACCGCGCTCGGCATGATCATCGAGGCGGTCGGCGGGAACGCCGAGGCCAGTCGGCTCGCCGGGGTCCGGGCCCGGCGGATCACGCTCCTGGTCTACGTGGTCAGCGCGGCCTGCGCCGGCATCGCCGGGTTCATGATGACCGCCAACGTCTCCAGCGCCGACGGCAACGCCGCCGGCCTCTGGGTGGAGCTGGACGCCATCCTCGCCGTCGTCATCGGCGGCACCTCGCTGGCCGGCGGCCGGTTCTACCTCGGCGGCACCATCGTCGGCGCGCTGCTCATCCAGACCCTCACCACCTCGGTCTACGCGATGAGCATCGACCCGCAGACGGCCCTGCTGTTCAAGGCCGTGGTGGTGATCGTGGTCTGCCTCATCCAGGCCCCGGCCTTCCGGGCCCGGCTGCGGCGGCGCGCCGCAACCCCGACCCCCCCGACGACCCCCGCCGAGCAGCAGAAGGAGCAGGTCCCGGCATGACCACCACACCACTGGCCGCACGCGCCGACCGGGCGTGGTGGCGGGTGCCCCCGCGGCACGTGCCGGTGCTGGCCACCCTCGCCCTGCTGCTGGTCATGTACGGCGTCGGCGTCTCGCAGTACCGCGCCTTCTCCAACGTCCAGGTCGTCTTCAACATCTTCATCGACAACGGCTTCCTGCTCGTGGTCGCGGTCGGCATGACCTTCGTGATCCTCACCGGCGGGATCGACCTGTCGGTCGGCTCGGTGGTGGCGATGACCGCGATGGTCTCGGCCTCGCTGCTGCGCTCGGGGCTGCCGCCCGCCCTGGTGCTGCTGATCGCGCTGCTGATCGGCCCGACCCTTGGGTTCGCGATGGGCTGTGTGATCCACTTCTTCGACATCCAGCCGTTCATCGTCACCCTGGCCGGGATGTTCTTCGCCCGGGGCATGTGCACCTGGATCAGCGCGTCCTCGATCCCGATCACCGACGGGTTCTGGACCACGATGGCCCAGGAGCGCATCCGGATCGGGGAGAGCTTCGTCAGCATCAGCGTCCTGATCGCCGTGGCGGTGGTGCTGCTCGCGGCCTTCGTGCTGGCGTACACCCGGCTGGGCCGCAACGTGTACGCCATCGGCGGCAACCCCCAGTCGGCGCTGCTGATGGGGCTGCCGGTGGCCCGTACCAAGATCGCCGTCTACACCATCAGCGGGCTCTGCTCGGCGATCGGCGGCATCATGCTCTCCTTCTACACCCTCTCCGGGGCGCCGCTGATCGCCGTGGGCATGGAGTTGGACGTGATCGCGGCGGTCGTCATCGGGGGCACCCTGCTCACCGGCGGCTCCGGCTACGTGTTCGGCACCGTCCTGGGGGTGCTTGTCCTCGGCGTGATCCAGACCCTGATCACCTTCGACGGCACGCTCAACTCGTGGTGGACCAAGATCGTGATCGGTGGCCTGCTGTTCGCGTTCATCCTGCTCCAACGCCTCGTCGGCATCCGCAAGAAGTGATCCCACCCGTCCATCGGAAGGCAACCCCATGACGAGCTCATCACCGGCCGCCGAGGTCTGGTTCCTCACCGGGAGCCAGGGCCTGTACGGCCCGGAGACCCTGCGCCAGGTGGCCGAGCAGTCGCGGCAGATCGCCGCGCAGCTCGACGCCGACCCCGCGATCCCCGCCCGGGTGGTGTGGAAGCCGGTTCTCACCTCCAGTACCGAGATCCTGGCCGTCTGCCGGGACGCCGCGGTGCAGGGCGCGGTCGGGGTGATCGCCTGGATGCACACCTTCTCGCCCGCGAAGATGTGGATCTCGGGTCTGGACTCGCTGCGGACCCCGCTGCTGCACCTGCACACCCAGGCCAATGTCGAGCTGCCCTGGGCCGACATCGACATGGACTTCATGAACCTCAATCAGGCCGCCCACGGCGACCGGGAGTTCGGGTTCGTGCAGACCCGCCTCGGGGTGGCCCGCAAGACGGTCGCCGGGCACGTCAGCAACCCCGAGGTGGGCGCCCGGATCGGGGCGTGGGTGCGGGCGGCGGTCGGCCACGCGGAGCTGCGTTCGCTGCGGCTGGCCCGCTTCGGCGACAACATGCGCGACGTGGCGGTCACCGAGGGGGACAAGGTCGAGGCGGAGCTGCGCTTCGGCGTCTCGGTCAACACCTACGGCGTGAACGACCTGGTGGCGGTCGTGGACGAGGTATCCGACGCGCGCGTCGACGAGCTGGTCAAGGAGTACGACGACAGCTACCGGCTGGCCGCCGGGCTGCGCCCCGGCGGGGACCGGCACGACGCGCTGCGCTACGCCGCCCGGATCGAGGCGGGGCTGCGGGAGTTCCTCACCGCCGGCGGGTTCCGCGCCTTCACCACCAACTTCGAGGACCTCGGCGGGCTGCGGCAGCTCCCGGGCATCGCGGTGCAGCGGCTGATGGCCGACGGGTACGGCTTCGGCGGCGAGGGTGACTGGAAGACCTCCGTGCTGGTCCGCACGCTCAAGGCGATGTCGGTCGGCGCCACCGGCGGGACCTCGTTCATGGAGGACTACACCTACGACCTCACGCCCGGCCAGGAGGTGATCCTCGGCGCGCACATGCTGGAGGTCTGCCCCAGCATCGCCGCCGGCACGCCGACCGTGGAGATCCACCCGCTGGGTATCGGCGGCCGGGAGGACCCGGTGCGGCTGGTGTTCGACGCCCAGCCGGGCCCGGCCGTGGTGGCCGGCCTGGCCGACATGGGGGAGCGGTTCCGGCTGGTCGCCAACGAGATCGACGTGGTGGAGCCGCCACAGCCGCTGCCGAAGCTGCCGGTGGCGCGGGCGGTGTGGCGGCCCCGGCCGTCCCTGGCCACGTCGGCGGAGGCCTGGCTGACCGCGGGGGCGCCGCACCACACCGTGCTGTCCCAGGCGGTCGGGGTGGAGGAGCTGCACGACCTGGCCGAGATGGTCGCCACCGAACTGGTGGTCATCGACGCCGGCACCACCCCCCGCCGGTTCGCCCAGGAGCTGCGCTGGAACCAGGCCTACTACCGGTTGGCCCGGGGATTCTGACGGGACCACGGTGGCCCGACCCGGCGCTCCGGCGCGCCCGACCGCCGGGTCGGGCCCGCCGGGCGGGCCGGCGGCGTGGCGGGCCTCGGCGCCCGTCGATGTTGATCACCACGGGCTACGATGGCGGCGAGGGGGATGAGGCATGGGGCAGCAGCCGGTCGTACGGGCCGCGGTGATGAGCGACGTCGCCCGGCTCGCCGGGGTCTCGCACCAGACGGTGTCGCGGGTGCTCAACAACCACCCGAGTGTCCGACCGGAGACCCGGGAACGGGTGCTGCGCGCGGTGCACCAGCTCAACTACCGGCCCAACGCGCTGGCCCGGGGGCTGGCCGGGCGGCGCTCCCGGGTGATCGGCGTGGTCAGCTTCGACACCATCCTGTACGGCCCGGCCGCCACCCTGCTCGGTATCGAGCGGGCCGCCCGCGCCGCCGGGTACGGCATCAACATCGTCACCCTGGAGCGGCTCGACCGCGCCGGGATGAAGTCCGCCATCGACGCGCTCACCGAGCAGTCGGTGGCCGGGGTGGTCATCATCGCCCCGATGATGACCGCGGCCCTGGCCGTACACGGACTGCCGACCGGGGTGCCGGCGGTGGTGGTCGAGTCCGGTGGGGGCACCGGCGAGCTGCCCAGCGTCTCGGTCGACCAGGTGGCCGGCGCCCGCCTCGCGGTGGAGCACCTGCTCGCGCTCGGGCACGAGACGGTGTGGCACGTTGCCGGCCCCCGGGACTGGCTGGAGGCCCGGGACCGGGTCGACGGCTGGCGGCTGGCGTTGGAGCAGGCCGGCCGGCGGGTGCCGGCGGTCGTCCCGGGTGACTGGAGCCCCCGCGCCGGGTACGAGATCGGGCAGTCGCTGGTCGATCGGCCGGACGTGACCGCGGTCTTCTGCGCCAACGACCACCAGGCGCTCGGCCTGCTGCGCGCGCTGCACCAGCGCGGTGTGCGGGTGCCCGAGGACGTCAGCGTGGTCGGCTTCGACGACATCCCCGAGGCCGAGTACCTGTCACCGCCGTTGACCACCGTCCGCCAGGACTTCGACGAGGTCGGCCGCCGGTGCGTGGCCGCCCTGCTGGCGCTGCTCGGCGCCGCCGGGTCCACCGGTCCGGAGCCGGCGCAGGTCGAGCCGGTGCTCGTGGTCCGCGACAGCAGCGGCCCCCGCCGGAGCTGACCCGGTCCGCGACGGCCGGCACCGCCCGCACGGGCGGTGCCGGCCGTCGCGTTTTCCGTCGCGTCCGGCCCGCACGGTTGGAATTGTGATATCACTTTGCTAGCGTTAGGACATCATCCCGACGAAGGAGCCCCTGCCATGACGGAACACCTCGACCTGCCCGCCCCGCAGGTGCGCGAGCGCATCGCCCGGGGCGCCTCGGGCTGGCCGGTCCTCGCCGCGTCCATCCTGGTGCTCGTCCTCAGCGTCGCCGTCTTCGTCGTCGGCGTGCGGCAGGAGGGCGGCGTGGTCGGCGCAAGCCTCATCGGTCTCAGCCTCCTGTTCGGGCTGGCCGCCCTGATCGCGCTGGCTGGTCTCACTCCGGTCGCCCCCGGTGAGGCGCGCGTCCTTCAGCTTCTCGGCCGCTACACCGGAACCGTCCGCACCGACGGGCTCCGCTGGGTCAACCCGCTCACCGCCAGGCGCAAGGTCTCCACCCGCATCCGCAATCACGAGACGGACATGCTCAAGGTCAACGATGCCGACGGCAACCCCATCGAGATCGCCGCCGTCGTCGTCTGGCAGGTCGAGGACACCGCCCGCGCCGTCTTCGAGGTCGACGACTTCATCGAGTTCGTCGCCATCCAGACCGAGACCGCCGTCCGGCACATCGCCAACAGCTACTCCTACGACTCCCACGACAGCACCCGGATGTCCCTGCGCGACAACGCCGACGAGATCACCGCCCGGCTGTCGGAAGAGGTCGGTGTCCGGGTCGCCGCGGCGGGAGTGAAGATCATCGAGTCCCGGCTGACCCGCCTCGCCTACTCACCCGAGATCGCCCACGCCATGCTGCGCAGGCAGCAGGCGAACGCCATCGTCGCGGCCCGTACCCGCATCGTCGAGGGCGCCGTGGGCATGGTGGAGATGGCCCTGGTCCGCCTCTCCGAGAACCACGTCGTCGACCTCGACGAGGAACGCAAGGCCGCGATGGTCAGCAACCTGCTGGTGGTGCTGTGCGGCGACCGGGACGCCCAGCCCGTGGTCAACGCGGGCACCCTCTACTCCTAGACACATGGCTGCCGAACGGAAGAAACTCCTCCTCCGGCTCGATCCCGCCGTGCACGACGCGCTCGCGCGCTGGGCCGGCGACGAGTTCCGCAGCACCAACGCCCAGATCGAGTACCTCCTGCGCAAGGCTCTCGCCGACGCCGGCCGGCTGCCCGGGGGCGTCGGCCGGATGCGCGGACCCGGCCGACCCCGTGCCACACCCGACCCGGAAGGAGAGTGAGGGGCCGTACCCGACAGCCTCCCCCAGCGTTACCCTCGGGGGTGGGGGAGGCTGGCTCTCCGTCACCAGAATGTGCGGGATTTCCTCGGCCCGCCGTTCGACGTCATCCGCCACGATCCGGTGGCGGATCGACCGCACCCACCGGGAGATCCTCCGGACACCTCCCGGTCCGCCACACACTCCCCTCGCCAGCAGCCATACCGTTCCACAACGGCGTGACGACCATCGCAGCCATCGATGATTCGGGGGTGCCCGGTGCTCGACCAGGAAAGCTCGACCCGCTGGCGGAGGCGGCGCTCACCGGTGCTCGTCGCGGTGGCCCTGCTCGTGGCCACGCTCGCCCCGGCGGTTCCGGCAGGGGCGACGGCCCCGCCAGCCGCACCGGCCGGGCCGGTCTGGGGTGGCTGCCCGCCGCCGGCCGCAGGTGCCGGGCGCGACGCCCGCCAGGAGTGCGCCACACTGCGCCTGCCGCTGGACCACCGCCGGCCGCACGGCCGCCAGATCGACGTCACGATCTCGCGGATCGCCGCCGCCGAGCCGGGGCTGCGGCGCGGCATCCTGCTGTCCAACCCGGGCGGGCCCGGCGGCTCCGGGCTCGACATGCCGAGCTTCCTCGCCGCCGTGCTGCCGGCCGAGGTGCTGGCCCGCTACGACCTGATCGGGTTCGACCCGCGCGGCGTCGGGGCGAGCACCCCGATCACCTGCGGCATCACGGACCCGGCCACGATGGCCGAGCTCGCCCTGCCCTACCCGGCGCCGGACGGGTCGATCGCCCGCAACGTCGAGTTCGCGCGGACGACGGCGCGCGCCTGCGCGGCACACTCCGGCGAGCTGCTGCCGTACATCACCACCGCCAACACCGCCCGCGACATGGACCGCATCCGGGCCGCGCTCGGTGAGCCGAAGCTGTCGTTCCTCGGGTACTCCTACGGCAGTTACCTCGGCGCGGTCTACCTCTCGCTGTTCCCGGCCCACGGCGACCGGATCATCCTGGACAGCGCGGTCGACCCGAACCGGATCTGGCGCGGCGTCTTCCGGCAGTGGGGCCCGTCCGTGGCGGTGCGCTTCCCCGACTTCACCGGCTGGCTGGCCGCCCGTCACGACGAGTACGGGCTGGGCGCGACGCCGGCCGCGGTCACCGAGACCTACGTCGCGACCGCGGCGGCGCTGGACCGCGACCCTCTCGTGGTACCCGGTCTCGTGGTCACCGGCACCATCTACCGCGAGATGACCCGTTCCCTCCTGTACCGGGACGGCAACTTTCCGCAGCTCGCCGCGATCTGGTGGGAACTCGCCCAGGCGAGGCCACCGGCGGCCCTGCCCGCGCTGCGGCGCGCGGCGCCGGCAGCCCGGGTGCCGGCCGCCCAGGTGCCGGCCGACAACAACATCGCCGTCCTCTACGCGGTCGCCTGCGGCGACGTGGCGTGGCCGCGCGACGTCGACTCGTACGCCCGCAGCGTGGCCGTCGACCGCCGGCTGTTCCCGGTCACCGCCGGCATGCCGGCCAACGTGTGGCCGTGCGCGTCGTGGCCGTACCGGCCACTGGAGCCGCCGGTGGCGGTGACCGGCGAGGGGCCGCGCAACGTGCTCATCCTGCAGAACCTGCGTGACCCGTCCACCGGCTGGCGGGGCGCGCTCGGGATGCGTCGGGCGTTGGACCGGCGGGCGGCGATGGTCACCCAGGACGCGGGCGGGCACGGCGTGTACGGCATCCGGTCCGGGCCGTGCGCCGCGGGCATCGCCACCACGTTCCTCACCACCGGGGCGCTGCCCGACCGGGACCGCTGGTGTCCCGGTCCGTCACCCGACGACGTCGACGTCGCGTCGGTCGCGGGGCCGGTACCCTCCGGTCCGCTCGCCGTCCGATAGGCCGTGCCGGTCCGCGTACCAGGCACCCCGGCGACGGGCGCCCCGGTACGCGGACCGACGCCTGCGCCACCTGCCCGGCCGGGTCCTCACGGTCGGGCGTGCCGTGGCCCACCCGACACAACCCTGACCTATAACCCCCGGGGGGTATATGGTCGGAGTGGAGGTGGCGGAGATGGATCACGGCCACGACACGCACGCCGGCCACGACACGCACGCGGGGCACGACACGCACGCCGGGCACGATCCCGAGCAGTTCCGCCGGAAGTTCTGGCTCAGCCTGGCGCTGACCGTGCCGATCGTGCTCACCAGCCACATGGTGATGGACTGGTTCGGGTACTCGCTGGACTTTCCCGGCATCGACGCGGTCGGACCGGTGCTCGGCACGGTGGTCTTCGGCTACGGCGGGTGGCCGTTCCTGGTCGGCGGGGTCCGCGAGGTCCGGGACCGCGCCCCGGGCATGATGCTGCTCATCTCGATGGCGATCGTGGTCGCCTACCTGGCCTCGGTCGCCACCAGCCTCGGCGTCTTCGACCTGGACTTCTGGTGGGAACTGGCCGCGCTGGTGACCATCATGCTGCTCGGGCACTGGCAGGAGATGAAGGCGATCGGGCAGGCCCGGGGCGCCCTCGCGGCGCTGGCCACCCTGCTGCCCGACGACGCCGAGCGGATCGACCCCGACGGCACGGTCCACCGGGTACCGGTGCCGGCGCTGGGCGTCGGCGACCTGGTGCTGGTCCGGGCCGGGGGACGGGTACCGGCCGACGGTCGGATCGTCGACGGCACCGCCGAACTCGACGAGTCGATGATCACCGGGGAGTCCCGCCCGGTGGCCCGTACCGTGGGCGGACGGGTGGTCGCCGGCACCGTCGCCACCGACTCCGCCCTGCGGATCCGCGTCGAGGCGGTCGGCGAGCAGACCGCCCTGGCCGGCATCGGCCGGCTCGTCGCCCAGGCGCAGGCCGCCAGCGGCCGGGCCCAGGTGCTCGCCGACCGGTTCGCCGCGCTGCTGTTCTTCGTCGCCACCGCCACCGCCGTGGTCACCTTCGGTCTCTGGTGGGCGCTCGGCGATCTCGACGAGGCGGTGGTCCGCACGGTGACGGTGCTGGTGATCGCCTGCCCGCACGCCCTCGGACTGGCCATCCCGCTGGTGATCGCCCTCTCCACGGCGCTCGGCGCGCGGGCCGGCATCCTGGTCAAGGACCGGTACGCCCTGGAGCGGATGCGGACCGTCGACGCGGTCCTGTTCGACAAGACCGGCACCCTCACCAAGGGGGCGCACACGGTCACCGGGATCGCCGCCACCGGCACCCTCGACGAGGACGAGGCACTGCGCCTGGCCGGCGCGGTCGAGGCCGACAGCGAGCACCCGCTGGCGCGGGCGCTGGTGGCCCGGGCCGGCGAGCGCGGTCTGCGGGCGACGGCCCGGGACTTCCGCTCGCTGCCCGGCCGTGGGGTCCGCGCCACCGTCGACGGCACCGGGTACGCGGTGGGCGGCCCCGCGCTGCTGACCGAGCTGGCCGCCACCGTCCCCGCCGACCTGCGGGCCACCACCCGCGAGTGGTCGACCCGGGGCGCGGCCGTGCTGTACCTGCTCCGGCTCCCCACCACCGACCCCCCAGCGGGTGCCACCGGCCCGGCGGTGGTCGTCGGTGCGTTCGCCCTCGCCGACGAGGTCCGGCCGGAGGCCCGGCGGGCCGTCGCCGAGCTGCGGGACCAGGGCATCGGCACGATCGCCATGCTCACCGGGGACGCCCGGCCGGTGGCCGAGGCGGTCGCCGCCGAGCTGGGTTTCCGCCCCGGCGTCGACGAGATCTTCGCCGAGGTGCTGCCGGCCGACAAGGACCGGGCGGTGACCGACCTGCAGGCCCGGGGCCGGCGGGTGGCGATGGTCGGCGACGGCGTCAACGACGCCCCGGCGCTGGCCCGTGCCGACGTCGGACTGGCGATCGGCGCCGGTACCGACGTCGCGATCGAGTCGGCCGGGGTGGTGCTGGCCTCCTCCGACCCGCGCGGCGTCACGGCGGTGATCCGGCTGTCCCGCGCCTCGTACCGCAAGATGCTCCAGAACCTGGCCTGGGCGGCCGGCTACAACGTGGTCGCGCTGCCGCTGGCCGCCGGTGCCCTGGCCTGGGCCGGGGTCACCCTCAGCCCGGCGGTCGGGGCGGTGCTGATGTCCGCCTCCACCATCGTGGTCGCGCTCAACGCCCAACTGCTGCGCCGGGTCCGGCTCACCCCCGAATGACGAATGGTCGCACCCCGCGCCGCCCGAGCCGTTTCCGTCGGC
>NZ_LRQV01000149.1 GCF_001567585.1 Micromonospora rosaria
CCTGGTCGCCGAGCACTGGAAGAGCTGACGTGAGAGGTGTTCTGGCCGGTGTCCCCGTCACGGGGACACCGGCCAGTCGCGTCTCACACCAGGCCGTGGGCCAGCATCGCCTCGGCCACCCGACGGAACCCGTTGATGTTTGCCCCGGCCACGTAGTCACCGGGCAGGCCGTACTCCTCGGCCGTGGCCCAGCAGCGGGCGTGGATGTCGCGCATGATCTCCCACAGCCGCTGTTCCGACTCGGCGAAGGTCCACGACTCGCGGCTGGCGTTCTGCTGCATCTCCAGCGCGCTCACCGCGACCCCGCCGGCGTTGGCGGCCTTGCCCGGGGCGAACCGCACCCCGGCCCGGCCGAGGATCCGGACCGCCTCCGGTGTGGTCGGCATGTTCGCCCCCTCCACCACCGCGAGGCAGCCCCCGGCGACCAACCGCGCGGCCTCCGCGCCACCGATCTCGTTCTGCGTCGCGCACGGCAGGGCCACCTCGCAGGGCACCTCCCAGACGGTACGGCCGGCGACCGCCACCGCGTGCGGCACGTGCCGCACGTAGTCGTCCAGGCGGGCCCGGCGGCCCTCCTTGAGGTCCCGCAGCACCGCCAGGTCGATGCCCTTCTCGTCCACCACGTACCCACCCGAGTCGGAGCAGGCCACCACCGTGCCGCCGAGCTGGTGCACCTTCTGGATCGCGTAGGTGGCCACGTTGCCGGAGCCGGAGACCACCACCCGCTTGCCGTCCAGGCTGTCGCCGGCCTGCCGGAGCATCTCCTCGGCGAAGAAGGCCGCCCCGTACCCGGTCGCCTCGGTCCGTACCTGCGCGCCCCCGTACGCCAGCCCCTTGCCGGTGAGCACCCCGGACTCGTACCGGTTGGTGATCCGCTTGTACTGGCCGAACAGGTAGCCGATCTCCCGGCCGCCCACCCCGATGTCCCCGGCCGGGACGTCGGTCAGCGCGCCGATGTGCCGGTACAGCTCGGTCATGAAACTCTGGCAGAACCGCATCACCTCGCGGTCCGAGCGGCCCTTCGGGTCGAAGTCGGCGCCGCCCTTGCCCCCACCGATCGGCAGCCCG
The DNA here is from genome assembly GCF_001567585.1 of Micromonospora rosaria. GTDB lineage: Bacteria > Actinomycetota > Actinomycetes > Mycobacteriales > Micromonosporaceae > Micromonospora > Micromonospora rosaria. The sequence goes on from NZ_LRQV01000149.1 coordinate 1,069, forward strand.
GTCAGCGCGTTCTTGAAGATCTGCTCGAACCCGAGGAACTTCACGATCCCCAGGTACACCGAGGGGTGGAAACGCAACCCGCCCTTGAACGGGCCGAGCGCGCTGTTGAACTCCACCCGGAAGCCCCGGTTGACCCGGATCCGGCCGTGGTCGTCCTCCCACGGCACCCGGAAGATGAACTGCCGTTCCGGTTCGCAGATCCGCTCGACGATCCGGGCGTCGGCGTACTCGGGGTGGCGGGCCAACGCCGGGCCGATGCTCTCCAGCACCTCCCGGACCGCCTGATGGAACTCCGGCTCACCCGGGTTCCGGGTGACCACCGTGGCGAACACCGTCTCAACGGCCTCCGGCATGTCCGACACATCCCTTCCGACGCGGGGCGGCCCCGTCGTCACCGTCGCGTCGGCGCGATCCGGTGGCCGGCCCCGGGTACGGGTTCCCACCGCCGTCCGGTTCAGCCCTGGTGACCGCCGTCCGGCCACCGCCACGCTGCGTCGGATGTCCGGTTCGGCGGTGTGGTCGGGGGCACCCGTCGGCTGGAATGGCGGTGGGGGTGGGGTCGTTATACCTGGCGTACGACCGAGCAGGGCACCCCTTCTCGCCTGGCGGGGGTGGGGGCCGGGCCGCCGGAATGATGGTGGCCGGCCGGTCGTTACATCTGGGCCCGGCGTGGTGAGCCGCCCCCGCGAGTTCCCGCGCTGGTTTCTTTCCCCCCTTTGGACTTCAGTGAGCGCCCCTGACGGTGCTCGTGCGCCCGCGTCCCCTGGTGTGGGTGTCGACGATCCCCCGAATGGAGCTGGTCATGAACTCGATTATTCGTCGGAGTGTGTTGGGTGTTGCTGGTCTGGCTTTTGCCGGTGGTGTGTTCGCTGGTCCGGTGGTCGAGGTGCAGGCGGCTCCGGTGACCGGTTCGGCGGTGGCGGTGGCGGAGAGCCGGCCGGACACGGCGGTGTTGCTGCCGCATGGTGAGCCGGCGGGTCAGTCGCGGATCGACCTGAACGAGGAGCAGGTGGCGAACACGAAGGCGATCATCGCGGCGACGAAGAAGGCCGGGATGGACGAGCGGGCTGCGGTGGTGGCGATCGCCACGTCGCTGCAGGAGTCGAAGTTGGAGAACCTGGGTCATCTGGGTGACCGCAACGACCACGACTCGCAGGGCCTGTTCCAGCAGCGTCCGTCGTCGGGTTGGGGCACGGTGGAGCAGATCACCGACCCGGAGTACTCGACCCTGGCGTTCCTGAAGGGCCTGAAGCAGGTCGACGGCTGGGAGGGTATGCCGTTGACGAAGGCCGCGCAGACGGTGCAGGTGTCGGCGTTCCCGGACCACTACGCGCAGTGGGAGAAGCAGGCCGCCGACCTGGTCGCCAAGTACTGGAACAGCTGACGCACCACCGCACACCACCGCAGACGCGCACGACCGCTGGCCGGCACCCGTACCCGGGGTGCCGGCCAGCGTCGGATTGATCCGAAGCCTTCCCGGGCACGTACCACCACAGGGGACCGGGAAAGGGGAGGCGAGTGTCGTACCACGACATGTACCGGCGGCCGGCGACGACACCGGTGCCGGGCGCTGACCGGCCGGGTGTCGACGACGACCAGCCGACGATCGAGATCGTCCTGCCGGCCCGTACCGGCGAACCGGCCGAGGTGCTCCGCCTGACCCCCGCCGTCGGACGGGCGCCCGCTCCCCGCCGTGCCCCCGTCGCGGTCGACAGCCAGCCGGTCCACGCCGCCGGTACCACCGCCGCCGGCCCCGGCAGCCCCGCCGCCGGAACCCCTGGGGCCGAGCCGCCGACCGGCCGCAGCGGCGGCGACCCCGCCGCCGGGCCGGTGGACCCGCCGCCCGGGGTGATCATCGAGGTGGCCGGGGAACCGGCGACCGGGGGAGCCCCGCCCCGGGCCCGCTGGTCCCGGGGCACCCGGCTGCTCACCGCCGCCGTCGCGCTGGTCCTCGTCCTGGGGGCCGCGGCGGTGGCGGCGACGCTCACCGACCCGAACCCGGCCGGGGTGACCTTCTCCGGTGCCGGCCGCCCGGCGACCGGCGCGAACGCCGGCGAGGACGGTCCCGGGGGCGTGGTCGCGGCGCAGTCCGGCCCGGCCGGGGTGCTGACCGCACCGCTCGACGGCCGCCGCCGGGCCACCTTCGAACTCGTCGACGGACTGGCCACCCTCTCGCTGCGCACCGCCGACCTCGGCGACGACCTGTACCGCATCGGCAGCCCGGCCGAATCCGGCGTCGACCCGGCACCACGGGTCCTCGGCGACCAGGTCCGGCTGCACGTCAAGCGCGGTACCCGCCCCGGTCCCGGCGTCGTCGACGTGGCCCTCAACTCCCGGGTCGACTGGCGGCTCCAGATCACCGGCGGCGTCGACCACCAGGTGCTCGACCTCAGCGGGGGCCGCAGCGCGGGGGTCGACCTGCTCGGCGGCGCGACCCGTGTCGACCTGCGGCTGCCCCGGGTCACCGGCACGCTCCCGGTCCGGATGACCGGCGGGGTCAACGAACTGCTGATCCGGGTGGCCGGCGACCCACCGGCCCGGGTCCGCGCCGCCTCCGGCGCCGGCACCATCCGGGTCTACGACCAGCGGCAGGCCGGCATCGCGGCCGGTGCCGTGGTCAGCTCCCCGCACTGGGACACGGTCGCCGACCGGATCTGGGTCGACCTGGTCGCCGGGGCGAACGTGGTGACCGTCGGCGCGAGCTGAGCGTACAGTCAGGGTGGTGGAGCGCACCGAATCGCTGCCGGCCTCGACCCGGCCCGCCGGCACCGTCCCGACCGACCCCGCGAGCGTCCTGCTGCCCGGCCACGACGTGCCGCTCGGGCGCTGGACCACCGTGCGGCGGCTGCTGCCGCAGCGCCAGCGCCGGATGGTCGGCGCCTGGTGCTTCGTCGACCACTTCGGGCCCGACGACGTCGCCCGGCGGCCCGGCATGGAGGTCCCCCCGCATCCACACACCGGCCTGCAGACCGTCACCTGGCTGCTGGAGGGGGAGATCCTGCACCGCGACAGCCTCGGCAACGTGCAGCCGATCCGGCCCGGCCAGCTCAACGTGATGACCTCCGGGCACGGTATCGCCCACTCCGAACGTTCTCCCGAGGCGCGTCCCCCGGTGATGCACGGCGTGCAGCTCTGGGTGGCCCTGCCCGACCCGGCCCGGGCCGGCGCGGCCGACTTCGCCCACCACGCGGAGCTGCCCACCTGGCACGCCGGTGAGCTCACCGGCCGGGTGCTGGTCGGCGACCTCGACGGCGTGGTGTCACCGGCGGTCACGCACACGCCGTTGGTCGGCGTCGACCTCACGGTCGCCGGCCCGGCGCCGGCCACCGTGCCGCTGCGCCGCGACTTCGAGTACGGCCTGCTGGTCATGTCCGGCACGGCCGAGGTCGACGGCGTGTCGGTGGACGTCGGCGCGCTGCTCTACCTGGGGACCGGTCGGGCCGCGCTCACGCTGCGGGCCGCCCCCGGCAGCCGGGTGCTGCTGCTCGGCGGGACGCCCTTCGAGGAGCCGCTGGTGATGTGGTGGAACTTCGTCGGGCGCTCGCACGAGGAGGTCGTCGCCGCCCGGGAGGACTGGATGGCCGGCGCGGCCCGGTTCGGGACGGTCGCCGACGACCCCGCCCCACCGTTGCCCGCCCCGGCGCTGCCCACCACCCGGCTCAAGGTCCGGGACCGGCACGGCGGCGTCCACCCCTGACCCGCACCGGACCGGGGTGCCGCCTGTCCGGCAGGCGTGGCCGCCGCCGGTGCGGGTAGTCGCCAGCATGCCGACCCAGACTGCCACCGCCACCGCCACCATCGAGGACAAGAAGCGTCTGGTCCGCCGGCTCGCCGGCAGTGGACGCGGGTTCGCCGAACAGTACGGCTTCCCGGTCACCAACAACCCGTCCAGCCTGTTCCAACTGCTCGGCCTGGCGGTGCTGCTGGCCCGGCGCGGGGACTTCCGGCGGGCGCTGGACAGCGCGCGGGGGCTGCGCGAGGCGGGCTGGGACAGCGCCGCCCGGATGGCCCGCTCGCTGCACGCCGACCGGGTACGGGTGCTGCGCGACACCGGGCAGCGGGGCGACGTCGACGCCCTCGCCGACGTCCTCGGTGACCTCGCCCGGACGGTCGTGCAGCGCTACCGGGGCGACCTGCGCCGGCTGCGCTCGGCCGCGCACCAGGACCCGGCCCGGGAACGCGCGCTGCTGGCCGAGCTGCCCGGTGTGGACACCTCGGTGGTGGACCTGTTCCTGCGGGACGCCCAGGCACTGTGGCGGGAGGTCGCCCCGGTGGCCGACCGGCACGCGCTCGCGGCGGCCCGCCGGCTCGGGCTGGGCCGGTCGGCCGATGACCTGGCCGGACTGGCCGGCAGCGGCGAGTCCGAACGCCTCGCCTGGCTGGTGGGCGCCCTCGCCCGGGTCGACCTGGAGAAGCGGTACGCGGAGCTGACCGGGTGAGGGCCGGGCAGCGGCGGCGGTGAGCGATCGGCCCTCCGGGCACCCCGCTGTGGCACCCAACCTGCGACCTGCGTGGACAGCACCGACCATCGGCGTGATCACGAACGTGGGCTGCCACACAGTTCCGCCAATTTCAGCCGTTAGGACGATGGTGCCACGTATGCTGGCTACGGCAGCGATGCCCGCCCGGTTCGGGCGATCATCCGCCTGGCGGTCGTCACCCGGTTCGGGTGTCGACCCGGCCAGGGACTGGTTTCCCTGTGGCGCCCCGGTTCGCGGTTCGCGAACCGGGGCGCCGGTCCGTTCCGGCCTCGCCCGCGCGGCTCAGATGCTGCGCAGGTGCTGGGAGACACGCTGGTGGCGCTTGTCCCGGGCCTGGGCCGCCCGCTGCGGCGCGTCGACCTCCGGGGCGGCGTCGACGTCGGCCGACCGGGCCACCTCGGTGCCGTTGGCGTACTCCACCGGGGGCAGGGCGCGCAGGGCCTGGAGCACGTGCGTCGGGGCGCCCTCCCGCTCCGCCTCCCGGATCACGTCGGACTTCCCGGCCGGATAGTCCAGAGCGGACAGGTACTGCAACACCTCGGTGTAACTCGCCATGGTGGGGCTCCTCGTGGTCAGCGGATCCGGTCACGACCGGCCGCGGTTACCCACCCCGCCGCCGGTCACGCGCCCCGACCCCGGCGATCCCGCCCACTGGACGCCCGGCCGGTGCCCCTGGTTTCCGGGTCCCCCGCACGGGTACCCGAGGCACCCGCCGCAGTGGCGGGGACCGGGTAGCGGCGGGCGGCGACCAGCCGAAGGAGCAGGGGCGGATGAACTACGACACCTTCGTCGACCAGGTGGCCCGGCGGACCCGGGCGTCCTCCACGGACGCGGTCGAACGGACCCGGGCGACCCTGGAGACCCTGGCGGAGCGGCTGACCGGTGGGGAGGTGCTGGACCTCGCCGCGCAACTGCCCGCGCCGTTGCAACTGGCCCTGAAGCCGGGCGCGGGCGCGGAGGCGGCCGACCGGTTCGGCGCGGCCGAGTTCGTGGCCCGGGTGAGCCGGCGGGCCGGCGTCGATGAGAGCACCGCCCGCGACGCCGTCCGCGCGGTCTTCACCACCCTGCGGGAGGCGATCGCCGGCGGCGAGTTCGACGAGGTGGTGACCCGGCTCCCGCGTGACTACCGGGACATGGTCGAGCCGGCCCTGGCCCCCGGTACCGCCCTGCGGGGCCGGTGACCCACCCGCCGTCGGCGGGCGTGGCGGGGTGCGACGTTCGAGGCGGCCGGGATCCGTCGGAAGCAGCATGCCGATATCGGCGGGCGGGAGGAGGGTCGAGGGCGGTCCGGCTGACAGGCTGACCGGGTCTGCCGGACCACGCGAGGGGATGCCCGATGACCGCCGCCGTGACCACCACCGGCGGGGTCGTCGCCCCGCCCCGGGTCGCCCTGCTCGACGTCCTCCGGGGCGTCGCCATCCTGGGCACCCTGGCGACCAACGTCTGGATCTTCGCCACCCCCGGCGCGGAGGCCCGCGTCCTGCTCGACGTCGCCGGTGTGTCGGCCGGCGTCCCGCTGGCCGGGGGGCAGCCGGTCGCCGCCGCCGTCGAAGGGGTGTTCCGGTTCCTCGCCAACGGCAAGTTCCTCGCCCTGCTCACCATCCTCTTCGGCGTCGGGCTGGCGATCCAGCACCGCGCGGCGCTGGCCCGGGGCAGCGGGTGGCCCGGCCGGTACGGCTGGCGGGCGCTGCTGCTGTTCGTCGAGGGCACCCTGCACTTCGTCCTGGTCTTCGCCTTCGACGTGCTGATGGGGTACGCGGTCACCGCGCTGCTGGTGGCCTGGCTGCTGGCCCGTACCGAGCGGGTCCGGCGGGTGGCCATGTACCTCGCCGGCGGGCTGCATCTGGCCCTGATGGCGCTGCTCACCCTGGCCCTGGTCGGGGCCCCGCCGGGGAGCGCCCGGGGCGGGGACGGGGCCCTCGCCGAGGCGGAGCGGCTCTTCGCGGTGCAGGGCTGGCCCGACCAGGTCGGGTTCCGGCTGGCCAACCTGCTGGCGCTGCGCGCCGAACCGATCCTCGCCGCCGGGTTGCTGGTCTTCCTCTTCCTGCTCGGGGTCCGGTTGTTCCGGGCCGGCGCCTTCGGCGACGACGACCGGGGCCGGGCGTGGCGCCGCCGCCTGCTGTGGCTCGGGCTGGGTGTCGGGCTGCCGCTGAACGTGGCGACCACCCTGGCCGGGCCGGACTGGTTCCTGCTGGACCGCTACGTCTGCGCGCCGCTGGTGGCGTTGGGCTACCTCGGGCTGGTCGGTGTCGTGCTCGACCGTCGGCGGACCGGTGGTCCCCGCAGGCAGCGGTCCGGGCCGGGCCGGGTGAGTGCCGGGCTGACGGCGGTGGGGCGCAGCGCGCTGTCCTGCTACGTGCTGCAGAACGTGCTCTGCGTGGTGGTCTGCTACGGGTGGGGCCTGGGGCTCGCCTGGGCCTGGCGGGATGTCGCGCCCTGGTGGGTGCTGGGCCTCTGGGTGGCGGTCTGCGGGGTGCTGGTCCTGGCCGCCCACTGGTGGAGCACCCGGTTCGGCCGGGGCCCGCTGGAGGCGCTCGGGCGGGTGCTGCTGCGCAGGCTGGCGCGGTGATCCCCGGGCGCCACGCGGTGTCGCGCGTCGCCGGGACCGCCGTGGCGGACCCGATCCACGACGCGGACGCACCGACCTGCCGGGTCGAGTTGTTGTCCTGGCCGGGGCTGCCCTAACCTGGTCCAGACGAGGGGAGTACTTCCCACGAACCATGCCGGTCAGTACGGTGCATTCGCGTGCACCCCGGGTGGTTGCCCATGAAACCATGGGTGAAGGAGACCTCGAACATGGAATGGTGTTCGAGGAGGCCTCATGTCCGAAATCTCGTATTTGTCCGCCGGGTCGCTGACGACCATCGGCACGCCCACCCTCTGGGGCGTGACGATCGCGGCCGTGCTTCTCCTGCTGGCGCTCGACTTCCTGGTCACCCGTCGCCCGCACGAGGTCTCCCTGCGGGAGGCGATCGGCTGGTCGGTGTTCTACATCGCCCTGCCGCTGGCCTTCGGCGCCTGGCTCTGGTACGAGTACAGCAGCCAGCAGGGCATCGAGTACCTCACCGGGTACCTGGTGGAGAAGTCGCTCTCGGTCGACAACCTCTTCGTCTTCATGCTCCTGCTGGCCGCCTTCGCGGTGCCGTCCGTGCTCGCCCAGCGGGTGCTGCTGTTCGGCATCACCGGTGCCCTGGTGCTGCGCGCCATCTTCATCGCGCTCGGCGCCGCCGCCCTGCAGACGCTGGACTTCGCCTTCCTGCTCTTCGGGGTCATCCTGATCGTCACCGCGATCAAGCTGCTGCGCGACGCCCTCTCCGGGCACGAGCAGGAGGTCGACATCACCAAGATGCGCTCGGTCCGCCTGCTGCGCCGGTTCATGCCGGTGACCAACGAGTACCACGGCACCAAGATGGTCGTGAAGCTGGACGGCCGCCGGACGCTCACCCCGCTGGCCCTGGTCGTGGTCGCCGTCTTCGCCACCGACGTGGTCTTCGCCGTCGACTCCGTGCCGGCCGTGTACGGCATCACCGAGGACCCGTACCTGGTCTTCGTCACCAACGCGTTCGCGCTGCTGGGGCTGCGGGCGCTCTACTTCGTGCTGCACGCCGCGCTGAGCCGCCTGGTCCACCTGAGCTACGGCCTGGCGATCATTCTGGCGTTCATCGGCGTCAAGCTGGGCCTGCACTGGGCCCACGGCATCTGGGACGGTGTCCCGGAGATCCCCACCCTGGCCTCGCTCGGCGTCATCATCGGCGTCCTGGTGATCGTGACCATCACCAGCCTGCGGGCCACCCGGCACGCCGAGCCCGGCCCCACGGAGATCGTCAAGGAACGGCTCTGAGCGCGGCCCGCGGATAGCCGCAGGCCCGCTCGGGACCTCCGCCCGGGCCCGGTGACGCCACCGTCACCGGGCCCCCGGCACGTCCGGGCCGCCAAGGTGCCCGTCGGACGGGGCCGCCGGCGTGACTCCGGCAAACCGGACACGGGGGCGGTCTCCGGGTGGTACGACTGACGGGTGGGAATCGTCTCGCCCGGCTTCCAGGGCCGGCCCCGCCCGGCCGGCCCGGCCCTGCCACCGGGGCAGTACCTGACCGAGGACTTCCCGGTGCTCTCCGCCGGCCCGACCCCGACGGTGTCCCCGCAGGACTGGGAGTTCGTCCTCGCCACCGAGACCGGCGCGGAGTACCGCTGGTCCTGGCCGGAGCTGATGGCGCTGCCGCAGGAGACACCGACCGTCGACATCCACTGCGTCACCCGCTGGTCCAAGCGGGACACCTCCTGGCAGGGCGTCAGCCTGGACACCCTGCTCGACGGCGTCGACACGGCGGCAGGGTACGCCGTGGCCCACTCCTACGGCGGGTACAGCACCAACCTGCCGCTAACCGACCTGCGCGACGGGCGGGCCTGGATCGCGCACACCTACGAGGGCCGCCCGCTGCCCGCCGAGCACGGCGGGCCGGCCCGGCTGCTGGTGCCGCACCTGTACTTCTGGAAGTCCGCCAAGTGGGTCCGGGGCATCCGGCTGACCACCACCGACGAGCCGGGGTTCTGGGAGACCGCCGGCTACCACGACTACGGCGACCCGTGGCGCGAGCAGCGCTACGCCGGTGACTGACGTGCCGGCCCGTCCGCCGCGTCGACGCCCGGCCGCGCCGGTTCGTCCGCTGCGCCCGGCCACGCCGGCCGGTTCGCTGCGCCCGGCCGCGCCGGTCCGTCCGCCGGGCGGACGCCCGGCGACCATCGCGGATCGGGTCCGGCGGTGAGCGCCGCGCTGACCTGGCGGGTGGCCCGGCTGGCCGGCCGGCGGGTGGAGACCCCCACCGCGCACACCCTGCTCCTCGACGTGCCCGGTTGGCCCGGCCACCTGCCGGGGCAGCACCTGGACCTGCGGCTGACCGCCGCCGACGGGTACCAGGCCGCCCGGTCGTACTCGCTGGCCGCCCCGGCCGCCGGGAACCGGATCGAGGTCACCGTGCAGCGGGTGCCCGACGGCGAGGTGTCGCCGTACCTGGTCGACGTCTACGCCGAGGGCGACCCGGTGGAGGTGCGCGGACCGGTCGGCGGCTGGTTCGTCTGGCGGACCGACCAGGCCGCCCCGGTGCTGCTGGTCGCCGGGGGCTCCGGCGTGGTGCCGCTGGCCGCGATGGTCCGCGCCCGCCGGGCGGCCGGCAGCCCGGCCCCGTTCCGGCTGATCCACTCGGTCCGCACCCCGGCCGACGCGCTCTACGCCGACGAACTGCGTCGCCGCGCCCGCGACGACCCGGGCCTGGACGTGGCGTACGTGTACACCCGCGAGGCGCCGGCGGACTGGCCCGGCGGGCCGCACCGGATCGGCGCGGCCGACCTGACCCGCCACGGGTGGCCGCCCGACCGGACGCCGTTGTGCTACGTCTGCGGCCCGACCGGCTTCGTGGAGGCCGTCGCCGACCTGCTGGTGGGGCTGGGCCACCCGGCCGGGCGGGTACGCACCGAACGCTTCGGGCCCACCGGCTGAACGGCGAGGAGAGCTGATGACCGAGACGTCGTACCTGGACGGCAACATGCTCGACGGCCCGTTGCGGGAACTCTTCGCCGTCGACCTGAGCGCCGCCACCGCCCGCTGCCAGACGTGCGGCCGGGCCGGCCCGGTCGGCGGGCTGCGCGTCTACTCCCACGCCCCGGGTCTGGTGGCCCGCTGCCCGGCCTGCACGGCGGTGCTGCTGCGGCTGGTCCGGACCCCCGACCGGGCCTGGCTGGACCTGCGCGGCGCGACCTTCCTGGCGGTGCCGGTGCCACCGGAGCGGGCCGGCCCGCCGCCGGGCTGATCCGCCGAGCCGGGGCCGAGGGGCCCCGCCGGTGCCGGCGGGACGTTTGTCCCGCGATTCGCCGGGAACGGCAGCAGGCATGACGAAACCTCGTGTGGTGATCGTGGGTGCCGGTTTCGCCGGATACCACGCGGCGAAGACCCTCAGCCGGCTGGCCCGCAACCGGGCCGAGATCGTCGTGCTGAACTCGACCGACTACTTCCTCTACCTGCCGCTGCTGCCCGAGGTGGCCGCCGGGGTGGTCGAACCCACCCGGATCTCGGTGCCGCTCGCCGGCACCCTCGACGGCGTGCGGGTGGTGGTCGGCGAGGCGGACCGGGTCGACCTGCACAACCGCTGGGTGGGCTTCACCCAGCCCGAGGGGGACCGGGGCCGGCTGGCCTACGACCGGCTCGTGCTCGCCGTCGGCAGCGTCAACAAGCTGCTGCCCATCCCCGGGGTCACCGAGTACGCGCACGGCTTCCGGGGCCTGCCCGAGGCGCTCTACCTGCACGACCACGTGGTCCGTCAGATCGAACTGGCCGAGCAGGCCCAGGACCCGGCCGAGCAGCAGGCGCGGGCCACCTTCGTGGTGGTCGGAGCCGGGTACACCGGTACCGAGGTGGCCGCCCACGGCCAGCTCTTCACCGACGCGCTCGCCGCCCAGCGGCCCCGGCTGTCGATCCGTCCCCGCTGGATGCTGCTCGACGTGGCCCCCCGGGTCCTGCCCGAACTCGACCGGCGGATGTCGGTCACCGCCGACCGGGTGCTGCGACGCCGGGGCGTCGACGTGCGGATGGGCACCTCGGTCGCCGAGGCCACCGCCGACGGGGTCAAGCTCACCGACGGCGAGTACATCCCCACCTGCAGCCTGGTCTGGTGCGTCGGGGTACGACCCGACCCCTTCGTCGCCGACCTGGGGCTGCGGACCGAGAAGGGCCGCCTGGTCGTCGACGAGTACCTGACCGTCCCCGGCTTCCCCGAGGTGTACGCCTGCGGCGACGCCGCCGCCGTCCCCGACCTGGCCCACCCCGGCCAGATCTGCGCGATGACCGCCCAGCACGCCCAACGGCAGGGCAAGCTCGCCGCGCACAACATCGCCGCCTCGTACGGCCAGGGACGGCGGCGGCCGTACAAGCACCACGACCTGGGCTGGGTGGTCGACCTGGGGGGTAAGGACGCGGCGGCGAACCCGCTGAAACTGTCCCTGTCCGGGCTGCCGGCCAAGGCGGTCACCCGGGGGTACCACCTGCTGGCCATGCCGGCGAACCGGGCCCGGGTCGGCGCCGACTGGGTGCTCGACGCGGCGCTGCCCCGGCCGGCCGTGCAGCTCGGCCTGGTGCCGGCCCACGCCGTACCCCTGGAGAGCGCCGCGCCCGAGATGCCGGTGCGGCAACCCTGACGCGAACCTGGTCCGGGCGGCCGTCGGCGCGTGCCGGCGGACGGCCGCCCGGACCACGGGGCCGGTCCCGCCGGTCAGCCGGCGGGCGGGAACAACTCGCGCAGCCCCGGCGGCACCGGCAGCGACGCCACCAGGTCGGGCTCGGCCTCGGCCAGCGCGGCGATGGTGGCCTCGGCCTGGTACCGGGCCTGCTCCGGGGTGGCGGCGCTGAGCCGGGCCACCTCGGCGAGGAACCCGGGCAGGTCCTGGTGCCGACGCACCCCGTCGACCGGGAAGACGTCGTGCAGCTTCATCGGCACCGCCGCGAACAACCGCAGCCGGTCCGGCTGGTCCAGCGCGCCGCCCAGGCTCAGCACGGTCGCCTCGGCCCCCACCTTCGCCACCGCGAAGTCCGTCCCGCTGCGGCGGCCGATCTCCTCCACCAGCGCCCGGTACCCCCGGGGCACCGAGGTGGGCGGCGTCGGCCGGGCCGCGGTGGTCTGCGGGCGGGGCGCCGGGGGCGGGGTGGTCGGCCCGCCGCGCGTGCTGTCCGGCTTGTGCCGACCGGCCGGTGCCGGTCCGGACCGTTTGCCCCGGTCGAGGTGGCTGAGCTGTTTCGTCGCGCTCAGGCTGGCCCCGGTCTCGCTGGCCTGCCGGCCCCGTTCGCGGGCCTGCCGGGCCAGGGCCCGGCGACGCTGGTTGTCGCCCTCCATCTGCTTGCGCATCGGGATCACCTCGTTCCTGCTCGGCTCGTCGGATCCCTCCCGGTCCGCCTTCCCGCCCGCGCCGACGCCGAAACGACCGGCCACCCCGCCGCCGGGACGCCGTCCGGCGGCTCTCACCCGCCCGGGGTGAGGGGCGCTCACCCGGGGCGGTCACACCATCGACAGGCGACGAGGCAACTTCCGAGGTACGCGGAAGGGAAGGTCGTCATGAGGCGGATCATCGAGATCGTGCCGGCCCGTCCGGGGTGGTACGCCCGCTGGCGGCTCGCCGCCGGCACCACCCGGTGCTACCCGGTGAGCCTGTGGGCCCTGGTGGAGGAGTCCGACGGCACCGGTCGGGAGGTGGTCGGGGTCGACTGCGTCGGCCAGTGGCCGGGCGCGGAGGACAACGAGGCGGGCGTGGAGTTCGTCCGGTACCTGTTCCACACGCCCGACGCCGGTCACCCCGAGGACGCCGAGCCGCCGACGCCGGCGACGGGGCTGCGCCGGCAACCGACGACCGCCGCCTGAGCCGACCCGGTCGGGGCGGCCCCGGGACGAGCGCCGGTCAGCCGACCGCCCGGGTGCCCTCACCGGTCTCGCCGGAGCCCTCGCCGGAGCTTCCCACCGCCAGCAGCTCGGCCAGGCCGGTGCGGTCGAGCAGCTGCTGGAGCTGCGGATTCATCCCGGTCAGCCGGACCGAACCGGTGCCGGAGCGGTGGATCACGACGAAGGCGCTGAGGCCGGAGGAGTCGCAGAGGCTGACCCCGTTCAGGTCGACCTCCAGTGCCTGGAACCCGTGCCGGCGCAGCTCGGCGGTCGCGGCGATCAGCTCCGGGGCGGTGTCGAAGTCCAGCTCGCCGGTCAACCGCAGCCGGGCGCGACCGGCGTCGAGCCGGGTCACCTCGATGGACAACAGTCGGGACGGCATGGCTCCAGTCTCCCAGCCTCCCGCGAGCGGGGCACCCCGAGGGGGTGCCTACCCGGCGGCGGCGGGTCGGTGCAGCGTCGGGCCGGCCTCACCGGTGCCCGGTGGGGTGGCGGGCGGGCGGGCGAGCAGGCCGGTGACCCCGGTCATGTCGAGGATGGTGTCCAGGAACCGGGGCGTCGAGCGGAGCTGGATCGCGGTGCCCCCCTGCTGCCCCTCCCGCCAGGCGTGCACGATCAGGGAGAGGCCGGTGCTGTCGATGAAGAGCAGTTCCTGGAAGTCGAGCACGAGCACGGCCGGGTGCTCGGCGAGGATCCGGTCCACCTCGAGGCGCAGCGGGCGGGCGGTGGCGTAGGCGAGGTCACCCCCGATACGGACCAGCGGGGCAGCCGGGTCCGTACGGTCGACGACGAGACTGAGCGGCGTCGACTCCGGCTTCCTGCCTTGGGGTACCAACGATCACGCCTTTCCGCAGGGGCTCGCTAGCGGGGATCGTAACAATCCCGTCGGGACCCCGCAGCGTACGGCCGAGCGGGCGGTCGACCGAGGTGGCGGTACCGGCATATCGGCGTAGGGTGGGACGAAGAGATTGGATCACATCCCGCCGGGGCCGGCGAGATGTGGGAGTCGAGAAGGAGTGGGGCTTAGCCGGTGGCTGCTGCCGACGTCAGGGACTGGGATCCCGGCGACGGACGGATCTTCCCCTCGGGCGTCGAGCGCTCGGCGTGGGCCGTCGATGCCGTGACCCGGCCGGCGCTGGCGCCACTGGACCCCGACCGGGACCATCCGGCCGCGCCGGACTGGTCCGAGGTGGTCGAGCACTTCCGCGAGGGTCTGATCGTCTGCGACGCCGACGCCGTGGTGCGCCACCTGAGCCCGGTCGCCGAACGCCTGCTGCCGGAGGTCGCGGTGGGCCTCCCGCTCGCCGCCGCCGGTCCCGCCGCGCTCGCCGCCGAGGCGCCCACCGGCGAGTTCACCCACCACGACCGGCGGCTGCGGGTTCGCCGGGTGCCCCTGTCCGCCGGCCGCTGCTGCTGGTACGTCGAGGACGTCACCGAGAGCGTCACCCGCGCCGACGCGGTGCTGG
>NZ_LRQV01000150.1 GCF_001567585.1 Micromonospora rosaria
GGCGGCGCGCGCGGGTCAGTGGTCGGCGCTGTTCCAGTCGCGGCCCTCGCCGACGGAGACCTCCAGCGGCACCGCCAGCGGGTGCGCCCCGCCCATCTCCCGCCGGACCAGCTCCTCCAGCGGCTCCCGCTCGCCCGGGGCGACCTCGAAGACCAGCTCGTCGTGCACCTGCAACAGCATCCGCGAGCGCAGCCCCGAGTCGCGCAGCGCGGCGTCGACGTGCAGCATCGCCACCTTGATGATGTCCGCCGCCGAGCCCTGGATGGGGGCGTTGAGCGCCATCCGCTCGGCCATCTCCCGCCGCTGCCGGTTGTCGCTGACCAGGTCGGGAAGGTACCGCCGGCGGCCCAGGATGGTGGAGGTGTACCCGTCGTGGCGGGCCTTGGCGACCACCTCGTGCAGGTAGTCACGCACCCCGCCGAAGCCGGCGAAGTAGTTCTCCATCAGCCCCCGCGCCTCCTCGGCGCTGATGCCGAGCTGCTGGGACAGGCCGAACGCGCTCAGCCCGTACGCCAGGCCGTAGTTCATCGCCTTGATCTTGCGGCGCTGGTCGGCGGTGACCGCCTCGACGGCGACCTCGAAGACCGACGAGGCGGTGGCGGCGTGGAAGTCGGCGCCGGAGTTGAACGCCTCGATCAGCGCCGCGTCCCCCGACAGGTCCGCCATGATCCGCATCTCGATCTGGCTGTAGTCGGCGGTGAGCAGGCAATCGTACCCCTCGCCCACCACGAAGGCGCGGCGGATCCGCCGCCCCTCCTCGGTCCGGATCGGGATGTTCTGGAGGTTGGGCTCGGTGGAGGAGAGCCGGCCGGTGGCCGCCACCGTCTGGTTGAAGGTGGTGTGGATCCGGCCGTCGTCGGAGACGGACTTGAGCAGGCCGTCGACGGTGGACTTCAGCTTGGCCACGTCCCGGTGGCGCAGCAGGTGGTGCAGGAGCGGGTGCTCGGTCTGCGCGTACAGCCACTGGAGGGCGTCGGCGTCGGTGGTGTACCCGGTCTTGATCTTCTTGGTCTTGGGCAGCCCCAGCTCCCCGAAGAGGATCTCCTGGAGCTGTTTCGGCGAGCCCAGGTTGAACTCCCGGTCGACCACCGCGTACGCCTGCTGCGCGGCGGCCTTCACCTCGGCGGCGAAGTGCGCCTCCAGCTCGGTGAGGTAGTCGGTGTCGGCGGCGATGCCGATCCGTTCCATCCCGGCGAGGACCCGCATCAGGGGCAGCTCCACCTCGGCCATCAGCCGGGCCGACTGCTCGCCGTCGCGGGACAGCTCGGCGTCGATCGCGTCGGCCAGGTCGAGGGTCGCCCGGGCCTGGAGCATGAGGTTCTCCTCGGCCTCCCCGTCGTTGCCGAGCCCCTCCAGGGTGAGCTGACCGGTCTCCGGGGCGTCCACCCGCAGCTCCCGGTGCAGGTAGCGCAGGGCCAGGTCGGTCAGGTCGTAGGAGCGCTGGTCGGGACGGGCCAGGTAGGCGGCGATCTGGGTGTCCCGGACGATGCCGGCCAGCTCCCAGCCCCGGGCGGCGCAGGCCAGCACCGCCGGCTTGCTGTCGTGCAGCACCTTCGGCCGGGCCGGGTCGGCCAGCCAGGCGGCGAGGGCGTTCTCGTCGCCGGGCTCCAGCGGAGCCGGGTCGAACCACGCCGCCGCCCCGTCGCCGGTGGCCAGCGCCATGCCGAGGACGGTGGCCGTGTGCCGCCGGTTCGGGCCGGTGTCGAGCTTGACCGCCACCCCGACCGGGACCCCGGCGGGGGCGTGCGTCTCCAGCCAGCCGCTCACCGCGCCCGGCTCGGTGAGCACCTGGCCGGCCAGCTCGAAGCCGGACTCGGCCTCCGGCTCCACGGCCTCCAGGTACTGGTAGAGGCGGTCCCGCAGGATGCGGAACTCCAGGGTGTCGAAGACCTGGTGCACGGCCTCCCGGTCCCACCCGGTCCAGTGCGTGTCGGCGGGGGTCAGCGGCAGGTCGAGGTCGGCGACCAGGCAGTTGAGGTCGTAGTTGCGGATCACGTCGGCGAGCCGCTCCCGCAGGTTGTCGCCGGCCTTGCCCTTGATCTCGTCGGCCCGCGCGATGACCCCCTCGACCCCGCCGTAGAGGGTGATCCACTTGGCCGCGGTCTTCGGGCCGACCCCGGGGACCCCGGGCAGGTTGTCACTGGTCTCGCCGACCAGCGCGGCCAGGTCGCGGTAGCGCTGCGGGCCGACGCCATACTTCGCCTCGACCGCGGCGGCGTCCATCCGGGCCAGGTCGGAGACGCCCTTGCGCGGGTAGAGGACGGTGATGTTGTCGTCGACGAGCTGGAAGGCGTCCCGGTCGCCGGTGCTGATCAGCACCGACATGCCCTCGTCGCGGGCCCGGCAGGCGAGGGTGGCGATGACGTCGTCGGCCTCGTACCCTTCCTTCTCCACCACCGGGATGCGCAGCGCGGCGAGGACCTCCTTGACCAGGCTGACCTGGCCCTTGAAGTCGGTCGGGGTCTCGCTGCGGCCGGCCTTGTACTCCGCGTACTTCTCGGTGCGGAAGGATCGGCGGGAGACGTCGAAGGCGACCGCGATGTGGGTGGGCCGCTCGTCGCGCAGCACGTTGATCAGCATGCTGGTGAAGCCGTACACCGCGTTGGTGGGCTGCCCCGTCGTGGTGGAGAAGTTTTCCACCGGCAGGGCGAAGAACGCCCGGTATGCCAGGGAGTGTCCGTCGACGAGAAGCAGGCGCGGGGTCGTAGCTGTCACGCAGGCGACTCTAGTCCGTACGCCCGACATTCCCGGCCCCGGCGTGGCCGCGCGCCGGCGGCCGGCCCCGGGACGCGACGACCGGGTCCCGACACGCGACGACCGGCCGGTGGGCGTGCCACCGGCCGGTCGTCGGGCCCGAATCGGTCAGGCCACGCCGAGGTACGCCTCCTTGACCGCCGGGTCGTGCAGGAGTTCCTGGCCGGTGCCCTCCTTGACGATCCGGCCGGTCTCCAGCACGTAGCCCCGGTGGGCCCGGGAGAGCGCCTGCTGGGCGTTCTGCTCCACCAGCAGGATGGTCGTCCCCTGCTCGTTGATCCGCGTGATGATCTCGAAGATCTGCTGGATCAGCATCGGGGCCAGCCCCATCGAGGGCTCGTCGAGCAGCAGCAGCTTGGGACGGGCCATCAGGGCCCGGCCCACCGCCAGCATCTGCTGCTCACCGCCGGAGAGCGTGCCGCCGGCCTGCTTGCGGCGCTCCTTCAACCGGGGGAAGAGATCCATGACCATGTCCAGGTCCTTGTTGATCTCCGACCGGTCCCTGCGGGTGTAGGCCCCCATCTCCAGGTTCTCCATCACCGTCATGCCGGGGAAGACCCCCCGACCCTCGGGTGCCTGGCCGATGCCCCGGACGACCCGCAGGTCCGCGCGCATCCGGGTGACGTCGGTGCCGTCGAAGGTGATGGAGCCGGAGGCCACCGGCCGCAGCCCGGAGATGGCCCGCATGGTGGTGGTCTTCCCGGCGCCGTTCGCGCCGATCAGGGCCACCACCTCACCCTCGTTGACCACGAGGCTGATCCCGTGCAGTGCCTGGATCCGCCCGTAGAGCAGGGTCAGGTCCTTGATCTCAAGCAGCATCGGTCGGCACCCCCAGGTACGCGGCGATCACCTTCGGGTCCTCCCGCACGTCGGCGGGCAGCCCGTCGGCGATCTTCTTGCCGAACTCCAGCACGACGATCCGGTCGGTCACACCCATGACCAGCCGCATGTCGTGCTCGATCAGCAGCACGGTGGTGCCGCTGTCACGGATCTTGCGGATGAGGACGAGCAGCTCCTCCTTCTCCGCCGGGGTGAAGCCGGCGGCCGGCTCGTCCAGGCAGAGCAGGGTGGGGTCGGTCGCCAGCGCCCGCGCGATCTCCAGCCGGCGCTGCTCGCCGTAGGAGAGGTTCCGGGCCAGGTCCCCCGCGCGTCGCTGGATACCGACGAAGCGCAGCAGGTCGTGGGCCTTCTCCCGACCGTGCTTCTCCTCCTTCCAGTGCCGCGGCAGGCGCAGCATGGCGGAGATGACGCTGGTCTTGTGGTGGGCGTCCGCGCCCACCATCACGTTCTCCAGCGCGGTCATCTCGGGGAAAAGCCGGATGTTCTGGAACGTCCGGGCGATACCCGCCTTGGTGATCCACGACCGGCGCTTGCCGCTGACCCGCTCCCCCTTGAACCGGATCTCGCCCTCGGTCGGGCGGTAGACGCCGGTCATGGCGTTGAAGCAGGTCGTCTTCCCGGCGCCGTTCGGGCCGATCAGACCGAGGATCTCCCCCTTGTACAGGGTGAAGTTGACGTCGTTGAGCGCGACCACACCGCCGAAGCGGAGGGTGACGTGGTCGACCTCCAGCAGCGGCTCCCGGCCGGCCGGGTCCGGCGTCGCCGGGGTCGGCTCTGCCGACTTCGCCGACTCCGTCGGCGGCTCGGGCGGCACACCGACCGAGGTCCGCCCGTCGGCGGCGATGTCGCGGTCGCTGGTCTCGTCCCGCTCCGTGTTCATCTTCGGGTCACTCACTGGGCACCGTCTCCTGGGGAACCGCTTCCTTACGCCGGTCGGCGAACTCTGCCGCCCGCCGCCGGTTCGGCACCAGACCCTGCGGCCGGAAGATCATCATCACGATGATGATCAGACCGAAGATCAGGATGCGGTACTCGGCGGTGTCGAAGTCCAGCCCGATGATCTGGCCGAAGCCCCGGAACCACTCCGGCAGGTACCAGGTCAGCGCACCACCGATGATGGCACCCTTGATCCCGCCGGCGCCACCGAGGATGACCGCCGCCAGCACCAGGATCGAGCTTTCCAGCAGGAAGCTGTCCGAGTTGATGAAGGTCTGCTTGCCGGCGAAGATCGCACCGGTCAGACCGCCCACCGCCGCGCCGATCGCGAACGCCCACAGCTTGTACTTGAACGTGGGCACGCCCATGATCTCGGCGGCGTCCTCGTCCTCCCGGATGGCCACCCAGGCCCGACCCACCCGGCTGCGCTCCAGGTTCCGCATCGCGAAGATGATCACGATGATCACGGTGAGGATCAGCCAGTAGTAGGGCTTGGAGTCCACCACCCCGAACAGCGGCCGGCCGTCCACCATGGGGCCCGGCGGGTGCTGCACCTCCGGGATGCCCCGCTGGCCCTGCAACAGGCCGTCGTTACGGGCGGCGTAGAGCCGGATCATCTCGGCGAAGCCGAGCGTCACGATCGCCAGGTAGTCGCCCCGCAGCCGCAGGGTCGGCGTACCGAGGATGACACCGGAGATCATCGTGACCACGATCGCCACCGGCACCGCCGCCAGCCACGGCCAGGTCAGGTCCAGCCGGCTCGCCGGCGAGGTCAGCAACGCCACCGTATACGCACCCACGGCGTAGAAGCCGAAGTACCCCAGGTCGAGCAGACCGGTGAAGCCCACCACCACGTTCAGGCCGACCGCCAGCAGGACGAACACCGCCGTGTCGAACAGCACGGCCGCGAAGTCGGAGCGGGTGGTGTAGAACGCGAAGTACTCGCTGCCGATCGGGAAGCCCAGGTACTCGTAGAACCACCGGTTGGGCAGGATGTAGAAGAAGGCGACCAACGCCGCCAACCCGGCCCAGCGGACCTGCTTGGGCATGTCCGACCAGCGCTGCCTCATCTGGGCGAGCTTTCCCTTGTGCGCGGTCGCCGTCATGCGCGTGCCCTCCCCAGCGACTCACCGAGCAGACCGGTCGGCCGGAACATCAGCAGCACGACCAGCAGCACGAAACCGGTGAAGTCCTTCCAGTCACCACCGAACAGGCCGGCGGCGTAGTTCTCCGCGATACCGAGCAGGAGACCACCGAGCAGCGCACCGCGCAGGTTGCCGATACCACCGAGGACGGCGGCGGAGAACGCCTTCAGCCCGATGAGGAAACCGACGTTGAACTTGGTGTAGCCGTACCGGACGCTCCACAGCAACGCCGCGACGCCGGCCATCAGGCCGCCGAGGACGAAGACCAGCATGATGACCCGGTTCTTGTTGACGCCCATCAGGGCCGCCGTGTCGGCGTCCTGGGCGACCGCCCGGATGCCGCGACCGAGCCGGCTGCGGTTCACGAACTGGTCCAGCGCGGCCATCATCACCAGGGTGACACCGAGGACCAGCAGCTGGATGTTGGTGACCGCCGCGCCGAAGACGGTGAACAGGGTCTCCGAGGGGATCATCACCGGCATACCGAACGGCGCCCGGTGGGTACCGACGCCGAAGGCCTCGGCGATCACGAACGACGCGCCGATGGCGGTGATGAGGAAGGCCAGCGGCGGAGCGTTACGCTTACGCAGCGGACGGTACGCGACCACCTCGACGGTGACCGCGGTGAGCGCCGAGGCGGCCATCGCGGCCCCCAGGCCGACGAGCACCGCCACCAACATGGCGCCGAACGCCGGCGCGGCGGTGTTCTGGTTGTACCCGAGGGCCTCCCAGGTCCACAGGGCGGTGAAGGTACCGACCATGAAGACCTCGGAGTGGGCGAAGTTGATCAGGCGGAGAACGCCGTAGACCAGGGTGTAGCCGAGGGCGACGAGCGCGTAGATCGCGCCCTGCTCCAACCCGGTTATGGTGAGTGCGGGAAAGTTCCCGAAGAACTCAGCGAAGTTCACGTGGGGGCTCCAAGTGTGCGGCCAAACGGCGCGGCCGGGAGCAGAACTCCCGGCCGCATCGTCAGGCGTCCCGGTGAGGCGGGACCGGATGCTCCGGTCAGGCCTTGGGGATCTCGACGTCCGGCACGACCTGGCCGCCAGCGACCTTGAAGGCCCAGACCACGACCTGCGCCGGGTCCAGCTCGCCGTTGGACTCGAACTTGTAGGTCACACCGGTCGCGGTGCCGGCCTTGTTGTAGGCCTTGATGAAGGCGAGCATGTCCTCACGGCTCGACTTCCCGTCCTTGATGCCCTCAAGGAAGATCTTCGTGATGTCGTACGACACGTCGCCGTAGGTGCCCGGGTCGGCGTTGAACGCGGCCTTGTAGTCGTTCACGAAGGAACCCTCGGCCTCGGTGGCCGGGGCGCAGGGGCAGGTCAGGATGGTGCCCTCGGCGACGGCGTTGCCGGCGACCTTGATGAAGTTGGCGTCGTTGACGCCGTCACCGGCGACCATCGTGCCCTTCCAGCCGGCCTCCTTGAGCTGCTTGAGCAGCAGGCCCGCCTCGGTGTAGTAGCCACCGAAGAAGAGCGCGGTCGCGCCACTGCCGACGATCTTGCTGACGACGGCGGAGAAGTTGGTCTGCTTGACCTGGACCTTGTCCTCGCCGGCCACCGCGCCGATGACCTTCTTGACCTCGTCCACCAGACCCGCGCCGTACGCCGACTGGTCGTCGACGACGTAGACCTTCTCGGCCTTCAGCACGTTCTTGATGTACCGACCGGCGGCCGGGCCCTGCGAGGTGTCGTTACCGACGCCCCGGTGGAAGATCTTCCAGTTCTTCTCGCTCAGGCTCGGACGGGTCGCCGAGGGGGTGATGATCGGCAGACCGGCCTGGTCGAAGATCGGGTCCGCGACCTCGGACTCACCCGAGAACGCCGGGCCGACGATGCCCACGACCTTGGGGTCACCGACCGCCTGCTGGGCCAGCGCCGGAGCCTTGGCCGGGTCACCCTGCGAGTCGTACTCGGTCAGGGTGACCTTGCAGTCCGCGTTCTCGGTGTTGTACTGGTCGATGGCCAGCTTGGTGCCGTTACGCATGTGGATACCGAGACCCGCGGCGTCGCCGGTCAGCGGCCCGAAGAAACCGATCTTGAGGTCGCAGGCGGCGGAGCTGCCGCTGCTCTCGCTGCCACTGTCGGCCTTACACGCGGCCGCGCCGCTGATGACGAGCGCGCTGATGGCCACACCACCGAGCACCCGTGCGAGCTTCTGCCTCACGGCTCGTACCCTCCTTGTTCGATGGCCCGACCCGCCACCGACAGGACCCTGCGAGGTGGACCAGGCTGACCGCGATCCCGGTCTGGGGCCGGACGTTATCCCACCGCCGAGTGATGGCGTAAGGCCCGAGAGTGGGGATTGACCGAACCGTTACACGCCATGGCCGATCGGGCGCGATCGCTGTAAGAAAGCCGCGTTCCGAACGTTTTTCGAGCCCGTTTCAACAACGGAAACCGGCGTGCCGGGCACCCCTTACCGGGCGAGATCGGCCACCCGAACGGACCAGACCCCGGACGACCGGCCGTCGTCCAGCGCCACCACCAGCACCCCGTCGGCCTGGGCCACCGCCACCGCCGCGTCCCCGCCCGACGACACCGGCACCGGCAGCGCCAGCCGTCGCCACGAGCCACCGGCGTCCCCGGACCACCACCCCGACCGCTCGGCACCGGCCCCGACCGCCGCCACCAGCGACGAACTCTCCGCCGCGAACCCCGCCACCGACCGGACCCCCGACCCGCCGGCCGCCGCCGGGCTCCCCACGGCGACACCGAACCCACCGGCCAGCCGCCACTGCCCCGCCGCCCGCCGCCAGAGCACGAACTCCTCGCCGAGCCGGCCCAGCACCACCGGCTCCCCCGCCGCCAGCGCCACCCGCTCCGCCGACCCGCCACCGGCGGCCACCGGCTCGTCCGCGCCGGTCACCCCGGCGGACCGGCCCGCGACCGGCAACACCGAGCGGCGCCACGCCCGGCCGTCCGGCGACGTCCAGACCAGCGGCAGGAAACCCGTACCACCGGGCGGCAGCAGCGCGCCCGCCACCAGCCAGCTCTCCCCCACCGCCACCGCGTCCCGGCCGAAGGTCCGCCCGCGCGCGTCCCCGGCCAACTCCGGTGCCCCCTCCAGCAGGGTGAACGCCGCCGCGTCCGGCGCGGAGGCCCAGACCGCCGCGCCGGCGACCCGGCCCCCGGTGATCAGCCACCCCGGCGGGCCACCCGCGATCCGGGCCACGTCCACCGCCCGCGGCCCACCGAACACCTCGAACTCCGCCGGCACCTCCACCAGCCCGCCGTCGGCCGGTTGCCGCCAGGTACTCACCCGGGGATTGCCGTGCGCCCCACCGGACTTGGCCCCCAGCGCGGCCACCGCCGCGCCCCGGCAGCCCACCGCCGACAGGACGTTCTGCGCACCGTAGAACGACTCCGCCCGCACCGGCCGCGCTGCCCAGGACCGGCCGTCGGCGCTCGCCCAGAAGGCCGGCCGGGTCGCCCCGCCGGAATCGGCGACCGCGCCCACCGCGTACCAGCGGCCACCGCAGGCCACCACGTCGCGCACCAGCACCCGGCCCGGTCCACCGGCCGGCACCGGCAGCGCCCCGGCCACCCAGCGGGGCCGCAGCGGGGCCGGCTCGTGCCGGGCACCGGGCTCGTCCCGGACCCCGGCCGCGTCGCAGCCGGCCACCAGCAGGACCGTACCCACCAGGGCCGCGACCGCACGCCGCGCACGCACGAGGGCGATGATATCGATCGGGGCCACCGCCCGGCAGCCCCGCACGGCCCGCCGACGCGGGCCTCGATCCGGGCCGACCGGAGCCGGCCCGACCGGGTCGGTCAGGGGGCCGGCTGGGCCACCTCACCGCCGGCGGTCTCGGCGAGGATCCGCTCGGCGACCTCCTTCATGGTCATCCGGTGGTCCATCGCCGTCCGCTGGATCCACTTGAAGGCCTGCGGCTCGGTCATCCCGTACGTGGTCATCAGGGCGCCCTTGGCGCGCTCGACCGTCTTGCGGACCTCCAGCCGGTCGGTCAGCCCGGCGACCTCCGACTCCAGCGCGGCGATCTCCGAGTACCGGGACAGCGCGATCTCCACCGCCGGCACCAGGTCGCTCTTCTGGAACGGCTTGACCAGGTACGCCATCGCACCGGCGGCACGGGCCCGCTCGACCAGGTCCCGCTGGCTGAAGGCGGTCAGGATGATCACCGGGGCGATCCGGGCGCCGGCGATCCGCTCGGCCGCGGCCAGCCCGTCCATGATCGGCATCTTGATGTCGAGGATGACCAGGTCGGGCTTGAGCTCCTCGGCCAGCCGGACGGCGGTCTCCCCGTCACCGGCCTCGCCGACGACCTGGTAGCCCTCCTCGACCAGCATCTCGGCCAGGTCCAGCCGGATGAGCGCCTCGTCCTCGGCGATCAGTACCCGCCTGCGCTCGGCATCCGTCTGCATCTCGCCCACGAGCCACTCCCACCATCGATCTTCGAACCACTGCCACCCATGTTCCCGCAGAAGCCTAGTCCGGTACAGTTGTGCACACCCGCCGGGATGGTGGAACGGCATACACGGAAGTCTCAAACACTTCTGCCCGAAAGGGCTTGCGGGTTCGAATCCCGCTCCCGGCACCACGTCATACACCTGTTCGACATGCACCTGTTCGACGGCGCGAGGGCGCGGGCCCTCGTCCCGAGCCCCGGGTCGATCGCTCCCGACCGCGGGCCGCCCGCGTGGTGAGTCAGCCGAGCGCGGCGAGCGCGCGGGCCAGGTCGAGGCGCAGGTCCTCGGGGTCCTCCAGGCCGACGGAGATCCGCAGCAGCCCGGCGGCCGGCCGGGCGTCACCCTCGACCGGGCGGTGGGTGAGCGAGGCGGGGTGCTGGACGAGGGTGTCCACGCCGCCGAGGGAGACCGCGTGGGTGATCAACTGGCAGGCGTCGGCGACGGCCGTGGCGGCGCGGATGCCACCGCGTACCTCGAAGGCGAGCAGGCTGCCGGGGCCGGACATCTGGCGGCCGACCAGCCCGGCCGGGTCGTGCAGGCTGGGGTGGTGGACCCGGGTGACGGCGGGGTGGTCGGCGAGCCAGCCGGCGATCTTCTCGGCGCCGGCCTGTTGGGCGCGGACCCGCAGGGGCAGCGTCTGCAGGCCACGGTGCAGCAGGTACCCACCGAGGGGATGCAGGACCGCGCCGGTGAGGGCGCGGACCTGGCGCAGCCGGGCGGCCCAGTCGGCGTCGCAGGCGACGACGCCGGCGAGGACGTCGCCGTGGCCGCCGATGCTCTTGGTGGCGCTGTGCAGCACGAGGGTCGCGCCGTGCCGGGTGGGCTGCTGGAGGACGGGCGTGGCGACGGTGTTGTCGACGAGCAGCGGCACGTCACCGGCGGCGGTGGCGAGGGCGGCGATGTCGACCAGGTCGAGGGTGGGGTTGGCCGGGGTCTCGGCGACGACCAGGGCGGTGTCGGGGCGGACGGCGGCGGCGACCTGGTCGGGGTGGGCCCAGGTGACGGTGGTGCCGAGCAGCCCGGTGGCGAGGACGTGGTCGGTGCCGCCGTAGAGGGGACGGACGGCGACGACGTGGCGGCGGCCGTCGCGGGTGACGGCGAGGAGGGTGGCGGTGAGGGCGGCCATGCCGCTGGCGAAGGCGACGGCGTCGGTGGTCCCCTCAAGGTCGGCGAGGGCGGTCTCGAAGCGGGCCACGGTGGGGTTCCAGAGGCGCTGGTAGACGGCGGTGGCGCCGGGCGGGAGGGGACCGCCGCCGGCGAGGGTCTCGTACGCGTGGCCGCCGTCGACGACGCCGGGCAGCGGGTTGGTGGTGGAGAGGTCGATCGGCGGGACGTGGACGCCGAGGGCGGCGAGGTCGGCGCGCCCGGCGTGCACGGCTCTGGTGTCCACGGTCGTCATGGCCGGAAGGGTCGAACATCAGACTACTGAGAGGCAAGGGATCGGCAGAAAATTCTTTTCATGCCTCTTCTGTGACGGTGATGTTCGGGGAAAGATGGGCGGATGCCTGCCGCACCGAATGATCTGCGGCCGTTCGCGGCCCTGGACGACATCGACCGCGCGATCCTGACCGAGCTGGCCGCCGACGGCCGGCTGCCGAACAACGCCCTGGCGCAGCGGGTGGGGGTGGCGCCGTCGACGTGCCTGGCCCGGACCCGGGCGCTGCGGGAGTCCGGGGCGATCCGGGGGTTCCACGCCGACGTGGACCCGGCGGCGGTGGGGTTGCCGTTGCAGGCGCTGGTGTCGGTCCGGTTGACCGCGCACGAGCGGGCGGCGGTGGACGCGTTCCGGGCCCGGTCGGTGCGGCTGCCGGGGGTGGTGTCGGTGTTCCACGTGGCCGGGGCGGAGGACTACGTGCTGCACGTCCGGGCCGCGTCGGGGGACGCGCTGCGGGACTTCGTGCTGGACCACCTGGCGGTGGACCCGGTGGTGCAGCACACCCAGACCAGTCTGATCTTCGAGCAGGTACGCGGGGCGGGGTGATCGGTTCGACACGGCGGAACAGGCGCCGGTCGTGGCGGGTTGCACCTCGGTGTGATCGACGTACCGTTGTCTGTTCTTGACCTTGCCCCGGTCGCGGCCGGGACCACCGTGGGCGCCGCGTTGCGGCACACCACCGAACTGGCCCGGCGCACGGAGGAGCTGGGCTACCACCGGTTCTGGGTGGCCGAGCACCACAACATGCCGGCGATCGCGAGTTCCGCGCCGGCGGTGCTGCTCGCGCACCTGGGGGCGGCGACCTCGACGATCCGGTTGGGCTCCGGCGGGGTGATGCTGCCCAACCACGCGCCGCTGGTGGTGGCCGAGCAGTTCGGCACCCTGGAGGCGCTGCACCCGGGCCGGATCGACCTGGGCATCGGCCGGGCGCCGGGGACCGACCAGGTGACCGCGCTGGCGTTGCGCCGGACGATGCAGGGCCTGTCGGCGGAAGGGTTCCCGCAGGAGTTGGCGGACCTGGTCAACTACTTCACCGGGGAGCAGCCGGGGCCGATCGTGGCGACACCGGGCCGGGGTGACATGCCGGCGGTGTGGCTGCTGGGGTCGAGCGGGTTCAGCGCGCAACTGGCCGGGCTGCTGGGGCTGCCGTTCTCCTTCGCGCACCACTTCAGCGCGCAGCACACGCTGCCGGCACTGGCGTTGTACCGGCAGCACTTCCGGCCGTCGCGCTGGCTGGCGGAGCCGTACGCGATGGTGGCGGTGAACGCGGTGTGCGCGGAGACCGACGAGCGGGCCGAGTGGCTGGCCGGGCCGAGCGCGTTGTCGTTCCTGCGGCTGCGCTCGGGGCGGCCGGAGCCGCTGGTGAGCCCGGACGAGGCGGCGGCCTACCCGTACACGGAGGTGGAGCGGGAGTTCGTGCTGTCCCGGCGGGAGGGGCAGGCGCTGGGGTCGCCGGAGACGGTCCGCCGGCAGTTGACGGAGTTGCTGGCCCGTACCGGCGCGGACGAGCTGATGCTGACCACGTTGGTGTACGACGTGACGGACCGGGTCCGGTCGTACGAGCTGATCGCCGAGCAGGTCGCGGGCGGGCTGCGCCGGGCCGTGTGACGGAGGGCACCCGGCCGGTTCCGGGTGACGTTCGCGCAGCTCAGAAGGGCTGTACGAACGGTTTCCGGGCACGCTGAAACACGGTCTTCATAGTCGCGTCACCCCACTGTCTCCGACCCCGCCTAGTTTTATCCCCGGTGGTGGTACGGCATTCCCGGTCGGGACGGGTCGGGGGTGCTGCGGTGTGGGGCACCGGGCCGCCGACGTGCGGGTTCACTCGTCGGCCCGGTGCCTGTCCCGGGTCCGCTGGTTGCGGCGGACCCGGGCTGCACCACCTTTCTCCCTCTCAAGGAATTCCCCGGCTCAGCGCGGATGATCCGCTCAGCGCGGGTAGATCCCTCAGCGCAGGTAGATGCGCGGCGCGGGCGGGGTGGACATCCCGTCCCCGAGGAAGAAGCTCGGGTGCGGGGGCTGGTTGTAGGCGGTGTTCTGCCAGGCCACGGAGACCCGGTACTGGGTGTCGTGCATCAGGGTGGGCAGCCGGACGGCGGTCGGGGTCGGCGTGCTGTAGATGCGCAGGGCCCGGTTGTCGGAGGTCCGCCAGATGACCTCCTCCCGCCAGTCACCCAGGATGTCGGCCGACAGGGCCGGGGTGGACTTGGTGCCGTTGTTGGAGGACACCCCCGAGCCGGTGAGCAGCCGGGTGTCCCCGTTGGGGCCGTACTTGTCGATCCGGGTGGCGTCGAGCAGTTCCCGGACCGGGTCCCCGTCCCACCAGACCAGGAAGTTGGTGGAGGAGGGCTTGCGCCCGACGCTCTGCCCCCGGGTGTTCAGCAGGTTGCCGACCGCCGAGGACCAGGACTCCGCCCCGGGGCTGCCGGCCCAGACGTCCCCGGCCACCCCCCGGCCGTTGTCCGAACCCGAGGGGGTGGACCAGAGACGCTGACCGGTCCGGGCGTCGAGGAGCAGGGAGCCGGGCTGGCTGGCCGACTCGCTGACCTTGAAGACCTCCAGGCCGGGACGGCTCGGGTCCAGGTCACCGACGTGCTGGGCGTCCCCGTGCCCGGTGCCCGCGCTCCAGAGCAGCCGCCCGTTGTCGTCGATGGTGGCCGCCCCGTACACGATCTCGTCCCGGCCGTCGGCGTCCACGTCGGCGATCGAGAGGCTGTGGCTGCCCTGGCCGTGGGCGGCTCCGTTGCCGGAGGCGTTGGAGTCGAAGGTCCACCGCTTGGTCAGGGTGCCGTTGCGGAAGTCCCAGGCGGCGACGACCGCCCGGGTGTAGTAGCCCCGGGCCGAGATCAGGGAGGGGCGCTGCCCGTCCAGGTAGGCGGTGCCGGCCAGGAACCGGTCCACCCGGTTGCCGTAGTTGTCCCCCCAGGAGGAGACGGTGCCGCGCGGGGGGTCGTAGCTGACGGTGGAGGCCACGGCCCCGGTCCGACCGTCGAACATGGTCAGGAACTCCGGCCCGGCCAGCACGTACCCGCTGGAGTTGCGGTGGTCGGCGCTGGCCGAGCCGATCACCTGGCCGGTGCCGGAGCGGGTGCCGTCGGCGGTCTTGACGGCCACCTCGGCGTCCCCGTCACCGTCGAAGTCGTAGACCTGGAACTGGGTGTAGTGGGCCCCGGCCCGGATGTTACGACCCAGGTCGATGCGCCACAGCCGGGTCCCGGTGAGGGTGTACCCGTCCAGGTAGACCGGGCCGGTGTACCCGGACTGGGCGTTGTCCTTGGCGTTGGAGGGGTCCCACTTGACGACCAGGTCGTACCGGCCGTCCCCGTCCAGGTCCCCGACGCTGGCGTCGTTGGCCGAGTAGGTGTACGCCTCCCCGCTGGGGGTGCTGCCCCCGGCCGGGGGCTGGATCGGCACGTCCAGGTACCCGGAGCCGAACTGGAGGGCGGGGGCGCTGGGTGCCTGCTCGACGCCGCCGACCACGGCCCGGACGGTGTAGGCCGCCCCGGCGGGTGCCCCGCTGTCCAGGTGGTTGGTGGCCCCGGTGATGGGGGTGGCGTTGACCCGGGTGCCGCCCCGGTACAGGTTGAAGGAGACCCCGCTGGTCTCGGTGCCGAGCAGCCGCCAGGAGACCAGGTTCCCGGTGCCGGAGCGGACGCTGACCAGGCCCCGGTCCAGGTTCTCGGCCTGTCGGGAGCCGGCCGGCGGGTCGGTGGGGGGCGGGGTCGTCGGGGGCGGGGTCGTGGGCGGTGGGGTCGTGGTGGGCGGGGT
>NZ_LRQV01000151.1 GCF_001567585.1 Micromonospora rosaria
ACGATCCCGAGGCGACCGGCGTGATCCCGCGCGACGACCCGGAGGCGACCGGGGTGATCCCGCGCGACGACCCCGAGGCCACCGGGGTCATCCGCCGCGACGACCCGGAGGCGACCGGGGTGCTGCCCCGCTCCGACGTCGACGCGACCCGGTTCATTCCCCGGCAGGGCGGCTCGGACACCGCCTCGACCCGTCGCTCGGACGAGGCCGGACAGTAGCCCGCGCGGGGTGCCGCTGCTGGCGGTGGCCCCGCGCAGGTCGTGCCGGCGATGGTGCGCGCCGCGTACCATCGCCGGCATGACCTGGCGATGTTGATCCCGCACTGATGGTCGGCCCCGCGGGCCGCCACGGACACCGGTCGTCCGGTGTCCGTTTCGTCCCTGCGGGAAGGCCCCATGTCGCTCACCCCTGCCCGCGTACCCGAGCGGGCGGTCCGCCGCCTGGCGGGCACGCTCTACGGCTACGCGTTCTGTACTGACCTCGTCCTGCTCTACCCGGTGTACACGCTGCTGTTCAGCGACACCGGACTGTCGGTCAACCAGATCTCCTCGCTCTTCGTGATCTGGGCGGTGGCCGGCGTCGTCCTGGAGGTGCCCTCCGGCGCCCTGGCGGACACGGTGTCCCGCCGGCTGCTGCTCCGGCTGGCGCCGCTACCCGTCGCGGCCGGCTTCGCGCTCTGGGTGCTCGCCCCGTCGTACTGGTCGTTCGCGCTCGGCTTCGTCCTCTGGGGAGCCGGGTCGGCGCTCACCTCCGGTGCCCTGGAGGCGCTGGTCTGGACCGAACTGGACCGGCTCGGCGCGGCCGGACGCTACGCCCGCACCATCGGCCAGGCCCGGACCGCCGGTGTGCTCGGCGCGCTGGCCTCGGGTGTGCTCGCCGGCCCGGCCCTGGCCGTCGGCGGCTACCCGGCCGTCGGGCTGGCCAGCGTGCTGGTCTGCCTGGTCACCGCCGCCGTCGCGGCCGGCTTCCCGGAGCACGGCCGACCCCGTCACCACGCTGCCCCGACCATCCCGCCCCTCTCGGCCCCGCCCACGTCGGCCCGGACCATCCCGGCCCCGTCCATCCCGCCCCTCCCGGCCCCGCCCACATCGGCCCCGTCCATCCCGGCCCCGATCGCGTCGGCCCGGACCGGCCGGGATCGGGCGACCCCGGATCGGGGCCCGGCTGATGGGGCCGCCTCCTCGGCTCGGGCCGCCGCTGCGGAGGAGGCCGAGCTGGGCTGGTGGGGCAGCCTGCGGGCCGGCGTCGCCGAGGCCCGCGCCGACCGTCGGGTACGCGCGGCGGTGCTGCTGGTCTGCGTGGTCACCGCGATCTGGGGCGCCCTCGACGAGTACACCCCGCTGCTGGCGCTCGACACCGGCCTCGACCCGGCCGCCGTGCCGCTGCTGCTCCTGCTGATCTGGGGCGGGGCGACCGTCGGTGGGCTGCTCGCCCCGCTGGGCGAGCGGCTCGGTCCCGGCGGGTACGCCGGGCTGCTCGGCGTCGCCGCCGGGGCGCTGGCGCTCGGCGCGCTCACCCGGCACCCGGCCGGTTTCGTCGCCCTCGGCGTCGCGTTCGGCGCGTTCCAGCTCGCCACCGTGCTGGCCGACGCCCGGTTGCAGGCGCGGATCAGCGGGCCGAGCCGGGCGACGGTCACCTCCCTGGCCGGCATGGCGACCAGCCTGACCACGGTCGCCGTGTACGCCGGGTACGGCCTGGTCGCCACGGCGGGGGGCAACGCGGTGGCGTTCACCGTGGCGGCGGTGCCGTACCTGGTCGTCGCGCTCCGGCTGGCCTGGCCCCGCCGCGCCGTTACCGCACTAGCGGTGTGTAGCGAGACAGCGACTCAGCGTTCCGCTAGTGTCCCGGGGGATCTCACGACGTCCTCAGAGGAGACGACATGAACCACGGCTTCATCGCGGCCATGACCGAGGCGGGTCAGACTGCGGAGTCCCTCGCCGAACAAGTCGGTGTCGACCCGAAGACCGCCCAGCGCTGGGCGAACCCGGGCCGGGTGCCGCAGCCCCGGCACCGGGTCAGGGTCGCGGCCATCCTCAAGCGGGACATCGAGAAATTGTGGCCGGACGTCCTCAAGCGGCGGGACCCTGTCTGGTTCCGTCCCTGGGCCGACATCGAACGCGAGGCGATCGCCCTGCGCATGTTCCAACTCGCGTGGGTGCCCGGCCTGTTGCAGACCGAGGCGTACGCGCGGGCCACCCTGGCCGGCGAGGCGCTCAGCCCCGCCGAGGTCGACGGGCTGGTCGCGGCGCGACTGGAGCGGCAGAAGATCCTGCACCGGGCCCGGCCCCCGCTGCTGATCGCGGTCCTCGACGAGATGGTGCTGCGCCGGCCGGTCTACGGCGACCGGGCGCTGATGCGGGAGCAGTGCGCCCACCTGGTGCGCTGCGCGCAGCTTCCGCTGGTGCAGGTCCACGTGGTCCCGTCCGACGTCGGGATGTACCCGGGCCTCGGCGGGGCGTTCATCATCGCCGAGTTGCCCGACGGCGCACGGGTGGCCCATGTGGACAGTCAGGCGCAGGCGCAGATCATCGACAAGGCCGCCGAGATTGCTACATTGGAGCGACGGTGGGAGCTGATCCGGGGCGAGGCCCTGCCTCGGGGGCGCTCCCTTGAGCTGCTCAGGGAAGCGGAACAGTCATGGACCTGACCGGCGCGCGGTGGCGCAAGAGCACCCGGAGCGGCAACAACGGCGGTGACTGCGTGGAGGTCGCCGACAACCTGCCCGGCACCGTCCTGGTCCGGGACACCAAGGACCGGGCCGGCGCGGTCCTGACCTTCGCGCCGACCGCGTGGCGGTCCTTCGTCGCGCAGGTCCCCACCCGCACGCGGTAGCCCCCACCCGCACGCGGTAGCCCCGGCCCGAGCCCTGCGGCCTGCCCGTCCGTCCCGGCGCGGCCGGCGCCCCCCGGGGCGGGGTGCCGGCGGGCGGTCGGGTAGCTCTCGCCGGTCGTCGCCCATCCGGTACCGGACCGGATCGTCATCGGGCGGTCGCGGGTCGTCACATGCGCTCCCTGTCGGCGGCACGGCCGTCGGGACTCACGCTCCCGGCGGCCCCGCCGGAGTGGGGCTGTGCGTCGCATCCCGAGGGCGCAGGTGCCCTCTGCCTCCGCGCGGCCGGTGGTGGGAGCGCCGCAGTGGAGGTGGGGCGTGGGTGACGCCGGCCCCGAGCGTACCCCTGGACCGTCCGCAGTGCCCGCCGCCGGGCCCCGCGGACCGGTCCCCGGCGGCCGGGCAGAGGGGTGGCCGGCGCTCGCCTGCCGTCGGCCGCACTGTCGGGTTGTTTACTCTGTGCTACGCGACTGTTACGTGGCTACGATGTGCGGGCTCTGACCGGCGGCGACGTTTCCCGGCCCGTGCCGTTTCCGCCCGGCCGCCGCCCTGCTGTCGCAGATCGGGAGGGTACGTGGCCATCCGCGTCGTCGTGGTGGAGAAGATGGGCCTGCTGCGCGGGGCGCTCTGCGCCGCGCTCGCCGGTCAGCCGGACATCGAGGTGGTCGCGGCGGGTCCCGACGTGACCGAACTGCCCGCGATGGCCCAGCGGGAACGACCCCACGTGGTGGTGGTCGACCTGTCGACGGATGCCCTGGAGGAGAGCGTCGACGCGATCGCCGACGTCGACCGCGCCGCGCCCGGGGCGGTGGTGCTCGCCATGTGCGGGCGCTGGCGTCCCGACGTGCTGCGGGCCGCCGCGGCGGCCGGCGTCCGCGGCTTCCTCGGCAAGGACGGCCCGGTGGACGACCTGGTCCGCATGGTCCGGTCGCTGGCCGCCGGGGAGCGCGTGATCGACCCGGCCGCCGCGGTGGCCGCCCTGCGGCCCCCGTCCTGCCCGCTCACCCGCCGCGAGTTGGAGGTGCTGCGGACCGTCGCGGAGGGGCTGCCGCTGAAGGAGACCGCGAAACGCCTGTTTCTGGCGCACGGCACGGTCCGCAACCACCTCTCCGCGATCCTGCACAAGACGGGGGCCCGGAACCGGCTGGAGGCGATCCGTCGGGCGCAGCGCGACGGCTGGCTCTGACCACCGGGAACGGGCGTGCCCCGGCGGCTCCTCCCCGGGGCATCGCCGCCGCCCCCGGCGGCTGCTTCCCGGGGGCATCGCCGCCGCCCCCGGCGGCTCCTCCCCGGGGGTGTCGCCGTCGCCCGCCGCTCGACGAGCGGAGCGCTGCGTGTCGTGATGCAATGGTCACCGACAGTCGGGCGACTCCCTGATCGAGGCGGCGGACCCACGCCGTCCGCACCGCTGTGGAAAGGGCTGCCGTGATCCGCACCCTCCTCGCGCTCGACGGCGCCCTGGTCCGGGGCGCGTTGGCCCTCGTCCTCGACGCCCAGCACGACATCCGGGTGGTCGCCGAACTGGACCGGGGCGACCGGGTCCGGCCCGTGGTGCGGGAACACCGCCCCGACGTCGCCGTCGTCGACCTGGCCCTGCTCGAAGGGGACGTCCACGAGGCGGTCGCCCCCTGCCCGGTGCTGGTCCTCGCCGACCCCCGCCGGGCCCGCGACCTGTGCGACATGCTGGCCGAGGGCCGAGCCGTCGGCATCCTCGGCACGGACGTCGCGCCGCAGGCGGTGGTCGACGGGGTCCGCCGGCTGGCCCGGGGGGAACCGGTCGTCGACGCGGACCTCGTCGTCGCCGCGCTGGCCGAGGCGAGCCCGCTGACCGGGCGGGAGGCCGAGATCCTGACGCTGACCGCCGCCGGGTCGCCGGTCGGTGAGATCGCCGCCGCGCTGGGGCTCTCCCCGGGTACGGTCCGCAACAACCTGACCCGGATCACCCACAAGTGCGGGGCGCGTACCCGGGTCGAGGCGGTGCGGATCGCCCGGGAGTCGGGCTGGATCTGAGCCACCGTCGCGGGCCGCAGACATCGACGGCCCCGTACCCTCCACCCGGGAAACCGCCGTACCCGACCGAGGACACCCATGACCCGCAGCCCCGTAC
The DNA here is from genome assembly GCF_001567585.1 of Micromonospora rosaria. Taxonomy (GTDB): domain Bacteria; phylum Actinomycetota; class Actinomycetes; order Mycobacteriales; family Micromonosporaceae; genus Micromonospora; species Micromonospora rosaria. The sequence goes on from NZ_LRQV01000151.1 coordinate 4,937, forward strand.
CCGCCCCCCACCCGGCCGGCCACGACCCGGTCACCGACCCCGGCTCGACGCTCTGGTACGCCGAACCGGCCACCGACTGGGAGACCCGGTCGCTGCCGATCGGCAACGGCGCGGTGGGCGCGTGTGTGCTCGGCGGTGTCGGCACCGAACGCCTCCAGTACAACGAGAAGACCCTGTGGACCGGCGGCCCCGGCTCCACCACCGGCTACGACGCCGGCAACTGGCGTACGCCCCGGCCGGGCGCGCTGGAGCGGGTCCGGGAGCGGATCGACGCCACCGGGCAGGCCGACCCCGAGTGGGTGGCCGGCGAGCTCGGCCAGCCCCGTACCGGGTACGGCGCCTACCAGAGCTTCGGCGAGGTGCTGCTGACCGGGCTGCCCACCGCCGCCACCGGGGCCGCCGCCGGGGACTACCGCCGGTGGCTGGACCTCGGCACCGCCCTCGCCGGGGTGACGTACCGGGCGGCGGGGGTCCGGCACACCCGCGAGTACTTCGTCAGCCACCCGGACCAGGTGCTCGTGGCCCGCCTCGACGCGGACGCGCCGGGTCAGGTCGGCGGCACGGTCCGGCTCGTCACCCCGGACAACCGCGCCGGCAGCTGCGTGGCCCGCGACGGGCGGATCACCTGCGCCGGCCGGCTCACCGACAACGGGCTGCGTTACGAGTCGCAGCTCCAGGTGCTGGCGGTCGGCGGCAGCCGCACCGACCACCCGGACGGGTCGGTGTCGGTCGTTGGGGCCGACGCGCTGGTGCTGATCCTCGCCGCCGGCACCGACTACGCCCCGCACCATCCCACGTACCGGGGCGTCGACCCGCATCCGGAGGTGACCGCCCGCCTCGACCGGGCCGTCCGGCGGGGCCACGCCGACCTGCGGGCGCGGCACCTGGCCGACCACCGTCGGCTCGCCGGCCGGGTGCGGCTGGACATCGGTCAGGAGCCGCCCGGCGTCCCCACCGACGAGCTGCTGCGCCGCTACCGTGCCGGGGTGGCCGGGCCGGGCCAGCGGCGGGCCCTGGAGGCGCTCGCCTTCCAGTACGGCCGGTACCTGCTGATCGCCTCGTCCCGCCCCGGCTCGCTGCCGGCGAACCTCCAGGGGGTGTGGAACCACGTGGCCGACCCGCCCTGGTCGGCGGACTACCACGTCAACATCAACCTCCAGATGAACTACTGGCCGGCGGAGGTGACCAACCTCGGCGAGACCACCGGCCCGCTCTTCGACTTCGTCGACGCCCTCGTCGCACCGGGCGAGGTGAGCGCCCGGCGGTTCTTCGGCGCCCGGGGCTGGGTGGTGCACGACGAGACCACCCCGTACGGCTTCACCGGCGTGCACGACTGGGCGACCGCGTTCTGGTTCCCCGAGGCCGGCGCGTGGCTGGCCCGGCACTACTGGGAGCACTACCTGTTCGGCCGCGACGAGACGTTCCTGCGCGAGCGGGCGTACCCGATGTTGCGGTCGCTGGCGCGGTTCTGGCTCGACGTCCTGGTCACCGACCCGCGCGACGGCACCCTGGTGGTCAGTCCCAGCTACTCGCCGGAGCACGGGCCGTTCACCGCCGGCGCGGCGATGTCCCAGCAGATCGTCCGGGACCTGCTCACCAGCGCCCGGGAGGCGGCCCGGCTGGTCGGCGACGACTCCGGGTTCCCCGCCGAGGTGGACGCCGCCCTGGCGCGGCTCGACCCCGGCCTGCGCGTCGGCTCCTGGGGGCAGTTGCAGGAGTGGAAGCACGACGGCGACGACCCCACCGACACCCACCGGCACGTCTCCCACCTGTACGCCCTGCACCCGGCCGACCAGCTCGACCCCGACCGGCATCCGGACCTGGTCCGGGCGGCGCGGACGTCACTGCGGGCGCGCGGCGACGGCGGCACCGGCTGGAGCAAGGCCTGGAAGATCAGTTTCTGGGCCCGGCTGCGCGACGGCGACCACGCCCACCTGATGCTCAGCGAGCTGTTGGCCACCAGCACCCTCGACAACCTCTGGGGCACCCACCCGCCGTTCCAGATCGACGGCAACTTCGGCACCACCGCCGGGATCGCCGAGATGCTGGTGCAGAGCCAGCACGGCGTCCTGCACGTCCTGCCCGCCCTGCCGGCCTGCTGGCCGGACGGCTCGGTGACCGGGCTGCGGGGCCGGGGTGACGTCACCGTCGACCTCGTCTGGGCCGGGGGCCGCCCGACCGTGATCACGTTGCACACCGGACGCTCCGGGCCGCTGACCGTCCGCGCGGAGCGGCTCGGCGCTCTCACCGTGACGGATACGACCGCCGGCCCTGCGGCGGCCGGCGGCGACGCCACCCCGCCGGTCGGGTCCGGCGGCGACGCGGTGGGGTCGGCCGGGTCCGGTGGCGACGCCACCGCCTCGGCCGGGTCCGGCGGGGACGCGGGGGGACCGGCCGGGTCCGGTGTCGTGCCGGTCGAGCGGGCGGGGGACCGGTTCACCGTCGACGCGCGGGCCGGGCACACCTACCGGGTCACGGTGGCCGCCCCCGGCGGGGCCGCCCCGCCGGCCGGCCCCGCCGCCGGGTCCCAGCAGCCGACCAGGTCCCGGTAGGTCGCCGACCGGTCCAGCAGCTCCGCGTGCCCGCCGAGCGTCGGTCGCTCCCCGTCGAGCACCAGCACCCGGCGGGCCCGCAGGGCGGAGCTGATCCGGTGCGCCACCACCACCAGCGTGCCGGGCCGGGCGGCGAACGCCGCCTCCACCGTCGCCTCGGCGGCCGGGTCCAGGTGGCAGGTGGCCTCGTCCAGGATCACCAGCGGCGCGGGGGCCAGCCAGGCCCGGGCGGCGGCGACGACCTGCCGTTCCCCGGCGGAGAGCCGGGCCGGCTCGACCGGGGCGGCCAGCCCGCCGAGCCGGTCGACCAGGGCTTCCGCGCCGACCGCCGTCACCGCCGCCCGCAGCGCCGACTCGGGCGCGTCCGGTCGCAGGTACCGCAGGTTGTCGGCGAGCGTGCCGGTGAAGACGTACGCCTCCTGCGGCACCAGCACCCGCAACCCGGCCAGCGCGGCGGGCGAGGTGCCGGGCACCGGCGTACCGGCCAGCTCGACGGTCCCCGCCTGCGGGGTGACCAGCCCGGCGAGCAGGGCGGCCAGGGTGGACTTGCCGACCCCGCTCGGGCCGACCACGACCAGGTGGTCCCCGACGGGCAGGGTGAGCGAGAAGTCCGTCAGCACGGCCCGCGCCCGGGGGCCGTGCCGGAACGTCACCCGGCACAGCCGGGCCGCCACCGGGCCACCCCCGTCCCGGCCGGGCCGCGCCGGCCCGGCCGTCCCCGGTGGCCGGGCGGGGGAGCGGCCGGTGGTCGGGGCGGGGCGGTCGGCCGGCTGACCGGGGGTCGGGGCGCTGGTCAGCAGAATCCGGTCCAGGGTCACCACGTAGCGCAGCCCCCCGCCGCCGACGCCCTGCACCAGGGCGTGCAGCGCCGGTTGCAGGCCGGTGCCGACGTAGACCAGCGCCCCGAGCACCTCACCGGCGGTCAGCCCGCGTCGGACCAGCCACGGGGCGGCCAGCACCAGCACCGCCAGCGGCAGCCAGCCGCTGACCCCGAGGCTGACCCCGCGCAGCGCGGTCATCCGGGCGACGGTCCGCTCGGCGTCGGCCTGGGCGTGCACGTCGTGCGTCACGTCGGCGACCACCCGGTCACGGGCCCCGCAGGCCAGCACGTCCCGGTGCCCGGCCAGCGCGGTCGCCGCCGAGCGGCCCAGCTCCTCCCCGGCGCGCACGTACCGGCGCTGGTGGCGGGCCATGGCCGGCAACGCCAGCGCGAACAGCGTCAGACCGGCGACCAGCGGCCCGGCGACCAGGGCCGCCACCACGGGGGCCAGGGTGAGCAGGCCCAGCAGAGCCGCGCCCCCGGCGAACAGGAAGCCCCGTACCACCATGAGCAGCCCGCCGAAGGTGTCCCGGACCACCTCCACCTGGTGGGTCAGCCGGGACACCGCCGCGCTGTCCGGCGCGGCGGCGGCCCGGGTCGCGTCCCGCAGGCTCGCCCGGACCACCCGGGCGACCAGGTCGTCACGGAACGGCTCCACCACCGCGCCGAGGTGGCGGTACACCCGGCCGGTGGCCGCCGCCCCGACCAGCACCGCCACCGCGAGCACCCCGAGCCAGGCCAGGCCGGTGCCGGGCCGGCCGGCGAGGAAGCCCCGGTCCACCGCGCGGGCCAGCAGGTACCCGGTGAGCAGCGCCGGCACCGATTCGAGCACCGACCAGCCGGCGAGCCGGGCCAGCGCGGCCCGGCGGGCGCGCAGCGCCCACCAGGTCACCCGGCCCACCCCGGCCGCCGCCGCGTCCGGGCCGCTCATCCGGCCCCCCGACCCGCCGCCGACCGGGGTGCCGGCGCGTCGGCAGGGATGTCGGCCTCCGGGGCGGCGGCGGGGATGCCCGCCTCCGTCGTGGTGAACACCGCCCGGTACGCGGGGTCGGTCCAGAGCCGGTGGTGCGGGCCCACCGCGCGCAGCCGGCCCCGGTCCAGCCAGGCCACCAGGTCCGCCGCCGCCGCCGTGGCCACCCGGTGGGTGACGATCAGCCGGGTACGCTCACCGGCCCGGCCCGCCACCGCGCGGGCGACCCGCTGCTCGGTGGCGGTGTCCAGGCTGGACGTGGCGTCGTCGAGGACGAGCAGCCGCTGCGCGGCCAGCGCCCGCGCCAGCCCCAACCGCTGCGCCTCGCCCCCGGAGAGGGGGGCGTCGCCGGGCCGGGTGCGGAAGCCCTCGGGCAGCCGGGCGAGGCAGTCGTCGACCGCCGCGTCCCGGGCCGCCCGCAGCACCGGGGCGCTGGCCGGCAGGTCACCGGCCGGTGGGGCCGCCTCCGCTGCGGGCAGCGCCAGCCCGATCGCCTCGTGCACGGTCGCTCCCACCAACACCGGCCGGTCGAAGGCGTACCCGACTGCCGTGCGCAGGGCGGGATGCGACAGCTCGGGCAGGGGCACCGCGTCGAGCAGCACCTCGCCGGCGTCCGGGTCGTGCAGCCGCCCGGCGACCGCCGCGAGGGTGGACTTGCCTGCCCCCGACGCACCCACCACGGCGACCGTGGCGCCGGCCGGGACGGTCAGGTCGACCCCGTCGAGGATGGCCCGCCCGTCGTCGGCCCGGACGCCGACCCCGCGCAGCCGCAACGCGCCCCGCCCCGGCGGCAGGGACCGGTTCCCGTCCCCGGCGACCGGCTGGGCCAGCAGGTCGGCGACCCGGCCGGCGCCGGCCCGCGCGCGGACGAGCCGGTTCAGCCCGGCCAGGACCGCGCCCAGCCCCGCGCCGAGGGCCGCGTACCGGACGGCGGCGACCAGTTCGCCGGGGGTCAGCCAGCCGGCGGCGAGGGCCCACCCGCCGACCGCGACGACGGCCAGGTTCAGCAGCGGCGCGACGGCGGCGGTCCGGGCGCTGGCGCGGGCCAGCAGCCGCCAGGTGAGCCGGCCGTGTCCGGCCAGATCGGACAGGGGCGCCAGGACGCGCTCGGCCTCCCGGTCGGTGGTCGCGGCGGCGGCGACGGTCCGGGCCCCGGCGGTGCTCTCCAACAGCCGACCGGCGATCGCGCCGAGGGTGCGCTGGTACCCGCCGACGGCGGTGGAGGCGTCGGCGACGAAGGCGCGCATCAGCACCGCGACCACGGCGAGCCCGGCCAGCAGGGTCAGCCCCAGCACCGGCTCCAGCAGGGTCAACGCGACCACGCTGCCCACCGGGGGCAGCAGGGCGATGCCGGCCAGCACCACGGCGTTGCCGGCCTGTCCGGCGTCGGCCGCCTGCCCGACGAGCCGCCCCACCAGGTCGCCCACCGGGTGCCGGCGGACCTGCCGGACGTCGAGCCGGAACAGGTGCCGCAGCAGCCGGCCCCGGAGCCGGGCGGTGGCCCGGGCGGCGCCGTACCCGGTGGCCAGGTCCCCGAGGGTGTCGGTGAGGACGAGGACGACGACCAGGGCGCAGGCGGCCAGCGGCCACCAGCCGACGGTCCCGCCGAACGGCCCGCCGCCGTCGGCGGTGAGCGCCGCGTCCACGGCGAGCCCGAGCGTGGCGGGCAGCAGCAGTTCGGCGACCGCGCCGGTCACGGCGACCAGCGCCAGCCCGGCCGTCCAGCCGCTCCCGCCGCGTACCGTCTCGCGTAGCAGCCGGTTTGCCCCGGCGGTCTGGTCCATGGTGTCCTCCCGGACGCGATCGCCCCGGGCGGGTTTCCCCGCCCGGGGCGCGGCGTACTGCGGTGATCAGTTGCAGGTGGTGACGGAGAGCGAGCTGTCGCCGCAGAGCAGCAGGCTCGCCCGGCTGCCGCCGCCGGTGCGGTCGGCCGGAGCCATCTCCAGGCCCTGGAGGTCGAGGAGCGCCATGTCGTGTCACCCCCTTCCGGGACGTCGGTCGGGCTGGTCGCCCCCGCCGAGGCGGGGGAGTTCGGGTGTGCCCGGCCCGGGCGTGGGCGGGTCGGTGACCGGTGCGGGCGCGAGGAAGGGCAGGCCGGGTGGCACGGTCGAGGCCGGGTCGGCGGGGTCCGCGCCCCGGGCGGCGGTGACCGCGAGCACCACCCCGGCGGTCCCGGTGGCCAGGTCCATGGAGAGCCGCAGCAGTTGCTCGCCGGGGAAGGCGATCCCGTCGGCGTACGGCAGGGCGTGCCAGGCCAGCCGGCGGACCTGCGCGTCCAGCGCGGCGGTCCGGTCGCCGGGGCTGGTCGTGGCGGCGAGGTAGGCGATGATCCCGGCCCGGCCGGCGAAGAGCCCGGTCTGGGCGTAGAACGGGGACCGGGCCGCCCGCCGGATCGCCGGCACCGCCTCGGCGAACCGCTCGTCGGCGCGGTGCCGCAGGTACCGCTCCAGCACCAGGCCGATCCCGACACTGCCGTCACCCAGGTACGGCATGGTCCGCCAGCCCTCGTTGACCTCCAGGGCCCCGTCCGGGCGCAGCACGCAGCGGCGCAGGTCCTGCCGCAGCGCCGCCTCGGCCGCCGCCAGCAGCGCCGGGTCCCCGGTGCTCTCGTACAGGCGCAGCAGGAACAGCGCCGGTCCGGTCCGGCCGCGCAGCAACCCGGCGTACGGGTGCCGGCCACCGCTGATCTCCCCGCCGGGGTCGTCGGCGACCTGCTCGACGACCCGTTCGGCGAGCTGCCCGGCTGCCCGGCGCAACTCCGGCTCACCGGTGCGCTCGGCCAGGTGCAGCAGGTTCAGCCCGATCCCGGCCAGCCCGCCGCGCAGGCTGTGGTCGAGGTCCCGCCACGGTTGGCGCAGGCAGACGTCGACCACGTCCAGGGCGTCCTGCCGGCGGTCCAGCCCGTCCAGGGCGTACGCGACGCCGTGCAGCCCGTCGTAGAACCCGCACCGGGTGCCCGAGGGGGGCGAGGTCGCCCGCCGGACCAGCCACTGCTCGTGCTCCGGCCACCGGCCGGCGCCGCTGAGGGCGAGGGCGTGCAGCACCCCGGCGGCCCCGTGGGCGAGGTTGAGCCCGCCGCTGCGGAACTGTTCGATGTCACCGGGGAAGAGCCGGTCGTCACGGCCCGGGGTGGCGCTGGCGAGGATCGCGGCGGCCAGCCGGTCCCGCAGCACCGGCCACCGGCCGGGCGCGAAGTCCGCCTCGGTCACCCCGGGCCGGGCCGGCTCCCGCCCCCGGTCGGCCCCGCCGCCCCGGGTGGACCGGGCCTGCCGGTCGGTGCCGGCGTCGCGGTCGGCGGGCTCGGGGCCGGTTCCGGTACCCGGGTCCGGGGTGGGCCGACCGGTGATCTCCTCGACCGCCGGGGTGAGCCACTGGCGGGGCACCGGGAAGGCCCCGGCGATCACGTCGGCCAGGTGCGCGGCCTTGGCGGGGTCGAGCCGGACCAGTGGGGTCAGCGGCAGGAACAGCGCCAGGCGCAGGCAGGCCAGGGCGTACCGGTCGACGCCCGGCCCGGTCCGGTCCCGGGGCGCGGCGAAGCCCTGGTTGCGCAGGGCGGGCCGGCGGTGGCCGTCGACCGGGGCGGCCACCTCGAAGTCGACCAGGGCGACGGTGTCGTCCGGGCGGACCATCACGTTGAACAGGTGCAGGTCGCCGTAGACCAGGCCCCGGGCGTGGATCGCCTCGATCACCTCCTCGACCTGCTCGTGCACGTGCCGGGCCCAGCGGGCGTACGCGGCCCGGTCCGCCTCGGTGGCGTCCGCGTCGATCAGCGGGTACCGGTCGACGACCTCCTTGTTCAGCGCCCGGCCCTCGATGAACTCCAGGGCCAGGAAGTGGTGGTCGCCGAAGGTGAACTCGTCGTGCACCCGGGGCACCTGGGGCAGGTCCGCCAGCCGGCGCAGGCTCTCCGCCTCCCGGCGTAGCCGGGCCACCGCGTCGACCCCGTCGGCGTCCAGGCCGGCGTGCGGCCGGGCCTCCTTGAGCACCACCGTCGTGTCGGTGCGCAGGTCCCGGCCCACGTACAGGCCGCCACCGTTGGAGAAGTGGATGACCCGCTCGATCCGGTACGGCAGCTCGTCGGTACGGGCCGCGTTGCGGGCGGCCAGGTGCGGGGCGAGGAAGTCCGGCAGGGTGACCCAGGCCGGGACGTGGAAGACCGGGTCGCGCCGGTCCGGGACCAGCGTGCCGGTGTCGTCGGCGATGGCCGGCACCACCTGGCCCTGCTCCGAGACGCAGTACCGGGCGGCGAAGCCGCCGTAGCGCACGTACACCGGGCCGGCGTGGTACCGCAGGTCGCTGAGGATGTACGGGCCGGGCTCCCCGGCGAGCAGTTCGTCGAGTTCCTTGCAGACCAGTTCCAGTTCCGCCTCGTCGCGCGGGTACACCGTGACGAACTTGCCGCTGGCGTCCCGGGCGGCGTACTTGGAGTTGCGCATCAGCAGGGTGCGTGGCCCCCGCAGGACCTTGAAGGGCAGGCCGCGCGGGACGCAGTAGTCCCAGACCCGGGTGAGCACCCGCTCGGCGTTCGCCAGCCCGGCCGAGACGTGGATCTTCCAGCCCTGCTGGGGCAGCGTGCCGTCCGCCGGGGCGTACAGGAGCCAGTCACCGGTCGACTCCCGCTGCCAGCCGTCGGGCAGCGCCCGCCCGGCCGCGGCGAACCCCGGCTGCGCTGTCACGCTGCCGAGCGAGTCGTAGAACAGCCGATCCGCCGCGCAGTAGCTGTCGTAACGCTCGTCCACCACCACACCTGCCTCTCCGCTGCCCGGTCCACTGTGGCTCCGGCAAGGAAGAGTCTCGTCAACGGGACGCGGCGGCTCCAGTGTGGTAAGTCATGACGCGGGAGTGCGTGCCGCACGACCACCCATGACAGGTGTCACGGCCGGCTGGTGTGATCGGCTGACCGACCGGGGCCGGTCGGCGGCACAGGATCGGCTGTTCGGGGTTGGTCGGGGTCGGTCAGTCGGGCAGCGCGTCGAGGTAGACCCAGCGGCCGTCCTCCCGGACGAACCGGCTGCGCTCGTGCAGCGTGCCGGGCTGCCCCGCCGCGCGGTAGTGGGCCCGGAACTCGACCGTGCCGGCGCTGTCCAGCAGGCCGCCCCGCGCGGTGTCCAGGACCTCCAGCCGGACCCACCGCTGACCGGGGTCGAGCCGCAACCCGGCCGGGCGGGTCGAGGAGTGCCAGCTGCGCAGCAGGTGGTCGAGGTCGCCGACGGCGAAGGCGCTGAACCGCGACCGCATCACCTGCTCGGCGGTGGCCGCGTCGGTCGTGCCCCGGTGCAGCGGGCGGCAGCACCGCCCGTACGTCGTGCCGGAGCCGCACGGACAGGCCCGGTCCCCCTCGTCGACCGCCGCCCGGCGGACCCCACGTTTCGCCACCGGCCCATTCTCGCCGTCCCGGTCGCGCCCCCGGTCCCCGGGTACGCCGTCCGGCGGCGGACCCGCTGACCCGCCCCGGTGACCCGACGGTCACCGGGGCGCGTCAGCCGACCCGGGTGGCGAAGACGACGGTGTTGTCCAGGTAGTCGCGCCGGGCCGGGTCGAACCGTCCGCCGCAGGTGAGCAGCCGCAGCCGGGCGGTGTCGCCGGTGCCGTAGACCAGCGCGCTGGGGAACCGGTCCTTCGGGTACGACGCCACCCCGTCGACGACGAAGCGGACCGCCCGGCCGTCCGCGCGGGCCACCTCGACCGCGTCACCGGGGCGCAGCCGGCCGAGCCGGAAGAAGACCGCCGGCCCGGTCGCGCGGGAGTCGACGTGACCGACCAGCACGGCGTTGCCCGGCTCGCCCGGACTCACCCCCAACCGGTACCAGCCGGCGACCGTCGGCCGGTCCAGCGGCGGTACCTCCACCTGCCCGGCGGAATCGGCGGCGACCGGGACCACCTCGGCGCGGACCCCGATGGTCGGGATGGTGACCCGGACCGGGGCGGACCGGGGCAGCGCGGGCAGGCTCGGCCCCGGCCGGTCGTGGGGCGCGGCGGCCGGGCCCGCCGGGCCCGCCGGG
>NZ_LRQV01000152.1 GCF_001567585.1 Micromonospora rosaria
ACAAACCATCCGCCGACACCACACCACCCGGCAACCGACAACCCATCCCCACAATCGCAATCGGATCGTCCACAACAGCAGCGGACTCGTACTGCCGGATCCGATCGCGGGCCTCGTGGAGGTCGGTCATCGCGCGACGCAGGTACTCGCGGAGCTTCTCTTCGTTGGTGACGGGCACGGTGCTCCCCCTGTGGTCCGGTGTCGTCGTGGGGTCGGGCGTTGGGTCGGTCGGTGGCGCGGCCGGCGTTACGACAGCCGAAAGTCGCTGTCGAGCAGGTCGAACAGTTCGTCGTCGGAAGCGGTCCGCAACCGGTCGGAGACCTCGGCGCTGGAGCCGTCGTCGGGATCGGGGGGCCCGGCGACCTCGGCGAGCAGGGCGCGGAGCAGGTCGGCGGCGCGGGTGCGGTCGGCGTCGTCCCGCACCGCCGCCCCGATCCCGGTGCGGAGCTGGTCCAGCATCGTCAGGACGCCGGCGGCGTCGGTCGGCGTCCGGTCGCCGGCGGACCGGCGGTCGAGTTCGCTCCCCAGGTAGGCGGCGAGCGCGGCGGGGGTCGGGTGGTCGAAGACGATGGCGGCGGGCAGGCCGAGGCCCGTCGCCGCGCCGAGCCGGTTGCGCAGGTCCACGGCGGTGAGCGAGTCGAAGCCCGCGTCCCGGAAGGACCGCTTCACACTCAGCGTCGCCGCCCCGGCGTGGCCGAGGACGGCGGCGGCCTCGGCACGGACCAGGTCGGTCAGGATCGCCGTACGCTCGGCCGCCGACTTGCCCACCAGGCGCGCGGTGACGGTGGCCTCGGCCGGCTGCTCCGGCGTACCGGGTCTCGGTCGTGCCCGGGTCGGGCCGGTCAGGACGGCGGGCACCGTGCCGGCGGGACCGCCCGCGCGCAGCGCCGCCGGGTCGAGGCGGACCGGGTAGAAGACCGCCCCGGGGCGGGCGCAGGCGGCGTCGAGGAGCACGAGCGCGTCCTCGACGCCGAGTGGCACGAGCCCGGAGCGGCGCAGGCGGGCCAGGTCCGCCCGGCCCAGGTCGGCGGCCATCCCGCCGTCCAGTGGCCCCCAGGCGAGGGAGGTCGCGGGCAGCCCCCGGCCCCGCCGCCAGTCGGCGAACGCGTCGAGGAAGGCGTTGGCGGCGGCGTACCCGGCCTGGCCGGCGCTGCCGATGGTGCCGGCCACCGACGAGAACAGCACGAAGGCGGTGAGGTCGAGGTCGCGGGTGAGGTCGTGGAGGTTGACCGCCGCGTCCGCCTTGGCGCGGAGCACCGCCGCGACCCGGTCCCCGGTCTGGGCGGTCAGCACACCGTCGTCGGCGAGACCGGCGGAGTGCACCACGGCGGTGAGCGGATGCGCGGGCGGGATCTCGGCCAGCAGCCGGGCCAGGGCGTCGCGGTCGGCGACGTCGCAGGCGGCGACCCGGACGGAGGCGCCCAGGGCCGCCAGGTCCCGGGTCAGGTCGGCCGCGCCGGGGGCGTCCGGTCCGCGCCGGCTGACCAGCAGCAGGTGCCGTACCCCGTGCCGGCGGGCCAGGTGCCGGGCCACGGCCCCGCCGAGCAGGCCGGTCCCCCCGGTGACGAGGACGGTGCCGGAGTCCGACCAGGGCGCCACGGCGTCGTCGGCGGCCGGTACCCGGACGAGACCCGGCACGGTGGCCGTCCCGGCGCGCAGGGCGAGTTGCGGTTCGGCCAGGCGCACCGCGCCGGGCAGGGTCCGCAGCGAGTCCGGGTGGTCGTCGACGTCGACGAGGAGGAACCGGTGCGGGTGCTCGGTCTGGGCGACCCGCAGCAGGCCCCAGACCCCGGCGGCGGTGGGGTCGGTGACGCCGGTGCCGGTCTGCACCGCACCGGTGGTCAGCACGACCAGCCGGGAGCCGGTGAATCGGTCCTCGGCGAGCCACCGTTGGACGAGGTCGAGCGCCTGCCGGGTGGCCCGCTGCGCACCGGCGGCCGTCACGTCCCCGGCCGGCGCGGTGTCGGCCGGGCCGGCGGTGACGACGACGTGGGTCGGTACCGGGCCGTCGGCCAGCGCGGCGACCAGCGCGTCCAGGTCCGGGTACGCCTGCGTGGGCGCCTCGGCCGTCAGCGCGGCGAGCAGGGCCGGGTGGTCGGGGCCGACGAGGGCGAACCGGGCCTGTCCGGTCGGCGGGGCGGACGGGACGGTCGCCCAGTCCAGCCGGTACAGCGGCGCCTGGCCGGTGAGGGCGGCGGCGATCCGGTCGGCGGGTACCCGGCGCAGGGCCAGGGAGGCGGCGGTGAGCACCGGCGCACCGGTGCCGTCGGCGGCGGTGACGCTGACCGACTCGGGGCCGGCCGGGGCGATCCGGAGCCGGAGCCGGTCGGTCCCGGTGGCGGAGAGCCGGACGTCGGTCCAGGCGAACGGGAGCATCCCGTGTGCGCCGTCGGGGAACTGGTCGCCGAGGACGATCGCGTGCAGGGCGGCGTCCAGCAGCGCCGGGTGGACCCGGTAGCGGCCCGCCTCCGGGGCGTACTCCTCGGGGAGCCGGACCTCGGCGAACGTCTCGTCGCCGCGTCGCCAGGCGGCGCGCAGTCCCCGGAACGCGGGGCCGTACCCGATGCCCGCGTCGGCGAAGCGCTCGTACTCGCCCTCGATGTCCGCGGGCTGCGCCCCCTCGGGGGGCCAGATGCCGGCGAGGTCGGCCGCCGGCCCCGCCCCGCCGGTGGGTCGCTCCCCGGTGGTGTCGGCCACCCGACCGGTGGCGTGCCGGGTCCACTCGGGTCCGGCGGCGGCCGGCGCGGAGTGCACCTGGACGGGCCGGGTGCCGTCGGGGTCCGGGCCGCCCAGCACGACCCGCAGCCGGACGCCCTCGTCGTCGGGGACCACCAGCGGCGCCTCGAAGGTCAGCTCCGCCACCCGGTCGCAGCCGGCGGCGGCGCCCACCTCGTGCAGGATCTCCAGCAGGGCCGCGCCCGGCAGCACCGTGCGCCCCCACACGCTGTGGTCGGCGAGCCACGGATGGGTCCGGACGGAGAGCTGGCCGGTCCAGACCGTGCCGGCCCCGTCGGGCAGCTCCACCGCGACGGCGAGCAGCGGGTGCCCGGCCAGGTCGAGCCCCACGGCGGTCAGGTCGGGGGTGCCGGGGCGCGGATCGAGCCAGTAGCGGGTCCGCTGGAACGGGTAGGTGGGCAGGTCGGCGCTGAGCGGGCCGTCGCCGAGCGCCGCGACCGGGTCGACGGGGAGGCCGTGGACGTGGGCGGCGGCCAACGCCTCCCCGACGGCCAGGGCGTCGTCGCGGTCCCGGCGCAGGGTGGGCAGCACCAGCAGGGGCCGGTCGGTCTCGGTGGGCTCCGGGGGCTCGGCCAGGCAGTCCCGCGCCATGGCGGTGAGGACGCCGTCCGGGCCGAGTTCGACGAAGGTGTCGATGCCCTCGGCGCGCAGCCGCCGTACGCCGTCGAGGAAGCGCGCCGCGACGCGGGCGTGCCGGACCCAGTACTCCGGGGTCCGCAGGTCGTCGCCGGAGGCCGGCGTGCCGGTGACGGTGCCGACGACGGGGATGGTCGGCTCCCGGTAGTCGAGGTCCCGGATGGCCTTCTCGAACTGCGCGAGCATCCCGTCCATCCGGGGCGAGTGGAAGGCGTGGCTGACCCGCAGCCGGGTGGCCCGGCGGCCCCGCTCGCGCCACCACGCGACCTGTTCGGCGACGGCGGCCTCGTCGCCGGCGACGAGGGTGGCCTGCGGCCCGTTGACCGCCGCGATGGAGAGTTCGGCGTCCCGACCGGCGAGCAGCGGGGCGACCTCGGATTCGGCGGCCTCGAGCGCGGCCATCGCGCCGCCGGCGGGCAGGTCCGCCATGAGCCGGCCGCGTGCGGTCACCAGCCGGGCGGCGTCGGCCAGGGTGAGCACGCCCGCGACGTGCGCGGCGGTGATCTCCCCCACCGAGTGGCCCAGCAGGGCGTCCGGGCGCAGCCCCCAGCTCGTGACGAGCCGGAACAGCGCCACCTCCAGGGCGAACAGCGCCGGCTGGGTGTACGCGGTGTCGTCCAGCAGGGCCGCCGTGTCGCTGCCCGGCTCGGCGAACATGACGTCCCGCAGCGGCCGGTCCAGGTGCCGGTCCACCTCGGCGAGCACCTCGTCGAGCGCCTGGGCGAAGGTGGGGTACCGGGCGTACAGGTCCCGCCCCGCCCCCGGCCGCTGGCTGCCCTGGCCGGTGAAGAGGACGGCGACGCGGCGTTCCGGGGCGGCCCGGCCGGTGACCAGCCCGGCGGCGGTGCCACCGGCGGCGAGGGCCCGCACCCCGTCGAGCAGCGCGGCGTCGTCGGGCCCGGTCACGGCGGCCCGGTACGGGAACGCGGTGCGGGTCCGGGCCAGCGCGCGGGCGACGGCGTCGGCGGGTTCGCTCCGGCCGGTCAGGTGGCTGTGCAGCCGCCGGGCCTGCTCGCGCAGGGCCGCCTCGTCGCGGCCGGAGAGGACCCAGACGGGTACCCCGGCGGCCGGGGCCGGCGCGTCGGCGGGTTCGGCCACCGGCCGGTCGGGGGCGGCCTCCAGGATAACGTGGGCGTTGGTGCCGCTGGCGCCGAACGACGAGACGCCCGCCCGTCGGGGCCGGTCGTCGGACGCCGGCCACGGCTGACTCTCGGTCAGCAGCCGGACCGCGCCGGAGGTCCAGTCCACCCGGGTCGAGGGCCGGTCGACGTGCAGGGTCCGGGGCAGCCGGCCGTGGCGCATCGCCAGCACCGTCTTGATCACACCGGAGACCCCGGCGGCGGCCTGGGTGTGGCCGACGTTCGACTTCAGCGACCCGAGCCACAGCGGCCGGTCCGCCGGCCGGCCCTGCCCGTACGTCGCCAGCAGGGCCTGCGCCTCGATGGGGTCACCGAGCCGGGTGCCGGTGCCGTGCGCCTCCACCGCGTCCACCTCGTCGGCGGCCAGCCCCGCGTTGGTCAGCGCCTGCCGGATGACCGCCTGCTGGGCGGTACCGTTCGGAGCGGTCAGGCCGTTGCTCGCGCCGTCCTGGTTGACCGCCGTGCCCCGGACGACGGCCAGCACCCGGTGCCCGTTGCGGACCGCGTCGGAGAGCCGTTCCAGCAGCAGCATCCCGACGCCCTCGCCGAAGCCGGTGCCGTCCGCCGCGTCCGCGAACGCCTTGCAGCGGCCGTCGGCGGCGAGTCCCCGCTGGCGGGAGAAGTCGACGAACATCGTCGGCGTGGCGAGCACCGTCGCCCCGCCCGCCAGGGCCAGGTCACACTCGCCGGACCGGAGGGCCTGCACCGCCAGGTGCAGCGCCACCAGCGACGACGAGCAGGCGGTGTCGACGGTGACCGCCGGCCCCTGCAACCCCAGGGTGTACGCGACCCGACCGGAGGCGACGCTGCCCGCGCTGCCGTTGACCAGGTAGCCCTCCAGGTCGTCCGGGACCTCGGCGAGCCGGGTGCCGTAGTCGTCGTACATCACCCCGACGTAGGTCCCGGTGCGGGTGCCCCGGACCGCGTCGGGCGCGATCCCCGCCCGTTCGAACACCTCCCAGGCGGTCTCCAGCAGCAACCGCTGCTGCGGGTCCATGGCCAGGGCCTCGCGCGGCGAGATGGCGAAGAACTCCGGGTCGAAGTCGGCGCAGTCGTGGAGGAAGCCGCCCTCGCGGGCGTAGCTGGTGCCGGTGGCGTCCGGGTCGGGGTCGTAGAGCTTCTCCACGTCCCAGCCCCGGTCGTCGGGGAAGCCCGAGATGGCGTCGGTCCCGCCGTCGACCAGCCGCCACAGCTCCTCGGGGGTCTGCACCCCGCCCGGCAGCCGGCAGCTCATCCCCACGATGGCGACGGGCTCACGCGCGCCGTCCTCCAGCTCGCGCAGCCGTCGCCGCGTCCCGGCCAGTTCGGCGGTGACGCGCTTGAGGTACTCACGGATCCGGTCCTCGTTGGCGGCCATCTGCCGGTTGTCTCCTCGGTCGGGGTTCACAGCTGCTCCTCGATGAAGGCGAACAGCTCGTCGTCGTCGGTCGCCGAGGCCAGCCGCTCGGCGACCGTGGCGTCCACCAGCCCGTCCTCCGCCGGCCGGGACCGGGGCCCGCCGACCAGGGCGAGCATCTCCTCCAGCCGACGGCGGACGATGTCCCGGCGGACGTCGTCGGTCTTCATCCCGCCGAGCGCGGCGGCCAGGGTGTCGAGCCCGGTCAGCGCGGTCGCGCCCGCGTCGGCCACCCCGTCGGCGGCGAGCCGGTCGGCCAGGTGCTCGGCCACGGCCTGCGGGTTCGGGTGGTCGAACACCAGGCTCGGGGCCAGCCGCAGGCCGGTCGCCGTGTTCAGCCGGTTGCGCAGTTCGACGGCGGTCAGCGAGTCGAAGCCGACCTCCCGGAACGGTCGTCTCGGGTCCACCGCCGTGGCCCCCGCGTCGAGGGCGAGCACCCCCGCCACGTGGGCGCGGACCAGGTCCAGCAGTTCCCGGACCCGGGCCGGCGCGTCCTGCCCGGCCAGTCGCCGCCGCAGGTCGTCCGCCTGCTCGGCGGGGGCGGCGGCCGGCGCGGACACCCCGCCCGCGCCCTGTGAGGCGGCGGCCCGGCGGGCCGGGGCCGGCGGGACCAGGCCGCGCAGCAGCACCGGAACCGCGTCCGGTCCGCTGGCGGCCTGCTCCCGCCGCAACGCCGCGAGGTCCAGGCGCGCGGGTACGAGCAGCGGCTCGCGCCGGGCCCGGTCGAGCGCCCGGTCGAACAGCACGAGCCCTTCCTCGGCGGTCATCGGCGCGATGCCGGAGCGGCGCATCCGCCGCAGGTCGTTCTCGCCGAGGTGGCCCGTCATGTCGCTGGCCAGTCCCCACAGGCCCCAGGCGAGGGCGACGCCGGGGCGCCCCTGGGCCCGCCGGTGCTGGGCCAGGGCGTCCAGGAAGGTGTTGGCCGCCGCGTAGTTCGCCTGGCCGGGGCGGCCCAGGATGCCCGCCGCACCGGAGAACAGGACGAACGCGGCCAGGGGCAGGTCCGCGGTCACCTCGTGCAGGTTCAGCGCGGCGTCCACCTTCGGCCGCAGCACCGCGTCGATCCGGTCGGCGGTGAGCGCCTGGAGCGCCCCGTCGTCGAGGACGCCGGCCACGTGCACCACGGCGGTCAGCGGGTGCGCGGCGGGGATGCCCCGCAGGACGTCGGCCAGGGCGGCGCGGTCGGCGGTGTCGCAGGCGACCAGCGACACGTGCGCGCCGAGCCCGGTCAGCTCCTCGGTCAGCCGGTCCGCTCCGGCGGCGTCGGGCCCGCTGCGGCTGACCAGCAGCAGCCGGCGTACCCCGTGCGCGGTCACCAGGTGCCGGGCGAGCAGGCCGCCGAGGGTGCCGGTCGCGCCGGTCACCAGGACGGTGCCGGTCGGGTCGAGCCCGCCCGCCGCCGGGTCGGCGGGCTCCGGTTCCGCGCGCAGCGGCTCGATCTCGGGTACCCGGATCTCGCCGGCCCGGACCGCGAGCTGCGGCGTGTCCAGGGTGAGCGCCGACGGGACCGTGGAGATGGAGGTGTCGTCGGCGTCGACGTCGAGCAGGACGAACCGGTCCGGGTGTTCGGACTGGGCCGACCGCAGCAGGCCCCAGAGGCCGGCGTGGACGAGGTCCGGCACGTCCTCGCCGGTGCCGGCGGCGACGGCCCGTTCGGTGAGCACGACGAGTTTCGCCGCCGTGAACCGCTCGTCGGCCAGCCAGCCCTGGAGCAGCTCCAGTCCGGCCTGGGTCTCCGCCCGGACCGCCTCGGCGACGTGGGCGGGTTCGGTGGAGCAGGAGTCTCGGCGAAAGTCGGCGAGGACGACGCTGGGCGGTTCCGCGCCCGCGTCCAGGGCCGCCCGCAGGGAGGCCAGGTCGGCGTGGATGTCGACGGCGGTGACCGGCCAGCCGTACCGCGCGGCGGCACCGATCATCTCGGCGCCGTACGGGCCGACGACCGCCCACCGCCGCTGCGGCGGCGCGGCCACGGCGGTCCGCCGCCGCCAACCCACCCGGTACAGCGGCAGGGCGGTGGTCGTGCCGGAGACGCCGAGGCGTTCCCGGGCGAGGGGCCGCAGGACGAGCGCGTCGAGCGAGAGGACGGGGGCCCCGGCGAGGTCCACCGCCTGCATCGACACCGCCGCCTCGCCGGCCCGGCCGATGCGGACCCGCAGCGTGTCGGCGCCGGTGGCGTGCAGGGTGACGCCCTGCCAGGCGAACGGGAGCAGCACACTACCCTCGGGGACGTCGACGAGCCCGCCCGCCAGCCACGGTTGCAGGGCGGCGTCGAGCAGCGCGGGGTGCACCCCGAACCGGGTGGCCTCGGCGGCGACCCGGTCGGGCAGTCGTACCTCGGCGAAGACCTCGCCGTCGCGCCGCCAGACGCCCTGGAGTCCGGCGAAGACCTCCCCGTACTCGTAGCCCAGCGCGGCGAACCGCTCGTGGAGGGCGTCCACGTCGACGGGTTCGGTGCCGGCGGGGGGCCAGGTCCCGGTGTGCCACGGGGTCGCCGGGGCGGGCCGGGGCCCGGTGGTCAGGACACCGACCGCGTGGCGGGTCCAGGCGGCCTCGTCGGCTGCGGACTCGGCGCGGGAGAACACGCTCACCGGCCGGTGGTCGGATCCCTCGGCCGGGTCGTCCACCAGCACCTGGAGCCGTACGCCGCCGGTGGGTGGCACCGCCAGCGGCGCCTCCAGGCGCAGCTCCTCGACACCGGTGCAGCCGGCCACCTCGGCGGCGT
This sequence comes from Micromonospora rosaria, assembly GCF_001567585.1. GTDB lineage: Bacteria > Actinomycetota > Actinomycetes > Mycobacteriales > Micromonosporaceae > Micromonospora > Micromonospora rosaria. The sequence goes on from NZ_LRQV01000152.1 coordinate 8,630, forward strand.
GCAGGGCCAGTTCCACGAAGGCGGTGCCGGGCACCAGGACGGTGCCGGAGACGGCGTGGTCGGCGAGCCAGGCGTGCGAGGCGAGCGAGAGCCGGCCGGCGAGCAGGAGGCTCCGGGTGCCGCCGACCGGCAGCGCGCCGCCGAGCAGCGGGTGGTCCTCCCACTCCATGCCGAACCGGGCCGCGGCGGCGGTCCCGACGCCCGCCGGGGAGGTGTGCGCCCAGTAGTGCCGTCGTTGGAACGGGTACGTGGGCAGGTCCACCACCCGCGCGCCGGTACCGGCGAACACCGACTTCCAGTCCACCTCGACCCCCGCGACGAACGCCTCCGCCGCCGAGGTCAGGAACCGGTCCAGCCCACCGTCGTCGCGCCGCAACGACCCCACCACCACAGCCGGCGCGCCATCACCGACCGACTCGACGGTCTCCTGGACACCCGGCACCAGCACCGGATGCGCACTCGACTCCACGAACCCGGTGAACCCGTCCCCGACCAGACGCTCCACGGTCTCGCGGAACAACACCCGCTGCCGCAGATTCCGGTACCAGTACCCGCCATCCAAGCTGGTGCCGTCGACCGGCCCGCATTCGACGGTCGAGTAGAACGGGATCTCCGCCGCCTGCGGGTCGACCCCGGCCAGGGCGGTGTGAAGTTCCGCCTCGATCGCCTCCACATGCGCAGAGTGCGAGGCGTAGTCGACGGGGATCTTCCGCGCCCGCACTCCTTCGGCCTCACAGCGCGCGACCAGCTCCACCACCGCGTCCACGTCCCCGGAGACCACGGTCGCGGACGGGCCGTTCACCGCGGCCACACCCAGCCGGCCGTCGAACGCGGCGAGCTTCGACTCCACCTCGGCCACCGGCAGGGCGATCGAGGCCATCGCACCCGGACCGGCCAGGACCCGGCCGATCACCTGCGACCGGACCGCCACCACCCGCGCACCATCAGCCAGGCTCAACGCCCCCGCGACCACCGCCGCCGCGATCTCACCCTGCGAATGACCCACCACCGCCGACGGCGTCACACCCACCGACCGCCACAACCGCGCCAGCGACACCATCACCGCCCACGTCACCGGCTGCACCACATCAACCCGCTCCAACCCCGAACCGGAACGGACCACCTCCACCAAGTCCCAATCCACGTGAGCCGACAGCGCCTCCGCGCACTCCACCATCGACTCCGCGAACACCGGCGACTCGTCCATCAACCGGGCACCCATACCCACCCACTGCGTCCCCTGCCCCGGGAACACGAACGCCACCCGACCGGCGGACAACGCACCGGAGGCCCCGAGCACCACCTGGGCGGAAGCGACCCCACCGGAGGCCACCGCGCCGAGCGCGGCGGTGGCGGTGCCGGAGTCCGCCGCGAGCACCACGGCACGCCTGTCGAACACCGACCGCGTCGACACCGACGACCAGCCGACGTCCAGCAGGTCGGCCTCGGCGAGAACGTCCCGGACGCTGTCGGCCTGCGCCCGCAGCGCCGCCTCGGACTTGCCGGAGAGCACCACCGGTACCACGGGAAGGTGCCGGGCGGCGGGGTCGGCGGGGTCGGTACCGTCGGCAGGTGCGGGCTCCTCGACGAGGGGCGCCTCTTCGAGGATCACGTGGGCGTTGGTGCCGCTGACCCCGAACGCGGAGACTCCGGCGCGGCGGGGTCGGCCGGTCTCCGGCCAGTCGCGCTGCTCGGTCAACAACTCGACGGTGCCGGACGACCAGTCCACGAACGGCGACGGCTCGTCCACGTGCAACGTCGCCGGCAACACCCCGGCCCGCAACGCCAACACCATCTTCATCACACCGGCCACTCCCGCAGCCGCTTGGGTGTGGCCGACGTTCGACTTCAACGACCCCAACCACAGCGGGCTGCCGGAACGGCCGCGCCCGTAGGTCGCCAGCAACGCCTGTGCCTCGATCGGGTCTCCCAACCGGGTTCCGGTGCCGTGCGCCTCCACCACGTCGACGTCCGAGGCGTCCACGCCGGCTGCCGCCAGCGCATCCCGGATGACCCGCTGCTGGGCAGCGCCCGACGGTGCCGTCAGACCGTTCGAGGCCCCGTCCTGGTTGATGGCCGATCCCCGTACCACCGCCAGCACGCGGTGACCGCGCTCCCGCGCCACCGACAACCGCTCCAACACGACGACCCCGGCGCCCTCGGCCCACCCCGTGCCGTCCGCGCCACCCCCGAACGCGCGGCACCGCCCGTCAGCCGACAACCCGCCCTGCCGCGAGAACTCCACGAACAGACCCGGCGCAGCGATGACCGTCACCCCACCCGCCAAGGCCACGTCACACTCACCCAGCCGCAACCCCTGACACGCCAGGTGCAACGCCACCAACGACGACGAACAGGCCGTGTCGACGGAGACGGCGGGGCCTTCCAGTCCGAGGGTGTAGGAGACGCGACCGGAGGCGACACTGACCGACTTGCCGGTGAGCAGATATCCCTCGAACTCCTGGGGCGCCTCGTGGAGGCGGGCGGCGTACTCCTGGTGGGTGAGCCCGGAGTAGACGCCGGTGCGACTGCCCCGCAGTCCCTCCGGGTCGATGCCGGCGCGCTCCAGCGCCTCCCAGGACGTCTCCAGCAGCAGACGCTGCTGCGGGTCCATGGCGAGGGCCTCGCGGGGGGAGATACCGAAGAACTCGGCGTCGAAGTAGCCCGCGTCGTACACGAACCCGCCGTCGCGGACGTACGACTTGCCCGCCGCGCCGGGGGTGGGGTCGAAGAAGGAGTCGACGTCCCAGCCCCGGTCGTCGGGGGCGGGACCGATGACGTCGGCCTTGTTCAGCAGCAGGTCCCAGAGCTTCTCGGGGGTGTCCGCCCCACCGGGGTAACGGCAGGCCATGCCGACGATGGCGATGGGCTCGTCGACGGGCGCGGCGCCGGTCGCCACCGGGACGGCGGGTTCGGGGGTGGCTCCCGTGAGGGCCTCCTCCACGAACGAGGCCAGGGCCGAGGGGCTCGGGTGGTCGAAGACGACGGTCGACGGCAGGGTGAGCCCGGTCGTGGTGTTCAGGCGGTTGCGCAGCTCCAGCGCGGTGAGCGAGTCGAAGCCCGCGGCCTTGAAGGCCCGGCCGGGGGTGACCGCCTCCACCGTGTCGTGGCCGAGGACGGCCGCCGCCTCCGTGCGCACCAGGTGCAGCAGGACCTGCTGCCGTTCCGACTCGGACATGCCCACCACGCGCTGCGCCAGGCCGGAGGTCTGCGTCGCGGCGTCGGCCCGGCGGGCGTCGAGCGCGCTCCTGGCCTCGGGAACGCCGTCGAAGAGCCGGCCCGGCCGGAGGTCGGCGAGTCGGGGGGCGAAGTCCGCCCAGTCGACGTCGGCGACCGTGACGCAGACGTCGTCGCGGTCGAGGGCCCGTTGGAGGGCGCGGATGCCGCCGTCCGGGTCCATGGCGGTGATGCCGCGTCGGTTCAGGTTCCGCTCGCCGATCCCCTCGGCCATGCCGCCGCCACCCCACAGTCCCCAGGCGACGGCGGTGGCGGGGAGGCCGGCGGCGCGGCGCTGCTCGGCGAGCACGTCCAGGGCGGCGTTGGCCGCGGCGTACGCCGCCTGGCCGCCGTTGCCCCAGACGCCGGTGATGGACGAGAAGAGGACGAAGGCGTCGAGGTCCCGGTGTCGGGTGAGTTCGTCGAGGAGCAGTGCGGCGTCGGCCTTCGGGCGGAACACCTCGTCGACGTGGGCGAGGGTGAGGGTGTCGAGCACGCCGTCGTGGAGGACGCCGGCGGTGTGGAAGACGGCGGTGGGCGGGTGGGCCTCCAGGAGGGTGGCGAGCGCGGTACGGTCGGACACGTCGCAGGCGGCGATGGTCACCGCCGCGCCGAGCGCCCGCAGGTCCGCTTCCAGCTCGACCGCGCCGGGGGCCTGGGCGCCGCGCCGGCTGGTGAGGACCAGGTGCTCAGCGCCGGTGCGGGCGAGCCAGCGCGCCACCTGGGCGCCCAGTGCCCCGGTACCGCCGGTGACCAGGACGGTGCCACGGGGGCGCCACTCGCGACGGGGGGTGGCCGAGGCGCGGGTCACCCGCCGCCCGTAGACCCCGGAGCCGCGTACCGCGATCTGGTCCTCGCCCTCTCCCCCGGCCACCGCGCCGGCCAGGTGGTCGAGGGCCCGGGAGTCCGGTTCCTGCGGCAGGTCGACCAGGCCGCCCCAGCGGTCCGGCAACTCCAGGGCGGCCACCCGGCCGAGCGCCCACACCTGCGCGCCGACGGCGTCGGGCACCTCCCGAGGGGCCACGGCCACCGCCGCCCGGGTCACGGTCCACAGCGGTACGTCGAGGCCCGCGTCACCGGCGGCCTGCACCAACGCCAGCGAGGCGGCCACGCCCCGCGCGACGGACGGGTGGTCGGGGTGGACGCCGGGTACGAGTCCGAGCAGGGACACGACGCCGGCCAGGGGGGTCGCGCCGTCGGCCGTGGTGGCGAGCAGGTCGGCGAGGTGGGTACGGCTGGCGAGCGGGTCCAGGCTCAGCGGCTCGACCTCGGCGCCCCGGCGGGAGAGTGCCGCGGTGACGTCGGCGGCCAGGGCCGAGCCGGCCGTCGCGGGGTCGGCCGCGAGCAGCCAGCGTCCGGTGAGGTGTCCGGGCTTGTCGGTGGCGAGTGGCTTCCAGGTGACCTGGTACCGCCACTCCGCCGTCGGGTCGGTGTCGCCGCTGGTGACGGTGGCGGCGGGCTTGGGAGTCTCGGCCCAGTAGTGCCGTCGCTGGAACGGGTACGTGGGCAGGTCGACCACCCGCGCCCCGGTCCCCGCGAAGACCGCCTTCCAGTCCACCTCTACCCCGGCAACGAACGCCTCCGCCGCCGAGGTCAGGAAGCGGTCCAGCCCACCGTCGTCGCGCCGCAACGACCCCACCACCACAGCCGGCGCGCCATCACCGACCGACTCGACGGTCTCCTGGACACCCGGCACCAGCACCGGATGCGCACTCGACTCCACGAACCCGGTGAACCCGTCCCCGACCAGACGCTCCACGGTCTCGCGGAACAACACCCGCTGCCGCAGGTTCCGATACCAGTACCCGCCATCCAAACCGGTGCCATCGACCGGCCCGCACTCCACCGTCGAGTAGAACGGAATCTCCGCCGCCTGCGGGGACACCCCGGCCAAAGCCTCCAACAGCTCAGCCTCGATCGCCTCCACATGCGCCGAATGCGAGGCATAGTCCACCGGGATCTTGCGCGCCCGGACCCCTTCGGCCTCGCAGCGTGCGATGAGGTCCACCACCGCGTCCACGTCACCGGACACCACGGTCGCGGACGGACCGTTGACGGCCGCCACACCCAGCCGGCCGTCGAACGCCACAAGCCGCGACTCCACCTCGGCCACCGGCAGCGCGACCGACGCCATCGCACCCGGACCGGCCAGGACCCGGCCGATCACCTGCGACCGGACCGCCACCACCCGCGCACCATCAGCAAGGCTCAACGCACCGGCGACCACGGCCGCCGCGATCTCACCCTGCGAATGACCCACCACCGCCGACGGCGTCACACCCACCGACCGCCACAACCGCGCCAGCGACACCATCACCGACCACGTCACCGGCTGCACCACATCAACCCGACTGAACAAGTCGGCGCCAACACCCCCGCGAACAACTTCCAGCAGATCCCAGTCCACGAACGCCGACAACGCCTCCGCGCACTCGACCATCGACTCCGCGAACACCGGCGACTCGTCCATCAACCGGGCACCCATACCCACCCACTGCGTCCCCTGCCCCGGGAACACGAAGACCATGCGACCGTCCGCCGTCGGTACCGCTGGGCCGAGCACGACACCCGACGGCGCGGAGCCACCGGTTGCCACGGTCTCCAGGCCCCGGTCGGCGGTCGCGGGGTCGGCGGCGAGGACCACGGCCCGGCGCTCGAACCTCGACCGCGTCGACGCCAGCGACCAGCCAAGGTCGAGGAGTCGCCGGTCAGGGAGCAGCCCACGGAGGCGATCGGCCTGCGCCCGCAGCGCCACCTCCGACTTGCCGGACAACACCACCGGCACCACCGGCAGTTCCCGAATGGGTGCAGCGCCCGAGGTGGACTCGGGGTGCGGGGTCGGCAGTGCGGGCGCTTCTTCCAGAATCAGATGGGCATTGGTACCGCTGATTCCGAACGAGGAGACTCCGGCGCGGCGGGGTCGGCCGGTCTCCGGCCACTCACGCCGCTCCGTCAACAACTCCACCGCGCCCGACGACCAATCCACGAACGGCGACGGCTCATCCACATGCAACGTCGCCG
>NZ_LRQV01000153.1 GCF_001567585.1 Micromonospora rosaria
CGGCCGCCGCGTCGCCGGTGGCCGGGATCGCCGGGCCGGCGGGTGGGGTGGTCGGCTCGGGCGGGGGCGGGCCGTCCGGTACCGGGGCGTCGACCGGGATGGGTGCGCCGAGCCAGCCCTCGCCGTCCCAGTACCGTCGGGTGTCCGGGTCGGCGGGGTCGACGTACCAGCCGGGCGACACGCTCACGGCGCCGCTCCGGGGCGCTCGGCGGGACCACCCGGGGGTGGCGTCACGTGGGGCCGGACGGTCCGTTGGCTGTGCTCGCTCACCTGGACACCTTAACGACGACGTCGCCGACCGAGCCCGGCACCGGTCCGCCGGCCCCCGCCCGCCGGGGTCACAGGTTGCCGCGCCGTTCCTGCTCCCGCTCGATCGCCTCGAACAGCGCCTTGAAGTTGCCCTTGCCGAAGCCGAGCGAGCCGTGCCGCTCGATCAGCTCGAAGAAGACCGTCGGCCGGTCCTGCACGGGCCGGGTGAAGATCTGGAGCAGGTAGCCGTCCTCGTCCCGGTCGACCAGGATCTTGCGGGCCTTCAACTCCTCGATCGGCACCCGGACCTCGCCGATGCGGGCGCGCAGCTCCGGGTCGTCGTAGTACGAGTCCGGGGTGTCCAGGAACTCGACGCCCGCCGCCCGCATGGCGTCCACGCTGGCCAGGATGTCGTTGGTGGCGACGGCGATGTGCTGGGCGCCGGGGCCCTGGTAGAACTCCAGGTACTCGTCGATCTGCGACTTCTTGCGGGCGACCGCCGGCTCGTTCAGCGGGAACTTGACCTTGCGGGTGCCGTTCGCGACCACCTTGCTCATCAGCGCCGAGTAGTCGGTGGCGATGTCGTCACCGACGAACTCCGCCATGTTGGTGAAGCCCATGACCCGCTGGTAGAACTGCACCCACTCGTCCATCCGACCCAGCTCCACGTTGCCGACCACGTGGTCGACGGCCTGGAAGAAGCGCTTCGGCTGGAGGCCGGCGGCGATCATCGGCTGCCGGTCCACGATCGGCGTCCGGGCGACGAAGCCGGGCAGGAACGGGCCGGTGTACCGGGACCGGTCGACCAGGGTGTGCCGGGTGTCGCCGTAGGTGGCGATGGCGGCCAGCCGGACGGTGCCGTAAGAGTCGGTGACGTCGTGCGGCTCCAGCAGGCCGGTCGCGCCCTGCCCGGTGGCGTGCGCGTACGCGGCGTCGACGTCGGGGACCTCCAGCGCGATGTCCGACACGCCGTCGCTGTGCCGGGCGACGAAGTCGACCTCGGGGACGTCCGGGCGGACCGCCCCGCGCAGCACGAACCGGGCCGAACCGCTGGTCAGCACGTACTCGGCGTGGTCGCGGTAGCCCTGCTCCGGCCCCCGGTACGCCACGCAAATCATGCCGAACGCGGTGGAGTAGTAGTGCGCGGCCTGCTTGGCGTTGCCCACCACGAAGGTCACGTGGTCGAGCCCCCGGACCGGGAACGGGTCGCGGCTGATGTCGTGGTCGACGGCCCCGACGAGGACGTCGACGTCGACCTCTCCGGTCGACTGGGGTCGGTCGATCGCCTGCGTCATCGCGGACTCCCTCCTGCGCCGGCCACCTCGTGGGCGACCACGGTGGTACCTGATGTGGCGAGGATCGCGGCCCACGGGCGACTGGGCAACCGTCTCGTTCCTGCCTGGTCAGGTTGTGCATTCGGTACGGTGTTCAGCCATGACCGCTGCACAATCTGTCCAGCTCGACGCGGTGGACGCCAGGCTGATCGAGTTGCTCGCCGAGGAGCCCCGAATCGGGGTGCTGGAGTGCTCCCGCCGGCTCGGGGTGGCCCGGGGCACCGTCCAGGCCCGGTTGGACAAGCTGGTCCAGCGGGGCGTGATCGGCGGCTTCGGGCCGGACGTCTCCCCGGCGGCGATCGGGTTCGGGGTGACCAGCTTCGTCACCCTGGAGATCAGCCAACGGCACGGCCACGACCCGGTCACCGCCCACCTCGCGGCCATCCCCGAGGTGCTGGAGGCGCACACCATCACCGGCTCCAGCGACCTGCTCTGCCGGATCGTGGCCCGGTCGAACGCCGACCTCCAGCGGGTGATCGACCAGATCGTCTCCTCGGTGGGCATCAGCCGGGCCTCCACGGTCATCGCCCTCGCCGAGGCCATCCCCTACCGCACCCTCCCCCTGGTCCGCTCCGCCACGCAAGGAAGGGCCCCCTGTTAACGCTTTCTGTAGCGGAAGGGCCCCTTCCAATCCGGTGGGTGCGGGGGCCGGCGGGCCCGGTCGACGCGGCGCAATAGCACGTCGGGGTCGAGAAAGCGCGGCGACACGGGCACGCGACCGTTCGGCGCGGCGGTGATCGTGGCTACCGTGTCCGGTGTGGCGAACCAGAGGGGCTTCGGGGTCAAGAGCTTCCTCGCGCTCGCCCTCGTCGCCGTCGTCGCCCTCGCCGTCACCGGGGTCTGGAACCCGTTCCCCGGCGTGTGGGACTGGGTCAAGCGCAGCGAGCCGATCTCCGAGCCGGACGTGGTCTGGCAGGAACGCATCGGCGGTACCCCCCGCAGCGTGACCATCGCCGGGGACGCCGTCGTGGTCGAGCAGCGGACCCGGGTCGAGGCGCGCAGCCTCGCCACCGGCGTGCAGCTCTGGGAGCGCAAGGCGGACTGGGCGGCGGTCGCCGGCGCCGACGGTACCTCCGTCGTCGCCGTGGGCAAGCTCCTGCTCAAGGGGTACGAGCTGCTCGACCCGGTCACCGGCGCGGTGCTGCGCAAGGTCGACGACGCGGTGGCCGTCTGGACGTACCGGAACCTGCTGCTGGACGCCCGCTGTGCCGGCGCCACCGACTGCACCCTCTCCGCCTGGGACCCGCGCGGCACCCGGCCGCTCTGGACGGCGTTCCTGCCCGGCGTCAGCACCTCGTGGCTGGCCGACAACCCCGACCTGCTGAACACCCGCCGGCTCACCGCGCTGCGGGTCGACGAGGGGGTGGCCGGTCCGGAGTCGGTGCCGCCGCTGCTCGGGTTCCCGGTCGACGGCCGCGTGCACGTGGTGGACACCGCCACCGGTCGGGTCCTCCAGGATCTGCAACCCGCCCGGGACGAACGCCTCTCCGTCGTCGGCGGCCGGCTGCTGCGGATCACCGCCCGGTCCGTCGACGGTGCCTGCCTGTTCGGTCTCGCCGCCACCGACCCGGCGACCGGGCAGCAGGTCTGGCAGCGGGCCGGCATCAACCTGCGCAACGCCGACAACGCCGGCTGCGCGCAGCGGGAGGACCCGCAGGGGGCCCGCAACGTGCTGATCGGGCTCTCCCCGGAGGGGCGGGAGGTGGTGGTGGACGGCTACACCGGCCGGTTCTTGCAGGTCGACCAGCCGGAGGAACGGCTGCTCGCGGTGGACGACCGGTACTCGGTGGTGCGCAGCGCCGACCAGCGGACGATCGTCGGGCGGGAACTCGCCGTCGACCGGGACCGGTGGAGCCGCCCCAGTGGCGGGAAGACCGGGGTGGTGCTCACCCCGTACGCGGCGGTGATCTCGGACGAGAAGCCGACCCGGCTGGTGGCGGTGCACCCGCGTACCGGGCAGGAACTGCTGCATCTGCGTACCGCCGCGAACGCGCTGGCGATCGGGCCGGGCGGCATGGTCATCGGCGAGGGGCGGGAGATCGGGTACGTCCGCTTCGGCACCGGCGTGGGGCCGGGCGCGGAGCCGGCCGGCGGCGTACCCGGGGACGGCGCCGTGCCCGGCTCGGGCGAGGACCGTCCCGGCACCTCCGGGAACCCGGCGGACTGCGGCCCCAAGCGGGAGGCCTGCCCGGACCCCGGCGCCGGCAAGGACGGCTGAACCCGGGTGTCGGGGCCGGTGGGCGTGGCTGGCACCGGGCCAAGGGGCCCGACGGGCGTGCGCGACACGCCGTGGATGTAAGCGGTGTCCCAGGACCCGACCGGCGGGTGGGACGGATCGATTCGACTGGCCTAGGCTTTCGCCTCATGAGCAGTGCCGCCGCGTTCTCGTACGCTCCCTTGCTGCCGACCGGCCCGGACCAGACCGAGTACCGCCTGGTCACCGACGAGGGCGTCGACGTCGTCAACGGTCCCGGCGGTCGTCGGTTCCTGACCGTGGATCCGGCGGCGCTGACCGCCCTGACCGCCGAGGCGATGCACGACATCGCCCACTTCCTGCGCCCGGCCCACCTGGCGCAGCTCCGCGCGATCATCGACGACCCGGCCGCCTCGCCGAACGACCGGTTCGTGGCGTTGGACCTGCTGCGCAACGCGAACATCGCGGCCGGCGGGGTGCTGCCGATGTGCCAGGACACCGGCACCGCGATCGTGATGGGCAAGCGGGGGCGGCACGTGCTCACCGACGGCACCGACGCCGAGGCCATCTCGCGGGGCGTCTACCAGGCGTACACGAAGCTGAACCTGCGGTACTCGCAGCTCGCCCCGCTGACCATGTGGGAGGAGCGCAACACCGGCAGCAACCTGCCCGCCCAGGTGGAGGTCTACGCCGAGGACCCGGACGGGCACCCGGACGCGTACAAGTTCCTCTTCATGGCCAAGGGGGGCGGCTCGGCCAACAAGTCGTACCTCTACCAGGAGACGAAGGCGCTGCTCAACCCGACCCGGATGATGCAGTTCCTGGAGGAGAAGCTGCGGCTGATCGGCACCGCCGCCTGCCCGCCGTACCATCTGGCGATCGTCATCGGCGGCACCTCCGCCGAGTACGCCCTCAAGACCGCCAAGTACGCCTCGGCGAAGTACCTGGACGCGCTGCCCACCGAGGGCTCGATGACCGCGCACGGCTTCCGGGACCTGGAGCTGGAGGCGGAGGTGCTGGAGCTGACCCGTAACTTCGGCATCGGCGCGCAGTTCGGCGGCCGGTACTTCTGCCACGACGTGCGGGTGGTCCGGCTGCCCCGGCACGGCGCGTCCTGCCCGGTGGCGATCGCGGTCTCCTGCTCCGCCGACCGGCAGGCGGTCGCCAAGATCACCCCGTCCGGGGTCTGGCTGGAGCGGCTGGAGACCGACCCGGCCCGGTACCTGCCCGAGGTCACCGACGAGACCCTGGAGACCGAGGAGGTCGTCCGGGTCGACCTGAACCGGCCGATGGACGAGATCCGCGCCGAGCTGTCGAAGTACCCGGTGAAGACCCGGCTCTCGCTGACCGGGCCGCTGGTGGTGGCCCGGGACATCGCGCACGCGAAGATCGCCGAGCGGCTGGACGCGGGCGAGCCGATGCCGCAGTACCTGCGCGACCACGCGGTCTACTACGCCGGCCCGGCGAAGACCCCCGAGGGGTACGCCTCCGGCTCGTTCGGCCCGACCACGGCCGGCCGGATGGACGCGTACGTGGAGAAGTTCCAGGCCGCCGGGGGCTCGTTGGTGATGCTGGCCAAGGGGAACCGTTCCGCCCAGGTGACCCGCTCCTGCGACCGGTACGGCGGCTTCTACCTCGGCTCGATCGGCGGCCCCGCCGCCCGGCTGGCCCAGGACTGCATCAAGCACGTCGAGGTCCTGGAGTACCAGGAGCTGGGCATGGAGGCGGTCTGGAAGATCGAGGTGGAGGACTTCCCCGCGTTCATCGTGGTCGACGACAAGGGCAACGACTTCTTCGCCGAGGTCACCAAGCCGGTCCTCACCGTCGGCCGCCGCTCTTGAGAAGTTTAAGGACTTAGAGCTCTCAAGTTTGTGCGTGTCGCACTGCTGAAACTCCTTGACCTCTTGAGACTATCTCCTTCGAGAGGTCTGGGAGGGTCGCATCATGCCGAATATCGACGTTGACGAAGCCACGGACAGGTACCTTGCCTTCGCCGCAAACATTGCCGGGCTGACGAAGGGGGAGGTGGTGGCCAAGCTGGTGGCCCAGGTTCAAGCTGTTGGCGTTCCGGTGTCCGAAGAAGGCGGGGATGATGAACCGGCTACGGTGCGGGTCTACGCCGACTACGCCGGCCACCGCACCTATGCGTCCTTCGTGCCGGGGCTAGGGCGGATCGACATCACCTCAGGGCCGCTGGCTGGCCGCTCCTATCGGACCCCCAGCCAGGCCGCCAGGGAAATCGTCAAGCACTACAACCCTGAAGTCTCCCCACACCGTAACGGCTGGACCTTCTTCCTCCTTGCCGCCACCGGTGCGCCGCTTCAGAGTCTCCGCCACCGGTTGCACTGAGGCACGTGGAATGGCTCTTCACATCTTCGCCGACGAGACTAAGGAGCGGGGTTTCCTGCTCGCCGCCGCCTGCCTGGACCAGGTCGCACTGGTGTCGGCCAGAGCCGGGATCGCCCGGTTGGTGCTCCGCGGGCAGCGGAGTATCCACTTCTGCAAGGAGCGGGACGGTCGCAGACGGGAGATTCTCCGTCATCTCCGGACGCTGCCGGTGGAGGTCGTCCTGTACGACGCGACGACGTATCGGAGTGTTAAGTCTGCTCGTGACGCCTGCCTGCGTGCGCTGGTCGCCGACGCTGCAAAGGTGGCTGCGGAACGCCTCGTGCTCGAACTCGACACGTCCTCCGAGCAGGCGGACAAGAGATTGCTGCGGCGGGAGTTGTCGCTGGCGGGGATCGCGGACCAGCTTCGCTACGACCACTTGCGGGCGCACGATGATCACATGCTGGCGATCCCGGATGCTGTCGCCTGGTCGTGGGCGAAGGGCGGAGAGTGGCAGTCGATGGTGCGGCCCCTGGTGCGGGAAGTGCGCACGCTCTGAGCTGACAGTGAATTCTGCCTCGTCGGCCTGGCCGGGATACGCGAAACCCGGCCCACCCACCGTCCGGAAGGCTGCCGGGTCCACTTCCTGGCGCTACTGCGACAGGCAACTACCAAGCTACCTCGGTGGACGTACCGGAACAAGTAAGTCCGACGTGAAAGGTGGCTCTGGCTGGCGTGGGCCTTTCGCAGGAAGACGGGGCCGGGTCGAGATCCTCAACCTGGGCAAGTGGTCTGTCCGACGTTTCGTAGCCGGCGTTGGCCTGCGCTGCTCGGGGTTGCCCGTGGGTGCTGACTGTGACACGTCGGGCCGGCCCGTTGGCGGACGGGCCGGCCCGACGCGGGTCAGCTCGCCCGGCCGGCCTGGAAGTGGCCGGTGACGCTCTCCGAGGCGATTCCGTCCGCCGTCCGGGTGAAGACGGTGACCTGCTGCGGCAGGAAGTTCGGCGGGGTGAACGTGACCGACGCCGACCCGTCGGGACCGGCCGGGACCGTCCGCAGCGGGCCGAGGACGCCGAACCGGTAGACGTACTCGGTCACGCCGGGCATCCCCGGCCGGAAGACGAACGTGCCGGGCGTGCCGACCGGGGCACCCACCTGACCGAGCGGGTACTGGACCGAGCTGATCGTCGGCCGGGTCTCCAGGTGGAACCGGTGCCACCGCTCACCGGAGGGCAGGTCGTCGGCGGTCCGGCTGCGGACGTACAGGGTGTTCCAGCCGGGCGTGGTCGGGGTGAGGGTGATCGTGGCCGTGCCGTCCGGCGCCGCGACCACCGTCTGCTCCGCCCCGGCGTCGAGCCGGTACGTGTACGCGACCACGCCGGGCATCCCCGGCGTGAGGGTCAGGGTGCGCGGCTGGCCGTACCCGGCGGTGGGGTTGCCGTCGGTGACGGTCGGGCTGGTGTCGCGGACCCGGAAGGTGTGGCTGGTGACCGGCGACCGGTTGCCCGCCGCGTCGACGGCCTGGACGCTCAGCACGGCCGGCCCGTCCTCGTCCGGCGTGACGGTGACCGTCGCCGAGCCGCCCGGCTGGTCGACGGCGACCTGGGTGACCGCCCCGCCGTCGAGCCAGTACCGGAAGCCGAGGACGTCGGTGTCGCCGCCGGCGTCGAAGGTGAAGCTGCCCGGGACACCCGGACCGCCGTACCATCCCTCGTCGGCCGGGTAGTCCGGGGAGGTGACCGTCGGCGCGGTGGGCCCGGCGGTGACCGTGGCGCCGGCGGCGCGGGCGGTGCCGGCCGGTGCGGCGGCGTGCGCGGGCCCGGCGGCGGCCAGCGCGACCGTGCCGGCGAGCAGAGTGGACAGTCCGACGGCCGCGCTCCGGCTCACCCGGCGCCCGATGGTACCCACGGTGACGTGCACGATCATGTCCTCCGACGGCGGGTAGTATGTCTCGATGACCGTAAGTGTCTGACGGTGTCGGCTTTCCGGGTGCGAGCTTCGGAGGTGCGGTGCGCGCAGTGCCGTGGCTCGACCGGGCCGCTGAGCGTGGCGGGGCAGGTGGCGGAAGTTTCGCGCGCAGGCGACATCGGTGCGCCCGTCCATCATGGATGGACGGGCGCACCGCCCCCGTCGGCATGCCATGGCTGACAGCCCGGACAGAGTGTGCGGGGCGACGCTGCCGAACCACTCTCATTTCGCTATCAGCCCCCGGTGGCGCCCCGTCACCGTCGGGTTACGCTGCTGCAAGTTCCACGAAGCCAGCGGGGGGCATCGGACAATGCGGTTTCGGATCCTGGGGCCCCTGCGGATAGCCGGGGGCGCCACGGTGACCGCGACCCGGGACCGGACGGTGCTCGCCCTGCTCCTGCTGCGGTTCGGCCGGGTGGTGCCGGTGGAGGACCTGATCGACGCGGTCTGGGAGGACCGGCCCCCGGCGACCGCGCGGGCCCAGCTCCAGACCTGCGTCTCCCGGCTCCGGCGCCGCTTCACCGAACTGGGCGTACCCGCCGACCTGATCCACACCGACCCGGCCGGGTACAGCATCCGGGCCGACTCGACCGACCTCGACGTCGAACTCTTCGCCGAACGACTCGACGCCGCGCGGGCCGCCGTCACGGCCGGTCGGCTGCCGCAGGCGCAGGCGTACTTCCGGGCCGCGCTCGGCCTGTGGCGGGGCGCCGCGCTCAGCGGCGTGCTCAGCCGCAGCGTCCGGCGTCGGGCGCAGGCCCTCGACGAGCAGCGGCTCGCCGCGCTGGAGGAGTGCGTCGACGTCGAGCTGCGGCTCGGCCGCGCCGCCGACCTGGTCGACGAACTGGCCGAGGCGGTCGACCGGCACCCGCTGCGGGAACGGCTGCGTGGGCAGGCGATGCTGGCGCTCTCCGCCGTCGGCCGGCAGGCCGACGCGCTCGCGCTGTACCGGGAGGGCCGGCGGATCTACGCCGAGGAACTCGGCATCGAGCCGGGCGCCGCGCTCCAGGCGCTGCACCAGCGGGTGCTCGCCGGCGACCTGGCCTTCGCCGACCCGCCCCGGCACGCCGACCCGCCGGTCCGGGCGCTGCCCCGGGCGATCAGCGACTTCACCGGCCGGCAGGAGACGCTGACCCGGCTGGTCAAGGAGATCGACGAGGACCGGGCCCGGGTGCACCTCATCGACGGGATGGCGGGCAGCGGCAAGACCACCCTGGCGGTGCACCTGGCCGTCCGGCTGGCCGACCGGTTCCCCGACGCCCAGCTCTTCATCGACCTGCACGGGCACAGCGAGCGCCGGCCGTTGAGCCCGGCCGCCGCGCTGGCCACCCTGCTGCGCCAGCTCGGGGTGCCGGCCGCGCGGATCCCGCTCGACCTGGACGACCGGCTGTCGTTGTGGCGTACCGAACTGGCCGCCCGGCGGGCGCTGGTGGTGCTGGACAACGCCGCCAGCGCCACCCAGGTCGCCCCGCTGCTGCCGGCCGGCGCGGACTGCCTGGTGCTGGTCACCAGCCGGCGGCGGCTGGTCGGCCTGGACGAGGGGCGGCCCTCGTCGCTGCCCGTGCTGGACACCGACGAGGCGGTCGAGTTGCTGGGCCGGGTCGCCGGCGCGGACCGGGTGGCGGCGGAGCCGGCGGCCGCCGGCGAGGTGGTACGCCGCTGTGGCCACCTGCCGCTGGCCATCCGGCTGGCCGGCGCCCGGTTGGTGCACCGACCCCGGTGGCGGGTGGCGGACCTGGCCGAGCGCCTGGTGACCGCGGCGGACCCGCTGGCCGAACTGGCCGCCGGGCAGCGCTCCGTCGGCCACGCCTTCGCCCTGTCGTACGCCCAGGTGTCGTCCCCGGCGCAGCGGGTGTTCCGGCTGCTCGGCCTGCACCCGGGGGTGCGCTTCGACAACCGGCTCGCCGCCGCGCTCGCCGACCTCTCCCTGCGCGAGACACAGGACCTGCTGGACGAACTGGTCGACGCGCACCTGGCGGAGGAGACGGAACCGGGCCGGTACCGGCTGCACGACCTGATCCGGGAGTACGCCCGCACGCTGCTCGCCGAGCCGGGGCGGGCCGCCGAGCGCAGCGCCGTCATCGAACGCCTGCTCGACCACCACCTGCACGTCGCCGCCGCCATCGCCAAGACGATCGAGCCGGCGGGCACCGCCGGGGCGCTGCGGTTGCCCACCCCGCTGCGTCCGGACCTGGTCGCGGACACCGCCTCGGACGGGCGGGCCTGGTTCGACGAGAACCGGGCGGTGCTCACCGCGCTGGTCCGGCTGGCCGAGGCCGAGGGCTTCCGGCAGCACTGCTGGCAGTTGGCCCGCGCCTGCTGGCGGTCCCACCTGCTCGGCGGTCACCTGGACGAGCTGATCGAGACGCACGGGGTCGGGCTGCGCGCGGCGCGGCAGTTGGGCGACGACCACGCCACCCTGGTGATGCTCAACTACCTCGCCTCCGGGTACTACCGCCGGGCCGGGTTCGGCGAGGCGATCCGCCTGCTGGAGACGGCGCTGGACCTGCCGCGCCGGCCGGACCTGCGCTTCGAGGTCAGCAACCTGCTCTCCAACCTGGGGATCTCCTACGCCGCCACCGGGGACGTCCGGCGCAGCCTGGACCTCCTCGCCGAGTCGGCGACGCTGGCCCGCCCCGGGGACGGCCTGGGCGCGGTGACGAACAACCTCAACAACCGCGCGTACGTCCTGATCGTCGGCGGCCGGTACGCGGAGGCGCTGCGGACCAGCCGCCAGCACCTCCTGCTGGCCCGGCAGGTGGCCGATCCGGTGCAGCTCGCGAACGCGGTCGTCCACGTGGGCGTGATCCGGGCCCGGCTGGGGCACGTCGGGCCGGCCCGACGCCTGCTGCGGGCCGCGCTGTACCTCAAACGGCAGGGCGGGAACCGGCTGGGGGAGGGCGAGGTGCTCAACGAACTGGGCGCCGTGGAGCGCGCCGAGGGCCGCCCGGACTCGGCCGCCACCCTGCACCGGGAGGCGCTGGTCGCGATCACCGAGGCGGGTGACCGGGTCGGGCAGTGCGCCTCGCGCAACCTGCTGGCCCGCGCGATCCTCGACCAGGGGGACGTCTCCAGCGCGCTGGACCTGCACCGCCGGGTGCTCGCCGACGCCACCCGGCTCGGCGTGCGGTACGAGCAGGCCCGCGCGCTCGACGGGATGGCCCGCTGCCGACGGGCCGCCGACCCGGCCGAGGCCCGCGCGTACTGGGCGCGGGCGCTGGCGCTGTTCCGTCAGGTCGACGCGCCCGAGCAGCACGAGGTGGCCCGGCTGCTGGCCGCATTGGACTGAGCGATCATCTGCGCGTCGGTGCGGGGCGCGGCAGGATGGAACGCGTGACGACTCCAGAGGCAGTGGGCTACCGGATCGAACGCGACTCGATGGGCGAGGTGGAGGTGCCCGCCGACGCCCTGTGGCGGGCGCAGACCCAGCGGGCGGTGCAGAACTTCCCGATCTCGGGCCGGGGCATCGAGTCGGCCCAGATCCGCGCGCTGGCCCAGATCAAGGGGGCGGCGGCCGAGGTCAACGGCGAGCTGGGGGTGATCGACGCGACCGTCGCCGCCGCGATCGCCGCCGCCGCCGCGCACGTGGCCGACGGCGGGTACGACGACCAGTTCCCGGTGGACGTGTTCCAGACCGGCTCGGGCACCTCCTCGAACATGAACACCAACGAGGTGCTCGCCACCCTGGCCAGCCGGGAACTGGGCCGGGACGTGCACCCGAACGACGACGTGAACGCCTCCCAGTCCAGCAACGACGTCTTCCCCTCCTCCATCCACCTGGCCGCCACCCAGGCGGTCGTCGAGGACCTGCTGCCGGCGCTGGCCCACCTGGCCGGGGCGCTGGAGGCCAAGGCCGGCGAGTTCGAGACCGTGGTGAAGGCCGGGCGTACCCACCTGATGGACGCCACCCCGGTCACCCTCGGCCAGGAGTTCGGCGGGTACGCCGCCCAGGTCCGGTACGGCATCGAGCGGCTGGAGTCGGCCCTGCCCCGGCTCGCCGAACTGCCGCTCGGCGGCACCGCCGTCGGCACCGGCATCAACACGCCGCTCGGCTTCGCCGCCGCCGTGATCGAGAAGCTGCGGGCCTCGACCGGGCTGCCGGTCACCGAGGCGCGCAACCACTTCGAGGCGCAGGGGGCGCGCGACGCCCTGGTGGAGACCTCCGGCCAGTTGCGGACCGTCGCGGTCGGCCTCTACAAGGTGGCCAACGACATCCGCTGGATGGGCTCCGGCCCCCGCGCGGGCCTGCGCGAGCTGCGCATCCCCGACCTCCAGCCCGGCTCGTCGATCATGCCGGGCAAGGTGAACCCGGTGGTCTGCGAGGCGGTCCGGCAGGTCAGCGCCCAGGTGGTCGGCAACGACGCCACGGTCGCCTTCGCCGGCTCCCAGGGCGACTTCGAGCTGAACGTGATGCTGCCGGTGATGGCCCGCAACATCCTGGAGTCGATCCGGCTGCTCTCCGCCGCCAGCCGCCTGCTCGCCGACCGCTGCGTGGTCGGCCTGGTCGCGGACGCCGAGGTCTGCCTGGCGTACGCCGAGGGGTCGCCGTCGATCGTCACCCCGCTCAACCGCCACCTCGGGTACGACGAGGCGGCCTCGATCGCCAAGGAGGCGCTGGAGCGGCAGGTCTCCATCCGGGAGGTGGTGCTCTCCCGGGGGCACGTGGACAACGGCCGGCTCTCCGAGGACCAGTTGGACGAGGCACTCGACCTGCTCCGGATGACCCACCCCTGAGCTGTGGGACAGTGGGCGGCATGCTGCCGCACGCCTGCCGGTCTCGGCCTGGAGCGCGCCGGTGAGGGCGCCGACCACTCCCGACGCCACCGTGCTGGACCGGCTCGACCGGGAACGGGTGGTCTGGTGCTGCACGCTGCGGCCGGACGGCTCCCCGCACCTGACCCCGGTCTGGTACCGGTACCGGGACGACGAGTGGTGGATCGCCACGGCGGCACGGTCGGTCAAGGCCCGTAACGTCGCCCGTGACCCCCGGGTCTCGTTGGCCCTGCCGGACGGCCTCGCGCCGGTGGTCGCCGAGGGCACCGCCGAGGTCGTCCACCCGCCCTTCCCGCCCGAGGTGGTCGCCGCCCTCGCCGAGCGGTACGACGGCTGGGACGTCACCGTGCCGGACGGCCCGGACGGCCCGTACGTGCTGCTCCGGGTCGCCGTCACCCGGTGGCTGATGGCCGGCACGGCCCAGTGACGGCCGGCCGGGGCACCGCCGGGGTGGTGGTCAGGTCTCCTCGGCGGCCTTGCGGGCCCGGTAGGCGCTGACCGCCGCGCGGTTGCCGCAGCCGGCGGCGCAGAACCGCCGGGACCGGTTCTTCGACAGGTCGACCAGCACGTTGTCGCAGTCCGGGTGGGCGCACCTGCGGAGCCGGCTCACCTCCCGACTGCGGACCAGGTCGGCCAGGGCCATCGCCGCCTCGACCGCCATCCGCCGGTCCAGCGGCGCGTCCCGGGGCACCGCGTGCAGGTGGTACGGCTCGTCGTCGTGGCGGATCAGTTGCGGCAGCGCGTGCGCCTCGCGGAGCAGGCCGTTGACGATCTCGACGATCTCGTCCTCGTCGGCGTGCCAGATCCGACGCAGGCGGGGCCGCAGCGCGCGGACCGCCCGTAGCTCCGCGTCGGTCCGGTCGTGCCGGCCGCTGTACTTCTGGGTGACCACGAACTCGGTGAGGGCGGGCACGTCCGGCAGGCCCTCGTCGGGCCCGGCGGTGTTGACCAGCGCGGCGACGGTGAGCAGGGCGGGTTCGGTGTCATGAGCAAAAAGCAACTTGACTCCTGTCGTATACCCCGCTTAGCGTCACCACCAAATCTTAGTTTGCTCATGACATCTTGCCGAGTCGAGGAGATTCGATGCGCCCCCGTCCCGCCGCCGGCGTCGGCCTCGGCCTGCTGCTGATCTCCGGGCTCACCTTCGCCACCTCCGGTACCTTCGCCCGTTCCCTGATCGACGCCGGCTGGTCCGCCGAGGCGGCGGTCATCGCCCGGGTCGGCATCGCCGCCCTGGTCCTCGCCGTGCCGGCGCTGCTCTCCCTGCGCGGCAAGGTGGCGGTGCTGCGGCGCAACCTCGTCTCCGTCGGGGTCTTCGGCATCCTCGGGGTGGCGACGGCGCAGGCCTGCTTCTTCAACGCGGTGCGGTACCTGCCGGTCGGCGTGGCGCTGCTGCTGGAGTACCTCGGCGTGATCCTGGTGGTGGCCTGGATGTGGCTGGCGCACGGGCAGCGCCCCCGCCGGCTCACCGTGGCCGGCTCGGTGGTGGCCGTGCTCGGCCTGGTGTTCGTCCTCGACCTGACCGGGGCGACCCGCCTCGACCCGGTCGGCGTGCTCTGGGGCCTGGGCGCGGCGGTCGGCCTGGCCGGGTACTTCGTGCTCGCCGGCCGGATCGACGACGACCTGCCCTCGGTCGCCATGGCCAGCGGCGGCATGGCCGTCGGGGCGGTCGTCCTCGGGCTGCTCGGGGTGACCGGTGTGCTGTCGTTGGACGCCACCTTCGGCGAGGTCACCTTCGCCGGGCAGCAGACGAGCTGGCTGGTGCCGATCGCCGGGCTGTCGCTGATCGCGGCGGTCGTCGCGTACCTCGCCGGCATCGCCGGCACCCGGATCCTGGGCGCCCGGCTGTCGTCCTTCGTCGGGCTGACCGAGGTGATGTTCGCGGTGCTGATCGCCTGGCTCGTGCTGGACGAGTTGCCCACCGTCGTCCAGTTGCTCGGCGGCACCC
>NZ_LRQV01000154.1 GCF_001567585.1 Micromonospora rosaria
CGGGGCATTTCGTCCGCGTCCCCGCCGCTCTCGCGCCGGGCACTTTTACTACGTTACCCGGTGGTTTCCGCCGTGTCAAACCGGTGTTTCCTGGTCTGTCACGCTTCGGCCCATTTCCGGGCACCACGATCAGACCGATTCGCATCGGGCTCCGTACCGTGGTGGTGGTAGGCCGGCCGCGCGGTCTCCCGCAGCTCGCCCGTTTCCCTACCGACGGACCACTCTACCCGGTCGGTTTCGCCCCGCCAAATCGGCCCTGTGGTCGACCTGGGGACACCGCCCGTTCCGGTCCTGGCGGCTGGCCGCCCGATCCGGATGGTGGTCACCGCGCTCTGGCCTTTCAGGACTTTCGCCCTGCTTCGTCCGTTCCGCGCTGGCAGAGAGAAAGTTACGCCCCCGGCGGATTGATCGTCAAATCCGCCGGGGGCGTCCCGCGTCACACCGCCGCCGACCTGCTCATTTCCGCAGCTCCACCCCGGCGAACGACTTCTTGCCCCGGCGCAGGACCAGGTACCGGCCGTGCAGCAGGCGCTCGGGAGCCACCGTCGCGTCGACCTCGGTGACCCGGTCGTTGTTGACGTACGCGCCGCCCTCGGAGATCACCCGCCGGGCCTCCTTCATGCTCGGCACCAGGCCGGACTCCTTGAGCAGGCCGGCCACGTCGGGCAGGTCGTCGAGGTGGACCAGGCCGGCCTCGGTGAGCGCCGCCCGCAGCGTCTCCGGGGTCAGGTCGTCCAGGGACCCCCGACCGAACAGCGCCTGGCTGGCGGCGACGGCCTGCGCCATCTCCCGCTCGCCGTGCACCAGGGTCGTCAGCTCCTCGGCCAGGGCACGCTGCGCGAGGCGGGCCGCCGGCCGTTCCGCCGTCTCCTTCTCGAGCTGCTCGATCTCGTCGCGCGAGCGGAAGCTGAAGTAGCGCAGGTACCGGGTGACGTCCCGGTCGTCGGCGTTGAGCCAGAACTGGTAGAAGGCGTACGGGCTGGTCAGCTCCGGGTCGAGCCAGACCGCGCCGCCCTCGGTCTTGCCGAACTTGGTGCCGTCCGCCTTGGTCACCAACGGCGTGACGAAGGCCTGCACCGGGCCGGCGCCCCGGCGCCGCACGTAGTCCACGCCGGCGGTGATGTTGCCCCACTGGTCGCTGCCGCCGAACTGGAGCTGGCAGCCGTGCCGGCGGTGCAGCTCGAAGAAGTCGTTGGCCTGCAGGAGCTGGTAGCTGAACTCGGTGAAGCTGATGCCGCTCTCCAGCCGGGCCCGGACCACCTCCCGGGCCAGCATCTTGTTGACCGGGAAGTGCTTGCCGACGTCCCGGAGGAAGTCGACCACGGACAGCTCCGCGGTCCAGTCCAGGTTGTTGACCAGCTGGGCCGCGTTCGTCCCCTCGTACGACACGAAGGGCGCGAGCTGGTCGCGGATGCGAGCCACCCAGCCGGCGACCACCTCGGGCGGGTTCAGGGACCGCTCGGCGCTCTCCTTCGGGTCGCCGATCTGCCCGGTGGCCCCGCCGACCAGCAGCAGGGGACGGTGCCCGGCGAGCTGGAGCCGGCGGGCCGTGGCGACCTGCATGAGGTGGCCGACGTGCAGGCTGGCCGCGGTCGGGTCGAAGCCGACGTAGTAGGTGGCGCTCCCGCCGTCGAGCAGGGCGCGCAGCTCGTCGGGGTCGGTGGAGTCCTGGATCAGGCCCCGCCACCGCAGGTCATCGGTCAGGGAGTCCCGCCCGGACGGCGGAAGGTTGCTGTCGGTCACGGTCACCGATTCTCCCCCATCGCCGGGGGTGGCCCGTAACGGGTTCGCCGCGACCGGGTGCCGCTAGGCTGCCGGGCCATGACCTCAGAGCACACGCCGGAGCTGACCGGCGGCCTCGTCGGGCTGTTGGGACTCACCTTCGACGAGGCCAGCGCCGACCGGGTGGTGATCCGCTGGCAGGTCCGCCCGGAGCTGCACCAGCCGTACGGCATCCAGCACGGGGGCGTGTACTGCGCGGTCGTGGAGACCGTGGGCAGCGTCGGCGGCTCCCTCTGGCTCGGGGACCGGGGCCGGGTGGTGGGCGTGTCCAACCAGACCGACTTCCTGCGCGCGGTCCGCGACGGTGAGCTGGTGGCGGTCGGCACCCCGGTGCACCGGGGACGCAGCCAGCAGTTGTGGCAGGTGGAGATCGTCGACGCCGAGCAGCGGCTGGTCGCCCGGGGGCAGGTCCGGTTGCAGAACCTCAGCCCGGCCTGACCCGCCCCGCCGACGGCCCCCGGCCGGCCCGGCCCGGCGGGCGCGCCGATCGGGCCGGATGCCCGCTTTCGAGGGTGAAGAGGGGGTACGCCCCGATATCGTCGCGGAGGTGACCCGGCCCGACCCGCCTCCGAGGTGAGAAAGCTCCTCGCCGCCACCCTCGGCATCCTCTCGGCGGTCGGCGGCTTCGTCGACATCGGTGACCTGGTGGCGGCGAGCCAGGCCGGGGCCCGGTTCGGCCTGGGTCACGCCTGGGTGCTGCTGGTCGGCGTGGTCGCCATCTGCCTGTACGCCGAGATGGCCGGCCGGATCGCGGCGGTGAGCGGCCGGGCGGTCTTCGACCTGGTCCGGGAGCGGCTCGGACCCCGGGTGGCGCTGCTCAACCTGGTGGCGTCGTACCTGGTCACGGTCCTCACCCTGGCCGCCGAACTCGGCGGGGTGGCGCTGGTGCTGCACCTGGCCTCCGGACTGCCGTACCTGCTCTGGGTGCCGGTCGCGGCGGTCGCCGTGTGGCTGGTGCTGTGGCGGATGCGGTTCCAACTGATGGAGCGGGTCTTCGGCCTGGCCGGGCTGACGCTGGTGGTCTTCGCCGTGGCGTTGACCCGGCTGCCCACCGACTGGGGCACGCTGGCCCGCGACGCGCTGACGCCCGGACCGTCCGCCAGCGGGTGGGGGGTGTACTGGTTCATCGCGGTGGCGCTGTTCGCCTCGACGGTGAGCCCGTACGAGGTGTTCTTCTTCTCCTCCGGCGGGGTCGAGGAGCGGTGGACCGCGACGGACCTCGCCGACGCCCGGACCAGCGTGCTGGTCGGCTTCCCGATCGGCGGCTTCCTCGCCCTGTCGCTGATCGCCACCGCCGCGGTGGTCTACCACCCGACCGGCGCGTCGCTGACCACGCTCGACGAGGTGGCCCGGCCGGTGGTGCTCGCGTTCGGGGCGGCCGGGCTGGTGGTGGCGGTCCTGGCGTTCTTCGCGGTCACCTTCGGCGCGGCGCTGGAGACCGGGCTCTCCGCGGCGTACGCGGTGGCGCAGTACTTCGGCTGGCAGTGGGGCAAACGGGTCAGCCCCCGCGAGGCCGCCCGGTTCCACAGCGTGCTGCTGCTGAGTGTGCTGCTCGGGGTGCTGGTGCTGATGACCACCGTCGACCCCGTCACGCTCACCGAGTACATGCTGATCGTCAGCGCGGTGGTGCTGCCGATGACGTACCTGCCGATCCTGATCGTGGCCAACGACCGGACGTACCTGGGTGGGCAGGTCAACGGTCGGCTGACGAACCTGCTCGGCGCGCTCGTGCTGGTGGTCATCGTCGTCGCGTCGGTCGCCGCGATCCCGCTGGCGGTCGTGACCAGGATGGGACAGTGAGGCCCGGCCATGCGGATGCAGCTCGACCACCGGTTGCTGGACCGGCAGATCGTGGACGCCGACGGGCTGCTCGTCGGCCGGGTCGACGACGTCGAGTTCGCCCTCGACGCCGACGGGGTGCCGTACCTGGCCGCGCTGCTCACCGGGCGGGTGGCCCTCGGGCAGCGGATCGGCGGCTGGACCGGCCGGCTCCTGGTCGCGGTGGCCGAACGGTTCTCCGGGCGGCGACCGGCGAGCCCGCTGCGGATCCCGTACCCGCTGGTCGCCCGGGTGGACAGCACCGTGCGCCTGCGGGTGCGGCTCGACCGGCTGCCGACCTCGCCGGCGGAGGAGTTCCTCCGTCGGCACCTGATCGACCGGATTCCGGGAGCCGACCGTGCGAGCGGGTGAGCTGCTCGGCCGGACCGCGTACGACCTCGACGGGCGGCGGCTCGGGCGGGTGGTGGACCTGGTGGTGCGTGGCCGGGCCGACGGCCGGCTGCGGCTGACCGACCTGATCGTGGCCCGCCGCTGGTACGGCCGGGTGGCCGGGCGCCTGGTCGGGGTGGAGCACCACCCGTCCGGCCCGTGGGTGATCCGCGCGACCGCCCGGTGGATCAGCCGCAGCACCCACCAGTTCCCGGTGCACCGGGTGCGGCTGGTACCCCCGCTGCCGGGCGTGCCGCCGACCCCACCCGCCGCCTCAGCGGCCGACCGTCCCGGCTGACGCCCCGGTCGGTCGTGACCGGTGGACCCCCGCCCCGGCACCCGCAGGCGGCGGCCCACCGGTGCCGTCACCGGCGGGCGGCGTCCACCCTCGGCGGGTTCCCGGCGGCCCGGTCCGCCGGGTCGGCGGAGTCCCGCCCGGCGTTGCCCGCGACGGGCTGCCCGCCGTCGGTGGCGGAGCCGCCGACGGCCGCGCGCTCCGGGCCGTCGCCGTCTGTCCCGCGCTCCGGGCCGTCGCCGGTGGCGCCCCCACCCGTACCGTCGCGGGTGGCCCCGCCCTCCGGGCCGTCGCCGGTGGCGACACCTTGCGGGCTGTCGGCGGTGGGGGCGCGGTCCGGGTCGTCGGCGGCCTCCCGGCGCAGCCGGACGGAGACGATGGCGTGGTGGTCGATGCCGGCGACCGCCACCGTCCAGCCGTCGATGGTGACGCTCTCGCCGGTCGCCGTGGGGATGTGCCCGAGGCAGGCCAGCACCAGCCCGGCGATCGTGGTGTAGTCCCCCTCCGGACGGCCGGGCAGGTCGACGCCGATGTCGGGCAGGTCGTGCACCGGGAAGGTGCCCGGCAGCACCAGCGTGCCGTCGTCCTCGGTGCGGACCGCGCTGACGTCCCGGTCGGTCTCGTCGTAGATCTCGCCGACGATCTCCTCCAGGATGTCCTCCAGGGTGACGATGCCCTCGACCGCGCCGCGTTCGTCCACCACCAGCGCGATGTGCTGCCGCTCGGCCTTGAACTGGCGCAGCGCGTCGACCACCGGCAGGGAGTCGGGCAGCAGCATCGGCGGGCGGGCCCGGTCGTCGATCGGCTGGGCGTCCGGCACCCCGACCAGGTCGCGCAGGTGGATCACCCCGATCGTGTCGTCCAGGCCACCGTGCCGGACCACCGGCGCGCGGGAGTGTCCGGAGGTCGCCAGGACCAGCCGGGCGGCCTCCGCGGTGGTGCCGCTGTCCAGGCAGAACACCTGCAACCGGGGTACCAGCACGGCTCGCAGCCGGCGGTCGGCGATCTCCACCGCGCCGGCGATGATGGTCTGCTGCTCCTTGGTGAAGCCGTGGTTGCCGGCGACGATGTCGCGCAGTTCGTCCGGGCTGATCTCGTCGCGCTGCGGCTCGGGGTTCCCGCCGAGCAGGCGGACCACCAGGTCGGTGGTGACGCCGAGCAGCCAGACCGCCGGCCGGGTGAGGGTGGACAGCAGGTCCAGCGGGCGGGCGATCAGCAGCGCCCACCGCTCGGGCATCTGCATGGCGATCCGCTTCGGGGCCAGCTCACCGAAGACCAGCGTGACGAAGGTCAGCGCCAGGGTGACCAGCACGATGGCGACCGGCTCGGCGGCGCCGCCGAGGACCTCCAGCAGCGGGACCAGCGGCCGGGCCAGGGAGACCGCCGCAGCCGCCGAGGCCAGGAAACCGGCCAGGGTGATGCCGATCTGGATGGTCGCCAGGAACCGGTTGGGGTCCTTGGCGAGGCGGGCCAGGACCCGCCCGGCCCGGCTGGTCCGCTCCAGCCGCTGGATCTGGCTCTCCCGTAACGAGACCAGGGCGATCTCGCTACCCGCGAAGATCGCGTTGAGGACGACCAGGACCCCGACCAGGGCCAGTTGGGTCCAGATGCTCTGCACGCCGGCTCCCTCACCGTTGCCAGCGCCGGTCGACAGACCGACGCCGCCGGGCGGAGATCCCGGCCGGCGTACGCCTGTCTGTGCCCAGCCGACGGCCCGGTGAATCCTGTTCCCGTCGACCGGTCCCGGTCACGGGGTCAGGTACGGCCGGGCACCGGGGTGGCGGGCAGGTCCAGCACGTACCGGTCGTCGTCGGGGCGGAACCCGAGCCGGCTGTAGTAGGGGGCGACCATGCCGGGCGGGCTCACCACCCGGCGGAAGCCCCGGTCGGTGAAGAGGCTGCTGCGCCGGTAGACGAACTCGCCCGGGGTGAGGTCCCGGTACCGCCGGGTGACGTAGTCCAGGTCGACCTGGGCCACCCCGTCCGGCTCGGCGTGCACCAGCACCACCCCGACCACCTCGTCGGCCCGGACCACCAGGAACGCCGAGTGCCCGTCCCGCTGCGGCGCCCACCGGAAGCCGGGGTTGAACCGGGCGATGTCGGCGGCGTGCACCCGCAGGGTGTGGGCGAGGAAGGCGTCGTCCACGCCGACCTCCACCACCTCGTACGTCGCCTCGTCGTGCCGGGTGGCGAGCATCCCCCGCAGGTACCACAGGTTGATCACGGTGAGCACGACGTTGAGGCCGACCATCGGCCACACCCCGAGGGCGGTGTTGTAGCCGATCAGCACCACGCAGCCGACCAGGTTCAGCGCGCGCAGCCGCAGGATCCGCGCCTGCAGCAGGGACCAGACCAGCAGCGCGGACCCGGCCCACCCGACGGCGTCCAACCAGCTCACGCCGCGAGGGTAGCCGCTGGGGCGGCCGCGCGCGCCGGGAACCGGCTCAGCCGGTGAGTTCCAGCACGTACTCCTCGATCTCGGTGCCCCGGCCGGGGGCGTACGCCCGGTCCTCGCCGCAGATGACGAAGCCGCACTTGCGCAGCACGGCCAGGGAGCCCGCGTTGTCCTTGGCGGCGCGGGCGTGCACCGGTCGTTGCGGCAGGTCGCGCAGGAGCGCGGCGAGCGCGCGGGTGGCGTACCCCCGGCCCCAGTCCGCCCGGTCGATCCAGTAGCTGACCTCGGTCTGCTCGGCGACCGGGAAGGCCAGGACGTGACCGACCACCCGGCCGTCGACGGTCACCGTCCGGGAGACGATCGCCGGGTCGGTGCGGACCCGGTGCCAGTGGGCGGCGAAGGCGGCGCGGTCCTGCGGGTCGTCGGCGGCGAACGCCGCCATCCGGACGGCCTCGGGATCCGACTGGTGCCGGAAGAACTCCGGGAGGTCCTCGTCGCGGACGGGACGCAGACGCAGCTCAGCGGTCACGGCCAGACGATACGGCCGGGGTGTGACGGCGCAGCCCCGGGCCCCGGGTCACCGGTCCGCCCGCTCCGCGACGGTGTCCCGGGTCGACCGCCGGCCGGCGGCGTCAGGGCCGTTGGTCCCGGGTCGGCCGGGCGCGATGCCCCTGCCCGCCGGTGGGTTCCCGGCGCGATCGTGGAGCGGGACGGCGTGCCGGGGCGACGGGGCCGGGCGGCCAGGCGTACCGGGCGGCGTGTCCGGGCAAATGCGGAATGTCGGCGGTGCCGCCGTCGACAATGACCACTGACGACCCAGGGAGAAGCTGATGAACCGACCTGTCGTGGTGGGTGTGGACGGGTCACCGTCCAGCCTGGTCGCCGCCGAGCAGGCGGCGCAGGCCGCCGTCCGCCGCTGCGCGCCCCTGCACCTGGTGCACGGCTACCTGCACCCCCTCGGGTACGGCGTGCCGCTCAACCCGTACGACCTGGGGTTGCCGGCGCCGACCAGCGAGGCGCAGAAGATGCTCGACCAGACGGCCACGGAGCTGTCCGGCCGGTGGCCCGGCCTGGACGTGCAGGCGCGTCAGGTGGCCGGTGGGCCGGGTGCCACCCTGGTCGAGGAGTCCCGCCGCGCGGAGTTGGTGGTGGTGGGCAGCCGGGGCCTGGGCGGCTTCGCCGGCCTGCTGCTCGGCTCGGTCAGCCAGCAGGTGGCCGGGCACGCCCACTGTCCGGTGCTGGTGGTCCGCCCACCCGAGCAGCCGATCCCGGTGGACGGTCCGGTGGCCGTCGGGTTGGACGGCTCGGATCCCGCGCTGGCCGCCGTCCGGTTGGCCGCCGACGAGGCCGCCCGGCGGGACACCGGCCTGCTGCTGATCCACGTCCGTTCCGGCGACGGGGAGCGGCCGGTGCCGGACGAGGTGGAGGAGAGCGCGGCGGCGGGCCGGGCCGACTCCGACGACCTGCTCGCCACCGCCGCCGCCACGGTCCGGACCGAGCACCCCGACCTCGCCGTCGAGCGGCGCAGCCTACGGGCCGAGAAGCCGGCTCCGGCCCTGGTGCAGGCGAGCGGAGAGGCGACCCTGCTGGTGGTGGGCTCCCGGGGGCGGGGCGGGTTCACCGGCCTGCTGCTCGGCTCGGTCAGCCAGGCCCTGGTCCAGCACGGGCACTGCCCGATCCTCGTCGCCCGCCCGCACCACCCCGCGCCCTGAGCCGCCCCGACCCCGCCCGGGTGGTCACGGCGCGGGCGGTGCGAGGAGATCGTCGAAGCTGGTGGTGAGGGCGAACGGGTCGGTCGGCGTCCGGCCGGGGTACCGGACGATCTGCTCGGCCAGCTCGGCGGCGGCCCGCCGGATCCGGGTCCGCAGAGCCCCGTCGGCACCGCCGTCCGACCAGTCCTCGGGGGCGGCGAAGACCCCGGTGGGGACCACCACCGCCCGCACGTGACTGAACAGCGGGCGCAGCGCGTGCTCCAGGGCCAGCGAGTGCCGGGCGGTGCCGCCGGTGGCGGCGATCACCACCGGCTTGCCGGCCAGCGCGTCACGGTCGAGCACGTCGAGGAAGGACTTGAAGATCCCGCTGTACGACGCGCCGAAGATCGGCGACACGGCGATCAGTCCGTCGGCGGCGGTGACCTGCTCCACGGCCTGCCCGAGGGCGGCCGACGGGAAGCCGGTGAGCAGGTTGTTCACCACGTCGTGCGCGTGCTCGCGGACCTCGATGGTGCGGTGGCGCAGCGTCAGCTCCCGCCGGGCCGCCTCGTCGGCGACGGCGGCGGCCAGTTGGTCGGCGAGCAGCCGGGTGGACGAGGGCTGCCGCAGGCCGGCGGAGAGGACCACCAGGGTGCGCTCGCTCATCGTCCACCCTCCGCCCCGGCGCCGGCCCGCTCGGCCCCGGCGGCCCGCGCCGGGTCCTGCGCCGCCGTCCCGGCCGCGTCACGGGCGGCCCGCAGGGAGGCGTGGGTGGGCGCCTCGGGTACGTGCGCCGGACGCCGGGCGGCGAACTCCCGCCGCAGGACCGGGACCACTTCCTCGCCGAGCAGGTCGAGCTGCTCCAGCACGGTCTTCAGCGGCAGGCCGGCGTGGTCGACCAGGAAGAGCTGCCGTTGGTAGTCGCCGACGTACTCGCGGAAGCCCAGGGTACGGTCGATGACCTGTTGCGGGCTGCCCACGGTCAGCGGGGTCTGGCTGGTGAACTCCTCCAGCGACGGGCCGTGACCGTAGACCGGGGCGTTGTCGAAGTACGGCCGGAACTCGCGGACCGCGTCCTGCGAGTTGCGCCGCATGAACACCTGCCCGCCGAGGCCCACGATCGCCTGCTCGGCGGTGCCGTGGCCGTAGTGGGCGAAGCGCTGGCGGTACAGTCCGACCATCCGGCGGGTGTGCTCGGCCGGCCAGAAGATGTGGTTGGCGAAGAAGCCGTCGCCGTAGTAGGCGGCCTGCTCGGCGATCTCCGGGCTGCGGATCGAGCCGTGCCAGACGAACGGCGGGATGTCGTCCAGCGGGCGGGGCGTCGAGGTGAACGACTGCAACGGGGTACGGAATTTGCCGGACCAGTCGACGACGTCCTCCCGCCACAGCCGGTGCAGCAGGGCGTAGTTCTCCACGGCGAGCGGGATGCCGTTACGGATGTCCTGGCCGAACCAGGGGTAGACCGGGCCGGTGTTGCCCCGGCCGAGCATCAGGTCCACCCGGCCGTCGGCGAGGTGCTGGAGCATCGCGTAGTCCTCGGCGATCTTCACCGGGTCGTTGGTGGTGATCAGCGTGGTGGCGGTGGAGAGCAGCAGCCGCTCGGTGCGGGCCGCGATCCAGCCGAGCATGGTGGTCGGCGAGGAGGGCACGAAGGGGCGGTTGTGGTGCTCGCCGGTGGCGAACACGTCGAGCCCGACCTCCTCGACCTTCTGCGCGATGGTGACCATCGCCTTGATCCGCTCGTGCTCGGTCGGCTCCCGTCCGTTGGTCGGGTCGACCGTGACGTCGCCGACGGTGAAGACCCCGAACTGCATGATCCACTCCTCGCCTTGACCCTCCGGGCCGGTCTGCCCGGACGCCGCGCACAACATACTTGACGAGTCAAATAATTCCCCGGGGCGGGGTGCCACGGCGCCACGGTGCGCGTTGCGGGCCGCGAGCGGCATCACGGTCGCACCGGCACACCTGTCAGGAACAAACATTCCTGACAGGTATGCGGCTCACACTCGACATGCTGCCCCGGCACCCACGTCGGCGCGGCCGTTTCCCGACAGTCGCCAGGCATCCGGTGACCGGCAGACCGCCCGCGCCGCCACCTGGCGTCACACCCGGCGACCGCGACGCCCCTGGTCCGCCCCCGCTCCGGTCGCGGATCAGGCCCGGCGGCCCGGCGCACCGCTGGCGGCCGGCGGCGCCGCGCCCGCCCGGCGTCGGGGCACGTGCCGACGGTACGCGCTGACCGTGGGGTCACCGGTGATCCAGAAGCGCCACGGGACCTCGTGCGCGGCGGCCACGCCGACCCGGGGACCGGCGGAGACGGCCGCCGGCGGGACCGGGCGCGACGGCGGCGTCAGCAGGAGCGGACCGCTGCCGTCCAGCACCGACGTGCCGTTCGCCTCGGCGGTGACGCCCAACGCGACCACCAGCCGGGCCGGCCCGCGCGCCAGGTCACGGTCGGCCACCTCACCCCGCCGCTCGCGGGCGAGGTCCCGCCCGTCGACCACCTCGCCGGCCCGCAGCAGGACCGCCGCCGCCGCCCCGACACCACCGCAGACGACGTTCAGGCACCAGTGGACCCCGTAGCACTGGCACTGAGCACGTAGCTCTTGGCAGGGCCTGTCCTCCAACGAAGTGACCCCGGCGAGTGCGCGAACACTCCCGGGGCCTTGATCGGGAGGAGTCCCCGACCCGCCATGAGTATAGAAGCTGTCTCCTGGGTGCTGAACGACGCGCCCGACGTACCCCCTCAGTGCATGACCGTGTTGATCGGTCTGGCCAACCATGCCCACGCCAACGGCCGGGCTGCGTTCCCGTCTCAGGAACGGCTCGCCCACTACGCCCGGAAGTCGGTCCGCTCGGTGCAGCGGGATCTGACGGAGCTTGTTCGGCTGGGCATCGTCCGCCGTGGCGATCAGCGACACGTCGCCTTCATCCCCGTTGACCGTCGCCCCGTTGTCTGGGATCTCGCGATGGAGCGGCGGCGGACCGTTCCCGGCTCGCTCGACCCGTTCGCCGAGCCGCAGTCTGGTCGACCGACCGAGGCTCCCGAGCCTGTGGATAACCGGGGCGACGCTCACGTCATCCCGGTCGACCGGGGCGACGTACACGACCGAGCGGCACGACGTACACGACCGAGCGGGGTGACGCCTGCGTCGTACAAACCGTCCTTGAACCATCAAGAACCCTCCTACCGCGCAAGCGCGGGAGAGACCTCTCCAAAGATCAACGGCAAGAAGACCTTCACCCCTCGCGCGCTGACCGGCGCTGCCCTGCCCATTCAGCGGGACGTCGCGCAGTGCCCGACGCACCGGGGCATGCCCGCCGGCCGTTGCGGCGCGTGCCGCTCCGAGGCTCTGGCCGGTGGCCGATGAACGAGACCGCCGCCTACGCCCTGTTCCTGGTCCTCATCGGCGGACCCGTCGCGATGCTCTCGCCGTTCGCTATCGCCCGCCTGCTGATCGACCAGCACGCCGAGCAGGTTGCCGCCGACACCGCCGCCCGCAAGGAGATCCGCCCGTGAACGTCACCTCGGTTGCCTCTCGCCTGAGCACGGGTCTCGTTGCCTTGGTCGCCGGCTACGCCTCGTTCTCCCACATCTACGCCGTCGCCCGGTCGGCCGGTGAGCATGTCTCGGTTGCATCGGTGCTGCCCCTGTCCATCGATGGCCTGATCCTGGTCGGCACGCTGGCGATGCTCGATGACAAGCACGGCAACAGGAAGCCTCGCCTGTCCGCACGGCTCTCCGTGACGTTCGGCATCATCGCCACCCTTGCCGCCAACATCGCCTCGGCTCAGCCGACCTGGACGGCGCGAGCGGTTGCCGCCGTTCCGCCGGTCGCCTTCCTGCTGGCCGTCGAGGTGCTGAGCCGTCGGGGCAAGGTGATCCACCCTGAGCCCGCCGAGCAGGTCGAGTCGGTCACCATCGCTGAGCCGGTTGCCGTCGAGCCTGAGCCCGTAGCCGAGCCGGTTGCCGTCGAGCAGGTCGAGCCGGCCAAGGTCGAGCCGGTCGAGCGGACCAGGAAGCCGAGCACCAAGCCGGCCGGCACGTCGGCTGACCGGGTCATGTCGGCTCACCTCGCCGAGCCCGAGGCGACTCACCCCCGGATCGCGCAGCTTGCCGGGGTCAGCGTCGCGACGGTGAAGCGGTACCGGCCTTCCCGGTCTGCTCGCCGTACGGTCGATCTGGCGGGGGTGGCGGCATGACCGAGCTTGAGCGGGCTCTCCGCAAGCTCCAGCGCAAGCACACCGTGTCGCGGGTGGCCTATCGGTACCTCTCCGGTAGGCCGCTCAGCGGCGAGCCTGGCTACCCGTACCGGCGCCGTGGACCGGGTCGGCTGGCCGGCTGGCAACGGCAGGTGAGGGTCTGCTGCACGGTCAGGTGACAGGTGTAGTCACGCGGCCTGACTGGCCGGTGGGTGCATGATGGTCTCGAATTCAACAGGGGTCAACCGCGACAGCGAACGCTGGCGTCTGCGGCGGTGGTAGGTCCGTTCGATCCAGGTCACGATCGCGATCCGGAGTTGCTCACGGGTCGCCCATG
Source organism: Micromonospora rosaria (assembly GCF_001567585.1). Lineage (GTDB taxonomy): Bacteria > Actinomycetota > Actinomycetes > Mycobacteriales > Micromonosporaceae > Micromonospora > Micromonospora rosaria. Next base: position 12,911 of record NZ_LRQV01000154.1, read on the forward strand.
ACCGCCGGTTCAGGACGTTGTTCTGCAGGAGTCCGAAGAAGGATTCCATGGCGGCGTTGTCGCCGGCGGCGCCGACGCGGCCCATCGCCCCGGCCATCCGGTGGCGGTTCAGGGCTCGGACGAATCTCCCAGATCGGAATTGGGATCCGCGGTCGGTGTGCAGGACGCAACCGGCCAGGTCACCACGTCTGGCGGCGGCGTTGTCCAGTGCGGCGACGGCCAGGCGGGACTTCATCCGCGAGTCGATGGAGTAGCCGACGACGCGGTGGGACCAGACGTCCTTGATCGCGCAGAGGTAGAGCTTGCCCTCGGCGGTGTGGTGTTCGGTGATGTCGGCCAGCCACAGCCGGTTCGGGCCGTCGGCGGTGAAGTCCCGCTGGACCAGGTCGTCGTGCACCGGCGGTCCGGCCTTGCCGCCCTTGCCGCGGCGCTTGCGCTTGCCGAACGCGCTCCACCAGCCGTTACCGGAGCAGATCCGCCAGCCGGTACGGTCGGCCATCGGCTGCCCAGCCTGTCGGGCCTCGTCGACCAGGAACCGGTAGCCGAACTCCGGATCGTCGCGGTGGGCGTCGAACAGCGCGGTGGCCCGATACGCCGCCACCACCTCAGTGGTCGTGACGGGTCGGGCCAGCCACCGGTAGTAGGGCTGACGAGCAATCTTCAACACCCGGCACGTCACCGCCACGGGGATCCCGTCGGCGGCCAACTCGCTCACGAGCGGGTAGAGCCTTTTCCCGGCAGGTTCGCCTGCGACAGGTAGGCAGCGGCCCGGCGCAGGACCTCGTTCTCCTGTTCGAGGAGCTTGATCCGCTTGCGGGCCTCCCGCAACTCGGCCGACTCACCGCTGGTCGTCCCGGGCTTCACGCCGGCGTCGACGTCGGCTTGGCGCAGCCACGTGAACAACGTCATCGGATGGACCCCGAAGTCCTTCGCGATCTGCTCGACCGTCACACCGGGGTCCCGGTCACGGGCGACCCGCACGACATCGTCGCGGAACTCACGGGGGTAGGGCTTGGGCACAGCGACATCCTTCCAGCCCGCCAGCAAGGCAAGCCAACTCAGATGTCACCTACCGGTGCAGCAGACCCCAAGGACGCCGCCTACACCCTGCTTCGTGCGATCAAGGACGCCGGCCCTCGTCCTTCCAGCCGACCGGCAGCTTGCGCCGCCCGGAGTACCTGCCGAGCATGGAGGTGGCGGTCCTGGGTTCCGACCTGGTGTCCACCGAGATGGAGGGCCGGGAGATCGTCCGCGTCTTCGAGTCCACGCTCTTCGCCGCTGGCGGACCGCTGGAGGAACTGCTCGACAAGGTCGCCGGTGACATGATCGGCCAGTGGCGCCAGGGCATCGGGGCCTTCGAGAACATCGAGGTTCTGTCATGGCTGAACCCGGGGACGGTTCGGGTCCGGCTGACCATGCGGGCTCGCATCGCCCCGTTGATCAGAAGCATCAGCCACCACCTGTAGCCAGGCGGGGAGAAGGCGGGGTTGTCGGAGCGATCCGGCACCCCGCCTCCCTGCGTTCCTGGCTGGTCGACCTTGCAACCGTGGCCCGATCCGGCACGCCCCGCAGCTACGTCTCCCCTGGTCAGTGGGTCGATGCGGCGATCCGAACGACTCTGGAACCGTGGCAAGATCTTGGCTGCTAGGGCCTGTGTCGAAGTCGGTCACAGCCACTCGTTGATCGCGGCGATGTGCACGG
>NZ_LRQV01000155.1 GCF_001567585.1 Micromonospora rosaria
CCCCCGCCCCACCCGCAGGTGCTCCAGCCGGGTCCGCGCGGCGCCGCCGCCGTGCCGCCCGGCCGTCCGCTCGGGTACGCCCGGCCGCCGGCCCCGCCGGAGCCCCGCCGGTCCCACTCGGCGAGCGTACTGATCGTCATCCTGTTGGCCGCGCTGGTCCTGCTCTGCTCCGGCATGGTTTCCTACATGCGTAACCAGGCGTTGCCGGTGGGACCGGGGACACCGGGCGTGACATCCGGTGTGGCCGTCGTCGGGGAACGCGACGATCTGGCCCCGACGTCGTACCGTCGGGTGGAAGGGCTCCTGCCGGCCAGCTTCGGCGAGACGACGACGAGCGAAGGACGACAGACGCGATGACAGCGCAGGCCCGCCTGCTCGGTGGCCGGTACCAGGTCGGCGAGCTGCTCGGCTACGGCGGCATGGCTGAGGTCCACCGCGGTCGTGACCTTCGGCTCGGTCGGGATGTCGCGATCAAGATGCTCCGTACCGATCTGGCCCGGGACGCGACGTTCCAGATGCGGTTCCGCCGCGAGGCGCAGAACGCCGCGTCGCTCAACCACCCGGCGATCGTCGCGGTCTACGACACCGGGGAGGAGACCGCCCCGACCGGCGAGACCCTGCCGTTCATCGTGATGGAGTTCGTCAACGGGCGGACCCTCAAGGAGGTGCTGGGCGCCGAGGGCCGGCTCCAGCCGCGCCGGGCGCTGGAGATCTGCGCCGACATGTGCGCCGCGCTGGAGTTCAGCCACCGGCACGGCATCATCCACCGGGACATCAAGCCGGGCAACGTGATGCTCACCCTGACCGGGCAGGTCAAGGTGATGGATTTCGGCATCGCCCGCGCCCTGGCCAGCGGCGCCACCACGATGACCCAGACCAGCGCGGTCATCGGCACCGCGCAGTACCTCTCCCCGGAGCAGGCGCGCGGCGAGGCCGTCGACGCCCGCTCCGACGTGTACGCGGCCGGTTGCGTGCTCTTCGAGCTGGTCTGCGGGCACCCGCCGTTCGTCGGGGACAGCCCGGTCAGCGTCGCGTACCAGCACGTGCGGGAGACGCCGCCGACGCCGAGCGACATCAACCCGGACGTGACCCCGGCGGTCGACGCGATCGTGCTCAAGGCGCTGTCGAAGAACCCGCTCAACCGGTACCAGAGTGCCGGGGAGATGCGGGCGGACCTGCTCCGCGCCGCGGCCGGCCGGCCGGTGCTGGCCACTCCCGTGCTGCGGGAGGAGGAGGCCACCCACGTCGTGCCGCACGGTGCCGCGGCCGGGTACCCGACGGCCGTCGGTCCCGCCGCGACCCGGCAGGCGCCGGCCGCCCGGGTCGGTGACCCGCAGCGCCGGCGTACCTCGTCCTGGTTGATCGCGGTCTTCGCCGCGGTCGGGGTGCTGGCGGTGATCGCCCTGGTCGCCGCCCTGATGCAGAACCGCGAGGTGGAGAACCCCCAGATCGCGGTGCCGACGCTGACCGGGAAAGCACAGGCGGAGGCGGTCGCCGAGCTGCGCAACGCCGGGTTCAACCCGGTGGTCGGCGAGCCGGTCTTCAACAGCACCTGCGACGAGAACACCGTCACCGAGCAGGCCCCGCCGCCGGGTACCCGGCTGGAGCGGGACCAGACGGTGACCATCCGGGTCTGCGGCGGCAAGCCCGAGGTCACCATCCCGAACGGCCTGGTCGGTTCGACCTTCGAGAACGTCGAGCAGCAGCTCGAGGAGCGCGGCCTGGAGGTCGAGGAGAAGAAGGTCGACAGCGGCGAGCGGGAGGGGACGGTCGTCAAGGTCACCCCGACCGAGGGGACGAAGGTCGCCGAGGGAACCGAGGTCGTGGTCGAGGTCTCCCGGGGCAACATCCGGCAGGTGCCGAACGTAGACGGGCTGACCCGGGAACAGGCCGAGCGGGAGCTGGATCGCGCCGGCTACAAGGTCAACGTTGTCGACGGCGAGGAGGTCCCGGCGAACCAGGCGGGCCGGGTCAGCGGGCAGAGCCCGGCGGCCGGCCGGAGCCTGAAGACGGGCAGCACGGTGACCATCGAGATCAGTGTGCCGGAGGAGCCCGATCCCGAGCCGTCCTCGCAGAGCCCGGAGCCGCCGGACCCGACCGGCAGCCCGACCGGTCCCGGTGACGGTGACGGTGGGGGCGAGGGCGGCGGTCGCCCGTCGCCGATCTCCCCGGCGGTGCGCTTCACCGACTGAGCCCACCGACCGGACGGTGCCGGGCCCGCGAGCCGCCGACACCGGCGGTCAGCGCGACGACCGGGCCCGCGACCGGGTACCGCCGGGCGGGCGGTGCCGGGTACCGCCGGGCCGGCGGGTGGGGTGACGGGTCGGGCTCAGACGGTGGCGAAGGCGGCCAGTCGGCGGGCGTCGACCTCGGCGGCGAGCTCCGGGGCCCGGTCGAGGGCGTCCCGGTGGCCGCAGCTCGCCAGCCAGTTGGCCAGCATCAGGTGCCCGCCCTCGGTGAGCACCGACTCGGGGTGGAACTGCACGCCCTCGATCGGCAACGTCCGGTGCCGCATCGCCATCACCACCCCGGAACCGGTCCAGCCGGTGACCTCCAGCTCCTCCGGCAGGGTCTCCGGCAGGACGGCCAGCGAGTGGTACCGGGTCGCGGTGAACGGGTCCGGCAGCCCGGCCAGCACCCCGACCGAGCGGTGCTCGACCTGCGAGGTCTTGCCGTGCAGCAGCTCCGGCGCGCGGGCCACGGTGGCGCCGAACGCCTCCCCGATCGCCTGGTGCCCCAGGCACACCCCGAAGATCGGCAGCTCGCCGGCGTACCGGCGGATGACGTCCAGGCAGATGCCGGCCCGGTCCGGGCTGCCCGGCCCGGGAGAGAGCAGGATCCCGCCCGCCCCGAGCCGCCCCACCTCGGCGACGTCGATCTCGTCGTTGCGGCGGACCTCGCACTCCACCCCGAGCTGGCCGAGGTACTGCACGAGGTTGAAGACGAACGAGTCGTAGTTGTCGATCACCAGTACACGCATCGTCGTCACCGGTCCGGAGTGGGGGGCGGGGTGTTGTTGCGATCGGTGTCGTACGGCAGGTCGTGCTCGTCGCCGACCGGAGCGTCGTCGTCGCCGGGCAGGTCCGGGTCACCGCCGGCCGGGCCACCACCGGGCTCCCCGGCGGGCTGCTCGACCTGCACGTCGTCGAAGGGCAGCAACGGCTCGGCCCAGGGGAACACCACGTACCAGAGCAGCGCGACGGTCGCCGTGGCGAGCATCAGGCTGCCGATCAGCTTCCCCGGCAGCCCGAACGGGAGTTTGCGCCAGATCCACGCGTACACCGGTCAGCCTCCCAGCTCCGCCGGGCGCCCTTCCGACTTCGCCATCGTACGGTCGAGTTCGGCGTGGACGATGAGTCGCTCGTAGTTGTCGAACTTGGGGTTGCAGGTGGTCAGGGTGAGCATCGCCTTGGTCGGCTTGGCGTCGGGCCGGCCGGGAACCGCGGCCACCACCTCGACCTGCGAGGGCTTCACGATGTGGTTGCGGGAGACCCGGTAGACGTACCAGTTGGTCTTCGACTCCGCCACGATCACGTCACCGTTGTTCAGCTCGTCCAGCCGCCAGAAGGTGGCCCGGTTGCGGTGCCCGGCGACCGAGAAGTTCCCCACCTGGCCGGGCAGGGCGGTGTCCGGGTAGTGGCCCGGGGCGTACCGGATGTCCTTCTGGCCCACCCCCTCGACCACGATCCAGCTCTTGTCGAGCTTCGGGATGTAGAGGCCGGCGATGGGCCGACCCTGCACCGGTGGCTTCGGGGTGGCGGCGGCCGACGGGCCGCTCGACGGGCTGGCCGACGGGGCGACCGTCGGGTCCCCGCTGGGGCCCCACTCCTGGGCGAGCTGCGCGGAGAGGTCGTTCTGGTGGGCGTCCACGATCGCCGACTTGCCCCAGATCTCGTACCCGGCGAAGAGGAGCACCACCAGGCCGAACGTGATCAGGACTTCACCGGAGAAGCGGATGCCGGTCCGCAGTCGGGAGCCGAAGGTGGGCCGGGTCAGCTCGGAGTAGACGCTCTTGTAGCTGTCCCCGGTCTGCTCGGGGCGGAGCTGGACGACCCGCTCACCCCGGCGGCTGCGGGGCTCCTTGGCCGTGCCGTCGGCGTCGGAGCCGACCGGGTCACCGCTGCGCTCCACCCGGGGCACCGCCCCCATCAGGGCGGTCGCGTCGAGGGCCGGCTCGTGCTGCGGGCCGTGTCCCGGCGTACGTCCGGAACCATGCCCTCCAGTCTTGGCGACCGCCGGGATGACGGCGGTGGCCGCAGGGTCGGCCGGTCGGTCACCGCCACCCAGGGCGGCTGGTCGCTCACCACCGCCGGGGGCGGTCGGTCGCGCGCTGCCGACGGGGGCGGCCTGGGTGACGTCGAATCCGGCCGGGCCGGGCCGTGGGTGACCGTCCGGGCCGGAGCGGGCGGGTCCGGAGTGGTCGGGACCGTTGCCGGTCGCCGCCGATTGCTCTCCCGGCTGCCGGTCGCGGCTGTCGAGGGACGTGATGAAGGCGGTCGGCCCGTCGCTGGGGCCGGCCGGTCCACCGGTACGCCCCGGGTCTGCCGCCCGGCTCGCGTCCGAGCTGGTCCGGCTCGCGTCCGGGGTGGCCCGGTCGGTGGTCGGCCAGGCCGGCGCGGTCGACCGGCTGTCCTCGCGCTGGCTCCACCCGCCCTCGTGCGGGCCGCCACGCCGGTCAGCCCGGTCGCTGTCCCGGCCAGCCGCCCAGCCGGCCCGGTCCGCGCTCGACCCGCCGGTCCAGGCGGGCTGCTCCGGCTCCGGGCCCCCGTGCCGCACCGGGCGGTCGGTGCCCGTGCCACCGGCCCAGGCGGGCTGGCCGGCTTCCCGGCCCTCGGCCCAGCCGGTCCGGTCCGTGCCCGGGGCGGTCTGGTCGGTGCCCGGAGCGGTGCGCCAGCCGGCGCGGTCGGTGTGTTGGCCGTTCGGGGTGGAACGGTCCGGGTGCGGGTCGTCGCCCCAGGGCTGCGCGCCCCGGTCGGACTGGTGGGCCTGCGCGCCGTTCGTCATGGTCCCCGGCCCGGTCGGACCGGGGCTCCCGGTACCGGACCGCTGGCCCGCCCCGGTCGCGGACCGTGGGGTACCGCCGTGACCGCCCCCGTCCGGGTAGCCGCCGGCGGCGTACCCGGGCCCCTCGGCCGCCGTGGCGGCGGGGTGACGCGGCGCGGCCGGCTGCTCGGGCCGCTGCTGGCCGGACCAGGGCGGCGGGGCACCCGCCCCGGCGGCGGGGCCCCCGGTCGAGCCGTGGGCCTCCCGCCGACCCGGCGGCTCGGGCTGCCGGTGGGGCTCATGCTGGCCGTGCTGCGGACTCTGGCCGGGCTGTGGGGCCTGGCTGAACTGTGGGGCCTGGCTGTGGTGCGGAGCCTGGCCGGGCCCCTGCGTCCAGCCGTGCGCCTCGGGTCGGCCCTGCGCCTCGGGTCGGCCCTGCGGCTCGGGCCGGCTGTGCGCCTCGGGCCGGGCGTGGGCCTCGGAGTGGCTGCGGGCCTCGGGGCGACCGTGGAGATCGCTTCGGCCGGGGGCATCGGGGCGTCCGGCGGCCTCGGCTCGGCCGTAGGTACCGCTGCCGTGAGCGCCGCTGCTGTGAGCGCTGTTGCCGTGGGTCCCGGCGGTGCCGGGATCGGCCGGCGCGCCGGGGTGGCCGGCGGCGTCGCCAGCCGGCCCGCCCGGGGCGGCACCCGGCCAGGCTCCGTTGCCGGCGGGCCGCCCGTCGGGCAGGTCAGGAGCCGGCGGACGGAGTGCGGTGGCGGGGCGGCCGGGCTGGTTGCCGGGGCGGCTGGCCTCCGGCGGGGCCGCCGGCCCCGCCCAGAGGTCGTTACCCCGGCGCGGATCGGCCACGTGCGGCCCTTGCCGGGGATCGGGGGCCGCGCCCCGAGAGTCGCCGGCTGTCTGCCGAGGATCGGCGGCGGTCACGTGCCGGGGGTCGGCGGTCTGCGCGCCCGGCCGCAGCTCGGGCGTGGGTGTGCCCGGTCCGGGGCTGGCCGGGCGGGTGCCCTGCTGAGGGCCGGTCGACCGGGTGTCCTGGTGCGGGCCGGCCGGGCGGGGGCCCTGCTGGGGGCCGGTCGGGCGGGACGGTGGGACCGGGGCCGGCCACGGGCCGGCGGAGCCCTGCGGGACCGGGGCGGGCCAGGGGCCGGACGGTACGCGGGCCGCCGACTGCGGGTCGGGGCGGTTCACCGGGGGCAGGAACGCGGTGGAGTCCTCGCGTGGCCCGTGGTGGCGGGCGTCGCGCTCGTCCCCCCGCCAGTCGTCCGGCACGCGGTTCACCGGTCGACCTGGGCCGAGCGCAGGGCGGTCGAGTCCTCGAAGGCCGGCACGGTGACCGTGGAGACGGTCTCCGAGTAGCCGAGCTGGTAGTCGTCGACCGCTTCCTTGAACAACCGGACTCCCTTGGAGCCGGCGAGGGCCTGCTGGAGTGCGGCCGGATCGCCGATTGCTACGATCTTGAACGGTGGGGAGTACACCCGGCCGTGCAGCAGCAGGGTGTTACCGACGCAGCGTACCGCGCTGGTAGCCAGCACGCGGACATTCATGATTGACATGGCCTCGGCACCACCGGCCCACAGCGCGTTCACCACCGCCTGGACGTCCTGCTGGTGGACGACCAGCTCGTCGTTGCTCACCCCATCGGGCAGGCTCTGGTCGCCCAGCCGCTGGGCGTCGTTCAGCTCGACCGTCATCCCGGGGCCGGTGAGCGCGGTGAAGCCGGCGGTCTCCCGGCTGGCCTCGGCGCGGTTGCGTTGCTCCGCGATCGGCGTGTCCGACCCGGCCAGGGCGCCGGTGGTGTTCTCCACGTCGGCGCGCAGCTCCGCGGCCCGCCGCTCGCTCGCCGCGACCTGCTCGCGGCGCTCCTCGATGACCTGCGTCAGCTCGGGGCGGCGGTCCTCCCGCAGGGCGGTGCCGCCGGCCGTGGTGGCGGTGGTGGTGAAGAGCAGCCCGGCCGCGGCGGCGATCAGGGGTACGCCGATGGACCAGCCCGGTCGTCGCTGCCGTGGCCGTCGTGGCAGCAGCCCGACGACGGCGCGCCGGAGCACCTTCTGCCAGGAGGCCGCGCCGGATGTGTACTCCACCGAGCCCCACCTTCCCCGTGATCGATCGGTCGTGCCCGCCGGGACGCGGGCCGCTGGTCGGCCTGTCGACCCGAACAGTCCCCCATATTTCGGTCACTCTTAGCAGTGGAGTGGCCCCATTCGTGGCTTGGACGGGTCTTCGGCACTACGCTAGCTGTCGAAACATTATTGGCCATGGACCGTCGCCCTCGCGCCCGGTTGTCAGGCCGGACGAGGTCGTCACCCCCTCTGGAGAGCGTCGTGCCCAAGTCTCAGGTTCGCAAGAAGAAGGTGTACACCCCGCCGACGGACGTCCGTCCGACGGCGGCGACGGCTGCGGCGCGGAGCAAGCCTAGCCCGGTCTGGCTGCCGGTCACGGCGGTCTCGCTGATCGTCTTCGGCATCGGCTGGCTGGTCGTGTACTACCTCTCCGAGCAGGAGTACCCGGTCATGTCGTGGGGGTACTGGAACCTCGCGGTCGGGTTCGGCGCCATGGTCGCGTCGCTGGTCGTGCTCTCCCGCTGGCGCTGACGCCCCCCGGGAACTCTGGTGCCGGCCGTCGGGGGACGGCGGCGGCATCGGCCCGCCGGGTGCTTCCCGGCCACGTAACCCCTGCCCAGCGACGAAGGCTGAACGCACCCTAAGGTGTGTGCAGGGCGGCGCGGCCCGCCAGATGCGAGGAGCCTCACGTTACCGGTGGGTAACCTTGCGCGTAGGCTGCACTGCATGACCGAGCGGAGCGAGGTCATCGGCCGAACGGGTCGGATCTGCGGGAGCGGCGTGCCGCCGCTGGTCCCCCGCTGACCTGTCCCACCGGTCGCCGAGCCGCTCGACAGGCAGCAGACCCGGGAGGCCAACTCGATGGGCAGCGTCCAGATCGTCACCACGATCCTCGCGGCCGCCATCACCGCCGTCGCGGTGTGGCTTGCGGTACGCGCGGTCAAGCAGATGACGGCCGTCATCCGGCTGGGTCAGCCCGACCCGTCGCGCTCCACCGACAGGGGCGCCCGGACCAGGGCGATGCTCCTGGAGACCGCCGGTCACACCCGGATGCTCCGCTGGAGCGTGGTGGGCGCGGCGCACTGGTTCGTGATGCTGGGCTTCATCGTCCTGTCGCTGCTGGTGCTGGAGGCGTACTTCGAGGTCGTCTCCCCGACCGGCGGCCTGCCGCTGATCGGCGGCTGGGCGGTATACGGCCTGGTCACCGAGTGGATCGGCATCTTCGGCCTGATCAGCATCGTGGTGCTGATCGGCATCCGGCTGCGGAACCGGCCGAACCGGCCCGGCGCGCGGTCCCGGTTCACCGGCTCGACCATGTGGCAGGGGTACTTCGTCGAGGCGGTCGTCCTCGGCGTCCTGATCATGGGCTTCGTCATCCGGGGCTTCAAGGTCGCCACCGACCACTTCGAGTACCCGGCCTGGGCCACCCCGCTCAGCCACGCCGTCGGTGCCGCCCTGCCCGGCTGGGAGACCGGCGTCAGCGTCGCCGCCCTCGTCAAGATCTCGATCTCGATGATCTGGGTCATCGTGATCTCCCTGAACGTCACCATGGGCGTCGCCTGGCACCGCTTCCTGGCCTTCCCCAACATCTTCTTCAAGCGGGACCCGGTCGGCGCCGGCTCCGGCCTCGGCGGGCTGCGCCCGATGACGAGCGAGGGCAAGCCGCTCGACTTCGAGGAGGCGGACCCCGAGAAGGACCAGTTCGGGGTCGCCCAGGTCGAGCAGTTCACCTGGAAGGGCCTGCTCGACTTCAGCACCTGCACCGAGTGCGGTCGCTGCCAGTCGCAGTGCCCCGCCTGGAACACCGGCAAGCCGCTGTCGCCGAAGCTGCTGATCCTGAGCTTGCGCGACCACGCGTACGCCAAGGCGCCGTACCTGCTGGCCGGGGGCGGCAAGGACCTGACCGGCGAGGAGAAGGCGACCGCCGCCCAGCTCGCGCACGTCGACGTGCTGGCGCTGGCCGAGGCGGAGAAGCCGCTGATCGGGGACGCCGAGGCCGGTGGCGTGATCGACCCGGACGTGCTCTGGTCCTGCACCACCTGCGGGGCCTGTGTCGAGCAGTGCCCCGTCGACATCGAGCACGTCGACCACATCGTCGACATGCGCCGGTACCAGGTGCTGATCGAGTCGAGCTTCCCCTCGGAGGCCGGCGTCATGCTGCGCAACCTGGAGAACAAGGGCAACCCGTGGGGCGCCCCGCAGAACACCCGGGAGGACTGGACCAAGGGGCTGGACTTCGAGGTGCCCCGGGTCGGCGAGGTGGAGGACTTCGAGTACCTGTTCTGGGTCGGCTGCGCCGGCGCGTTCGAGGACCGGGCCAAGAAGACCACCCGGGCGGTCGCCACGCTGCTGAACGAGGCCGGGGTCTCCTTCGCCATCCTGGGCGAGGGGGAGACCTGCTCGGGTGACCCGGCCCGCCGGATCGGCAACGAGTTCGTCTTCCAGATGCTGGCCCAGCAGAACGTGGAGACCCTGAACGAGGCGTTCGAGGGCCGGGAGAAGGCCAAGCGCAAGATCGTCGCCACCTGCCCGCACTGCTTCAACACCCTGGGCAACGAGTACGGCCAGCTCGGCGGCGAGTTCGAGGTGGTGCACCACACCCAGCTCCTGGCGCACCTGGTTGCCACCGGCAAGCTGACCCCGGTCCAGCCGGTCGACGGCGGCGTCACGTACCACGACCCGTGCTACCTGGGCCGGCACAACCGGGTCTTCGCCCCGCCCCGCGAGGTGCTGGGCAGCGCCATCAGCGGTGGCGCGGCCGGCACCGGCGACGGTGGGCTGATCGAGATGCCGCGCAACAGCGAGCGCTCGTTCTGCTGCGGCGCCGGTGGTGCCCGGATGTGGATGGAGGAGCGGATCGGCAAGCGGATCAACGTGGACCGGGTCGAGGAGGCCATGTCCACCGGGGCGAAGACGGTCGCCGTCGGCTGCCCGTTCTGCTCGACGATGCTCACCGACGGCGTGAACGGCAAGGGGGCCGGCGAGCAGGTCGAGGTGGTCGACGTGGCCAGCGTCCTGCTCCGCTCGGTCAGGCCCGAGCAGCCGGCCACCGGCCGGGAGAGCGAGCCCGTCGCGGGCTGAGCGCGTACCCGGAGAACCGCCGGGACGGACGACGGCGGTGGCACCCCGCGCGGGGCGCCACCGCCGTCGCGTGTCCGGAAAGCCGGATCGGCCGCGCGGCCGGTCCACCCGAATTCTCCCTATCGATGTACGTCGCTCCAGAGAATTCGAATACCGTTGGTACGCAAGCGACAGCGGACCGGTAATGGTGAAAAACCTCGCCTTGCCGAGGCCGCTTGCTTTCTTTAATGTTGGGCACCGGCCGTTTGTGGATCCTCTGTCTCGCCCACCCCTCCTCGCGAGGCGCCCGGCGGTCGTCGGCAAAGGAGTCGGTGCCGGTGGCGAGCCTGCCCCCTCATCGTCGTGTCCCGGAACTGCCCGCCCGCACCCGTGGCGCGCGCCGGGCGTTGACCCGTCTGCTCACCCTCTGCGCGGCGGTACTCGTCGGCGTCGGGGTGTTCGCCGTTCCGGCGCACGCCGAGCCCACGGTCGACGAGATCGAAGCCCAGATCGACAAGGAGTGGCGGAAGCTCGAACCGACCATCGAGCAGTACAACAAGGTCCGCTCCGAGCTGAGGGTCAACCGCCGCAAGTCGGCGGAGCTGGAGAAGAAGATCCAGCCCCTCCAGTTGGAGAGCGAGCTGGCGCTCAACCGGATCAGTGAGCTGGCTTCCCGGTACTACATCATCGGCCCCTCCTACGAGCTGGGCGCGGTGCTGGTGAACAGCCGGCCCGGCCAGCTCGGCGAGCAGCTCACCATGCTCGACCGGGTCGCCTCCGAGCAGCGCCGCCAGATCGAGGGGGTACTGGCCACCCAGGCCAAGTACAACACCGAGAAGGAAAAGTTCGACACGCTCGTCACCACGCAGAGCAAGCAGCAGAAGGAACTCGCCGAGAAGCGCAAGAGCATCGAGGCCGAGATCAAGCGCCTCCAGGCGGCCATGCCGAAGACCGTCGTGAAGGCCACGAACTGCCCCACCGTCAACGGGGTGGTCACCGAGGCGGCCCGGATCGCCATCCGGACGGCCTGTGCCCAGGTCGGCAAGCCGTACGTGTTCGGGGCCACCGGGCCGAACTCCTTCGACTGCTCCGGGCTGACCCAGTACGCGTACCGGGCCGCCGGGATCAGCCTGACCCACTTCACCGGTGCGCAGTGGAACCAGGGCCGGGCGATCCCGCGCAGCGAGGCGCGCCCCGGTGACCTGGTCTTCTTCTTCAGCGACCTGTCCCATGTCGGCCTGTACATCGGCAACGACCTGATGGTGCACGCGCCCCGGGCCGGCAAACCGGTCAACGTCTCCAGCATCAACCACATGCCGGTCGCCGGGTTCCGTCGACCCGGCTGACCCTGCGGCACCCTCGCACAGTGGCCCCCGGCACCGCCGGGGGCCACTGTCGTCGGGTCGACCGGCCCCCACTGGAATCCGAATCGGACTCGCCTCATCTCAGGGGAGTGAGCGAACGTGAGACGGAGTGTCACGGGTCACTCCGTTGCGGATCGACAGGTGCCTCTCTACGCTGATGAACCGTCGGCCGGCAGCAGGTCCGCCCAACCCGGGCGGTAACGGCCGACGCCGCCGAGTCGCCCACCCAGGGCGAGCCGGGGACCCAGGTACGCCGGGGTGAATCCGCAGTCCACTGCGGTAGGGCGTCCCCTTCCGCCCGAACCCGTCAGCTAACCCGGTAGGCGGTTCCGGAGAAGGAGTACCGAGCCCGGTGGCACACCATGCCCCGCGGCCACCGTCCACCCGGCCGGCCCACGCCGACCCGGTGCCGGCTGCGCCGCGCCCACGCTCGTCCCACCGCACCACCGCACCCACTCTCGTCGCCCCGTCCCGTGGCGTCGTCGCGTCCTTGGGCGACACCGCGTCGCGGGGGGTCGCCGCTCTCGTCGTCCTGGCCGTGGCCGGCGGTCTCCTGGTCGGCCTGCCCGGTGCGGCCCACGCCGAGCCGTCGGTGGCCGAGATCGAGCGCCGGATCGACCAGGACTGGAACCGGCTCGAACCGATCATCGAACGGCACAACGCCGTCCGGCAGGACCTCGCCGCCCGGCGGCGCGAGGTCGCCGCCCTGGCCGCCCGCATCGAGCCGTTGCAGCGCCAGGTCGACGAGGCCATGCTGCGGGTCAGCCGACTCGCGGTCCGGGCCTACAAGGGCGAGAGCGTCTCGGCGGTCAACGCCATGCTGGCCGGCCGTACCCCGGGGGAGCTGATCAGCCGGATCGAGCTGATCGACCGGGTCGCCCACCGGCAGCACGAGGACGTCCGGGCGGCCCGGGAACTGCGCGACGAGTTGGCCGCCCGCAAGGCCCCGCTGGACCGGCTGGTCGGCCTCCTCGACCGCACCGAGAAGGGCCTGGCCGCCAGCCGCCGGCAGATCGACGCCGAGATCGACCAGCTCCAGAAGCTACGGCTGCGGGCGTACGGCAAGGGTGCCGGCGGGCCGCTGCGCCCCGCGCCCTGCCCGGTCTCGTACCCGGGTGGCGCGGCCGGCGAGGCGGTCCGGTTCGCCTGCGCGCAGATCGGCAAGCCGTACGTCTGGGGCGCCGAGGGCCCGCACGCGTACGACTGCTCCGGGCTGATGCTCGCCGCCTGGGCGACGGCCGGCGTCCGGCTGCCGCACAACGCGGCCCGGCAGCGCAGGGTGACCCCCTCGGTGAGCCGTTCCGAGCTGCGCCCCGGTGACCTCGTCTTCTACTACCGCGACCTGCACCACGTCGGCATGTACGTGGGCGGCGGCTGGGTGGTGCACGCCGCCCGCGCCGGGGTGCCGGTGACGATGAAGCGCCTCGGCGACAGCCCGATCCACAGCTTCGGTCGCCCCGGCTAGCAGGCGACCTCCTGCCGCCGGCGGCGGTGGGCTCGGCGGTCCGGTCGGGGGCCGCCCGTCCACCCGCGCACCGGCGGACCCGTGGTCCCGTACTCCGACGGGACCGTCAGCGCCGCCCCCGCCGGTCCCGCGGGGGCGGCGCCGGGTTTTCCGCCCCGGCGGCTCCCCTCGCGCGGTACGGCGCGGTGCCGGCCGTCAGCGGGTGGGCCAGGTCCGCCACTGCTGCCAGGACCGGCTCGGCGTCGGCCCGCGCTGACCCTGGTACCGGGAGCCGTAGACGGCCGAGCCGTACGGGTGCTCCGAGGGCGAGGAGAGCCGGAAGATGCAGAGCTGACCGATCTTCATCCCCGGCCAGAGGGTGATCGGCAGGTTCGCCACGTTCGACAGCTCCAGCGTGACGTGGCCGGAGAAGCCCGGGTCGATGAACCCGGCGGTCGAGTGGGTCAGCAGCCCGAGCCGGCCCAGCGAACTCTTGCCCTCCAGCCGGCCGGCGAGCTGCTCGCCGAGGGAGATCACCTCAAGCGTCGAGGCGAGCACGAACTCGCCCGGGTGCAGCACGTACGGCTCGCCCTCCGGCACCTCGACCGGGGAGGTCAGGTCGTCCTGCTGCACCGACGGGTCGATGTGCGTGTACAGATGGTTGTTGAAGACCCGGAAGAGCCGGTCCAGGCGCACGTCGATGCTGGACGGCTGCACCAGGGCGGGCTCGAACGGCTCCAACGCGAGCGTGCCCGCCTTGATCTCGATCAGGAGGTCACGGTCGGAGAGCAGCATCGGGTCACCCTATCGAGCGTGCTGCGGCGGCCCGTTATCCGGTACCGGTGACCAGCGTGTTGGGTCGCTTGTCGTACACGTGTTCGATAGAATGTGGGGCATGGCTTCCTGGTCCGATTTCGCCGCTGACGAGCCCCGCCTCGCCGACGGCATCCGCCTCCTCATGCAGCAGTACGGGCCGGGCTTCGGCTACCTGGCCACGGTCCGCGCCGACGGCGGGCCCCGGGTGCACCCGGTCTCCCCGGTGATCACCGACGAGGGGCTGTTCTGCTTCGTCATCGACTCGCCGAAGCGGCGCGACCTCGAACGCGACGGGCGGTACGCGCTGCACTCCTTCCCGCCGGAGGACAGCGACGACGAGGCGTACGTGGCCGGGCACGCCCGGCCGGTGACCGACCGGGCCCGGGTCGCCCGGCTGGCCGAGATCGGGCGGGCGGCACCGGCGGTCGACTGGCGGCTCTTCGAGTTCAGCGTCGACGTCGCCATGCTCACCCGGCGCGACTTCGGGCTGGACGTCCCCGGCGAGGCACCCCGCCGCCCGACCGTGCAGGTGTGGCTGGACCCGCGCGGCGAGGGCGGCTCGCGCACCCGGGCCGACGACACCGCCGTGTCCGACCCGTGGCCGCCGCACCGCGAGCACGACCCGCAGTGCACCGTGGCGGCCTGACCACCAGGCACCCGTCGCCGGCCCCGTGAGGGGCGGGGTCGGCGACGGGCGGTGGATGCCGGCGGGTCGGGCGGGGGGTCTGGTGCGGGTGGGCGCAGACTCAGGTACAGTGGTGCCGCCTGCGGGTGTAGTTCAATGGCAGAACATCAGCTTCCCAAGCTGACAGTGCGGGTTCGATTCCCGTCACCCGCTCCACGCACGGAAGCCCT
>NZ_LRQV01000156.1 GCF_001567585.1 Micromonospora rosaria
CGACACAGCCCGGGCGCGACGGGCCGCCCGCGACGGGCCGGGCGGCACACGCCCGGCCCGTGGCTCAGCGCCAGCTCGCCGGGCTGCGGTACCCGGTGCCGTCGAGATGGGCCCAGGAGGCCCGGGGGCGGTCCCCGGCCGCGCCGGGGTCGTCCCGCCCGGCGGCGCGCGCCCGGGCGAGGACGACCAGCAGCGCGGCCAGCTCGTCGTCGGTGGCCCGCCCGCGCACCACCCGGACCGCCGGTGGGGCCGGGGTCACTGGGGCGGGTTCCCGTGCTTGCGCGCCGGCAGGTCGGCGTGCTTGGCGCGCAGCATCCGCAGTGCGCGGGTGAGCACCCGCCGGGTCTCCGACGGGGTGATGACGTCGTCGACCAGGCCGCGCTCTGCCGCGTAGTACGGATGCATCAGCTCCTCCTCGTACCGCTTGACCAGCTCGGACCGGGTGGCGTCCGGGTCGGCGGCGGCGGCGATCTCCCGCCGGAAGATCACGTTGGCGGCGGCCTGCGCCCCCATCACCGCGATCTCGTTGGTGGGCCAGGCCAGGGCCAGGTCCGCCCCGATGCTGCGCGAGTCCATCACGATGTACGCGCCGCCGTACGCCTTGCGCAGCACCACCGAGATCCGGGGCACGGTGGCGTTGCAGTACGCGTAGAGCAGCTTCGCCCCGTGCCGGATGATCCCGCCGTGTTCCTGGTCGACGCCGGGCAGGAAGCCCGGCACGTCCAGCAACGTGACCAGCGGGATGTTGAACGCGTCGCAGAGCTGGACGAACCGGGCCGCCTTCTCGCTGGCGTCGATGTCCAGCACGCCGGCCAGCGACATCGGCTGGTTGGCCACCAGCCCCACCACGTGACCGTCCATCCGGGCCAGGGCGACCACCACGTTCGTCGCCCACCGCTCGTGGATCTCCAGGTACTGGCCGTCGTCGACGAGTTCGGCGATGACGTCCCGCACGTCGTACGGGCGGCTGCCGTCGGTGGGGACGACCTTCTCCAGGGTGGGGCAGCACCGGTCCGCCGGGTCGTGGGTCGGCTCCGTCGGCGGCATCTCGCGGTTGTTGCCGGGTAGCAGGGACAGCAGGTACCGCACGTCGGCCAGGCAGGTGCGCTCGTCGTCGTAGACGAAGTGCGCGACGCCGGACCGCTCGGCGTGCACGTCGGCACCCCCCAGGCCGTCGTGGCTGACCTGCTCCCCCGTCACCGCCTGGACCACGTCCGGGCCGGTGATGAACATCTGCGAGGTACCCCGGACCATGAAGACGAAGTCGGTCAGCGCCGGGGAGTACGCCGCCCCACCCGCGCACGGCCCGAGCATCACGCTGATCTGCGGGATCACCCCGGAGGCGCGGGTGTTGCGCTGGAAGATCCCGCCGTAGCCGGCCAGCGCGGACACCCCCTCCTGGATCCGGGCGCCCGCGCCGTCGTTGAGCGAGACCACCGGGGCGCCGGCGGCGATCGCCATGTCCAGGATCTTGTGGATCTTCTCGGCGTGGGCCTCCCCGAGCGCCCCGCCGAAGATCCGGAAGTCGTGGGCGTAGACGAAAACGGTCCGGCCGTGCACGGTGCCCCAGCCGGTGACCACCCCGTCGGTGAGGGGACGCTTGTTCTCCAGCCCGAACCCGGTGGCCCGGTGCCGCCGCAGCGGCTCCACCTCGACGAACGACTCCTCGTCCAGCAGCACGTCGATGCGCTCCCGGGCGGTCAGCTTGCCCCGGGCGTGCTGACGTTGCGTGGCCCGGGGGTCGGTGCCGAGGCGGGACTCCTCCTTGAGCCTCGCCAGCTCCCGCGTCCGGTCGCGGCCCGGCAGGACGGTCACGTCACTGCCCGGCCGGCGCCGGCTCGCCGAACCACCGGCGCAGCGCCGCCGCCAGGCCGTCCGGCTCCGCGCCCACCCAGGCGACGTACCCGTCGGGGCGGACCAGCAGCGCGGGGACCCCGGCGAACTCGGCGGCGTCGCTGGTCGCCACGGTCACCGCGACCCGGTCGCCGTACCCGGCCGCGACGGCGCGCAGCCCCGCGTCGTCGGTGAGGTCGAGCAGCACCCCGGTCGCCGGGTGCAGCAGCTCCGTGGTGGTGGTCGCGCCGGCCGCGCCGTGCAGGGCGCGCGGCGGCAGGCGCCGGCCGAGCAGCGGGTGGTCGCCCGCGCCCACGTCGTACCGGACCTCCAAGCCGCTGACCATGCCGGCCAGGTGCCGGCCGACCGTGTCGTACGAGATCAGCTCGGTGAAGAGGGTACGCAGCGGCTCCGCCTCCTCGCCGCCGAGGAAGACCGCGTTCTGCACCCGGGTGTTCAGCAGCAGCCGGGCGCCGACCGGGTGCCGCTCGTCGTGGTACGTGTCGAGCAGTCCCTTTGGGGCGTGCCCCCGGACCACGGCGGCGAGCTTCCAGCCGAGGTTGGCGGCGTCCTGCACCCCGACGGAGAGCCCCTGGCCGGCGGCGGGCAGGTGGATGTGCGCGGCGTCGCCGGCCAGCAGCACCCGGCCGCGCCGGTACTCGGTCGCCTGCCGGGTGGCGTCGGTGAACGAGCTGACCCACAGCGAGCCGCCGTGGCTGATGCTCTCGCCGGTGATCCGCTCCCAGGCGGCGGCCACCTCCTCGAAGCTGACCTGCCGCTCCCGCTCGGTGGGCGGGGTGCCGTGCTCGCAGACGATGATCCGGTCGACGCCCTCGGCGAGCGGGGCCGCCATCACCATGCCGTTGGCCAGCTTCTCGCCGAGGAAGCGGGGCCGCAGCGCGCAGCCCACCACGTCGGCGAGGTACATGCCCCGGGTCGCCGGGGTGCCCTCGAACTCGAAGCCGACGAGCTTGCGCACGGTGCTCTGCCCACCGTCGCAGCCGACCAGGTACGCCGCCCGTAGCTGGCGGGTGCCGTCGGGGGTGTCGGCGACGATCGTCACGCCGGAGCCGTCGTCGGTGAGCTCCCGCAGCTCCCAGCCGCGCCGGATGTCCACGCCCGTCTCGGTGGCCCACTTCTCCAGCACGTCCTCGGTCTGCGACTGCGGGACGCCGCGCGCGCCGAAGTGCGCGTCGGGCAGCACGGAGTAGTCGAACTGCACCCCGCCGAAGTGGCCGCGCGGGCTGGTCTCCAGCTCCCCGAAGCGCGGCAGCAGGCCGCGCTGGTCCAGCGTCTCCATGGCACGGGCGGTGAAGCCCAGGCCACGGGACTGCCCGGTGGGCTCGGCGAGCCGCTCCACCAGGACGACGCGGGCGCCGCCCAGGCGCAGCTCCCCGGCGAGCATCAGGCCGGTCGGGCCGGCGCCCACCACGATGACATCGGTGTCCATGAGGTCTGCCTCCTAGTCTTCGGCGGGCGCCGGGGTGGCCGGCGGCCCGAACCATCGGTCGAGCGCTGCGGTGGCGTCCCGGGGGTCGGCACCGGTCCACGCCAGGTAGCCGTCCGGGCGGACCAGGACGGCGCCGGCACCGGCGAGCGGCCCCGGTTGCTCGGGTACCGCCGCCACGGCGGTGACCCGGCCGCGCCACGGCGCGGCGGCCCGGCGGACCCGGTCGGGACCGGCGCCGGTGAGATCGAGCAGGAGCCCGCGCCCCGGGTGCAGCAGGGCGGTGGTGTCGGTGCGGACGCCGTCCCCGGTGAGCGCGGTGGCCGGCAGGCGGGCGCCGAGCAGCGGGTGGTCGCCGGCGCCGACGTCGTAGCGGATGTCCAGGCCGCTGACCATGCCGGCCAGCCGGGCCCGGACCGCCGGTACCCGGATCAGCTCGGCCAGCACCGTCCGCACCGCCCCGGTCTCCGGGCCGCCGAGCAGCAGCGCCGACTGCGCGGCGATGTTGCCCAGCACCCGCGCGCCGACCGCGTGCCGCTCGGTGTGGTACGTGTCGAGCAGCCCGTCCGGGGCGTGCCCACGGACCACCGCGGCGAGCTTCCAGCCCAGGTTCACCGCGTCCTGCAGGCCGAGGTTCATCGCCTGCCCGCCGACCGGCATCTGCTGGTGCGCCGCGTCACCGGCGAACAGCACCCGGCCGTGCCGGTAGCGGGTGAGCTGCCGGTTGGCGTCGCCGAACGCGTTGACCCAGAGCGGGGTGCCGCCGCTGATGTCCTCGCCGGTGACCCGTTTCCACGTCTGCGCGACGTCGGCGAAGGTCGGCTCCGTCGGCCCCTGCGGCGCGGGCGCGCCGAACTCGTGCACCATCACCCGGGTGACGCCGTCGGGCCGGCGGGCGGCGATGGCCAGCCCGGCGGGCAGCCGCTCGAACCGCCGGTCCGGCACGTCGATCCCGGCCACGTCGGCGCGGAGCAGTTCCCGGCCGGCCGACCGGCCCGGGAAGTCGGCCCGGAGCAGGTCGCGCACGGTGCTCTGCTCGCCGTCGCAGGCGACGAGGTGGGTGGCCAGGATGCGGGCCTCCCCCACGCCGGTGGCGACCACGGCCTCGACGTGGTCGCCGTGGTCGACCACGTCGAGCAGCCGCCGGTCCCGCCGGACCTGCGCGCCGAGGCGTACCGCCCAGTCGGCCAGCAGCCGCTCGATCCGGGCCTGGTCGATCTTCCAGGCCCCGGGGTACGGCGACGGCAGCCGCAGGTCCAGCGGGATCCCGCCGAAGTGCCCCCAGGGCGAGCTCGGCACGGTGCCGAGCCCGCCCAGCAGGCCCCGGCTGTCCAGTTGCTCCATCGTCCGGCTGTGCACGGTGGAGGCCCGCGACTCGGTGGTCGGCACCGGCAACTGGTCCAGCACGGTCACGTCCACGCCGCCGAGCCGCAGCTCACCGGCGAGCATGAGCCCGACGGGGCCGGCACCGACCACCAGCACCCGCGTCTGCGGCGGCGTGCCGGTCATGACCCGGCGTTCTTCTCGACGTGCTCCTTGGCGTAGCCCAGGGTCGCCCGGCTGTTCGTGCTCAGCGCGTCCCGCACGTAGTCGCGGGCCTGCACGACGGTGGCGTCCGGGCCGAGCACCGCGGCGATGTTCGCGGTGTTCACCACGATGGTGTGCTGGGAGGTCACCGCCACCCCGTCGGCGTTCTCCTCGAAGCTCCACCGGCCGGTGTGCAGGCTCATCAGCTTGGGCAGGGTGACCTGCTTGTAGGCGATCAGGCTGGGCGGCAGGGTGACCCGGTACGACCGGGTCAGGTGGGTGGAGCCGTCCTTGGCCCGGGTCTCCATCTCCAGGTCCTGCAGGCCCGGGGTGTCCTCGGTCAGCGTGACCCGGGCCACGTGCGGCAGCCGCTGGTCCCACAGGTGGGCCTCGTTGATGAAGTCGTACGCCTCCTTGCGGGGCCCGTTGATCTGCACGGTGTCCTCGAAGGACAGGGTCGCCTCGGCGGCGGCGGTGGCCAGCTCGACGTTGGTCTTCAACGCGGCCAGCTCGGACCGGGAGTTGCGGTCCACCGCCTGGTCGATCCAGGCCAGCCCCTCCGGGTCGTCGTCGACGGCCCGGTACTCGTGCAGCAGCCGGACCCGGGTCCGCCCCTCGCCGGCCGGCTCCAGCAGCCAGGTGCCGGACATCGACGCCACCGGCGGCGCCGACACCTCCTGCCGGAACTCGATGCGCCGGGCGACCGGGTCGAGCACCCGGCGGGACGTCCAGTTCTTGGCGGTGCCGTTGGCGGTGGCCCAGATCCGGATCCGCTCCGTGCCCTCGCCGGCCTCGAGCTGGTCGACGTAGATGGTCGGCGGGAAGATCTGCGGCCAGTTGACGACCTCGGCGATGAGCCGGTAGACCTCGTCGGCGGGGGCGTCGATCTCGATGTCGTGCTCAACGGTGCGCGTGCCGGCGTCAGACATGCCAGCCCTCCTCGGTGTGGTGGGGGTCAGAAGTTGCCGAGGCCGCCGCAGACGTTCAGCGCCTGCGACGTGATCGAGGCGGCGGTGTCCGAGGCGAGGTAGCCCACCAGCCCGGCGACCTCCTCGGGGGTGCTGTACCGGCCCAGCGGGATCTTGGCCTGGAAGCGGGTGAGGATGTCGTCCTCGGTGACGCCGTGCACGGCCGCGTACCCCTGCCGCACCCGCTGCGCCATCGGCGTCTCGACGTAGCCGGGGCAGACCGCGTTGACGGTGATGCCGGTCGGCGCCAGCTCGTTGCCGAGCGCCTTGGTGAAGCCGACGACGCCGTGCTTGGAGGCCGAGTACGGCGCGCCGAGCACCACACCCTGCTTGCCCGCGGTGGAGGCGATGTTGATGACCCGGCCCCAGCCGCGCTCCCGCATCCCGCCGGCGTTGAGCACCTCGACGGTGACCCGGAAGACGCTGTTGAGGTTGGTCTCCACCACGTCGAGCCAGAGCTCCTCGGCGATGTCGGCGGTGACCCCGCCGCCGCTGCGCCCGGCGTTGTTGACCAGCACCCCGATCGGGCCGAACCGGTCGACCGCGGCGCGGACGAAGGCGCGCACCGACTCGGTGGAGCGCACGTCGACCGCGGCGCCGGCCACGGTCAGCCCCTCCTCGGTCAGCTCCTTGACGGTGGCGGTGACGTTCTCCTCGGTCCGGGCCCCGATGAAGACCTGGTGACCCTGCTGGGCCAGCAGGCGCGCGGTGGCCAGGCCGATTCCGCTGGTGGCGCCGGTGACCAGGGCGACCTTCTGCTGCGTGGACATGTCGCGTTCCCCCTCAGACCGCTGCGCCGCTGGTGGTGCCGAGGCGGGTGTTGACCGCCTCGATCAGGCCCCGTGGGGTCCGGGAGTCCATCACGTCCTCGTCGCTGAGACTGACGCCGAACTCCCGCTCGATCCGGCTGCCGGTCTCCAGCAGGGCGATGGACTCGTAGCCGAGCTCGTCGAACGTGGTGTCGATGGTGTCCGGGCCGAGGGCGCCGCCCTCGGTCTCGCCGGCCCCCTCCACCAGGATCCGGTGCAGGTCGTCGACGGTGAACTGGCGTTCGGTCATGGTCTTCCTCTCGTAGTCGTACGCGGCGTCGGTGGGCCGTGGTCAGCGCGCGGCGGCGACCCGCTGCGGGTAGCCGGACCGCAGCAGCACGGCCGAGTTGAACCCGCCGTAGCCGCGCGCCAGGACCAGCGCGCTGCACAGCTGGGCGGCCCGGGGGTGGTCGGTCACCAGGTCCAGCCGGTACCGCTCGGCGGGGGTGACGTTCACCGTCTGCGGGATCAGGCCCTCGTCCATGGCGAGCAGCGCCGCCGCCAGGTCCAGCGGGGCGGCCCCGGAGTAGAGTCGGCCGGTCATGGTCTTCGGCGCGGTCACCGGCACCCCGTACGGGCCGAAGACCTCGGTGATCGCGTCGGCCTCCGCCTGGTCCAGCTCGGGGATGCCGGCGGCGTCGGCGAAGACCACGTCGACGTTCTCCGGCGGCAGGTCCGCCTCGGCCAGGGCCAGCCGGATCGCCCGCGCCAGGCCGGGTTGGCCGCCGCTGCCCGGCGCCGGGTCGAAGGTGGCGCCGTACCCGGCGACCTGCCCGTACACGTGGGCGCCCCGGGCCACCGCGCGGCTGGCGCGCTCCATCACCAGGATGGCGCCGCCCTCACCGGGGACGTGGCCGTTGGCCCGCTCGTCGAACGGCAGGTACGCGCGGTCCGGGTCGTCGCTGGTGCTCAGCCGGCGGCTGGCGAGCTGCGCCACCCAGCCCCACGGGCAGAGGGAGGCGTCCACCGCCCCGGTGACCATCACCGCGGTGCCCTTGCGGATCTGCCGGCGGGCGTTGGCCACCGCGTCCAGGCCGCCGGCCTGGTCGCTCACCACCACGCCGCTGGGGCCCTTCATCCCGTTACGGATGGAGAGCTGCCCGCTGTTGACCGCGTAGAACCAGGCGAACGACTGGTACGCGCTGACGTACCGGCTGCCCTGGCTCCACAGGTTGCGCAGCTCGTTCTGGCCGAACTCGAAGCCGCCCTGCGCGCTGGCCGTACAGACGCCCATGTCGAAGGCCGGCAGGTCGGCCGGGGTGATCCCGGCGTCGGCCAGCGCCCAGTCACCGGCGACCAGCGCGAGCTGGGTCATCCGGTCGGTCTGCGGCAGCAGCCGGCCGGGCAGGTGCTCCCCGGCGACGAAGCCGTTGATCTCGCCGGCCAGCCGGGCCGGGTAGCCGTCCGCCGCGAAGCGGGTGATCGGGCCGATCCCGCTCACCCCGCGCCGGGTCGCCGACCAGTAAGGCGCCGTACCGAGGCCGGTCGGCGACACGATGCCGAGGCCGGTCACCACCACCGGGTCCGTCATCACGGCCTCCGTCCGGGTCCGGTGAGCACCATCGCGCTCTGGAAGCCGCCGAAGCCGCTGCCCACGGTGAGGACCGCGTCGGTGCGGTGCTCGCGGGCGGTCAGCGGCACGTAGTCCAGGTCGCACTCCGGGTCCGGGTGGTGCAGGTTCGCGGTCGGCGGTACGACGTTGTGCTCGATCGCCAGCGCGCAGGCGGCGATCTCGATGGCGCCGATCGCCCCGAGGGAGTGCCCGACCATCGACTTGATCGAGCTGACCGGGATCCGGTACGCGTGCTCGCCCAGGCTGTCCTTGAACGCGGCGGTCTCGTGCCGGTCGTTCTGCTTGGTGCCGGAGCCGTGGGCGTTGATGTAGTCGATGTCGTCGGGGTTGAGGCGGGCCTCGCCCAGCGCGGTCCGGATCGCCTCGGCCATCTCCTTGCCGTCCGGCCGCAGCCCGGTCATGTGGAAGGCGTTGCTGCGGGTGGCGTAGCCGGCGATCTCGGCGTAGACGTGCGCGCCGCGCCGCCGGGCGCTTTCCATCTCCTCCAGCACGAACACCGCCGTCCCCTCGCCGAGCACGAAGCCGTTGCGGGTGGCGTCGAACGGCCGGGACGCGGTCTCCGGCTGCTCCCGCCGGGGCGAGGTGGCCTTGATGGCGTCGAAGCAGGCCATGGTGATCGGTGAGATCGGCGCGTCGGTGGCCCCGGCGACCATCACGTCGGCGCTGCCCTCCCGGATCAGCTCGACGGCGTAGCCGACCGAGTCGATGCCGGACGTGCAGCCGGTGGAGATCACCGTGGCCGGGCCCTGCGCGCCGACCGCCCACGCCACCTCGGCCGCGAACGAGCTGGGCACCAGGTAGTCGTAGAGGTGCGGCACCGCGTAGGTGTGGTCGACCTCGTGCAGCCGGCCGCCGTCGCTGACCACCCGGTACTCCTGGTCCAGCGACATGGTGGCGCCGACCGCGCTGCCGATGGCGACCCCGGTGCGGTGCTCGTGGACGTTGTCGAACACCAGTCCGCTGTCGGCGACCGCCCCCCGGGCGGCGACCACGGCGAACTGGGCGGCCCGGTCCATCCGCCGGACCTCCTGCGGGGTCAGGCCGTGCTGCTCGGGGTCGAAGTCGATCTCGGCGGCGACCTGGGACCGGAACGGGGCGGGGTCGAAGAAGGTGATGGTCCGGGTCGCGGTGCGGCCGTCGGTGAGCAGGCTCCAGAAGTCCTTCGTTCCGGCACCGCCGGGGGCCAGCACCTCGATGCCGGTGATGACTACTCGCCTCTCGGTCACGCCGAGCCCTCCCAGGAGTAGAAGCGGGTCGCCATCGCGTCGGCCGGCGACCGCCAGGTCTGCGGGTCGTACGCCTCGATGAAGGGCTTGAGGTCCTCGCTGATCTGGACGAAGCGGGGGTCGTGGCGGACCCGCTGGATCCGCTCGCCGCCGTCCTCGTCGTCGAAGTCCTGCAGGTGGAAGTAGAGGCCGCGGTAGCTGAAGAGCTGACGTCGGCGGGTGCCCATCCGGTGCGGCATCTCACCGGCGTCGAAGCCGGCGAACAGCTCGGCGACGTCGCGGCTGGACGCCGGGTCCATCCGTGCCACGATCAGTGTGCTGTGCATGGAGTTCTTCCTTCCGGATCGGCTCGACTCCAGAACGCGCGGACGGCGGTGCCCGGACCCGGCCGGACGCCGGGCCCGCCCCGGTCCGGGGTGCGGTCCGGGGCGGGGCGGCCGGCGGGACCGGCCGGCCGCCGGTCCGGACCGCGCACCGTGGCGCGACCGCGGATGGCGGGGACGACCGTGTCCACGACCGGACTCC
Organism: Micromonospora rosaria; assembly: GCF_001567585.1. GTDB lineage: Bacteria > Actinomycetota > Actinomycetes > Mycobacteriales > Micromonosporaceae > Micromonospora > Micromonospora rosaria. The sequence goes on from NZ_LRQV01000156.1 coordinate 9,909, forward strand.
TGACTCTGCGGGTGATACGGTCGGCCGAAATGGCGTCAGCACATTTCGGCGACACGTCCGGGATATCTGCGAACCAGGTTCGCAAGAATCGTCAGGGCCGTTCAAGACGGTGAATTACAAATTCTGTCAGGTCTATGCCAGGACTTCTGTCAGAGCTGTGCAAAATCGCGTGGTCGGGCGCGTCGCGGTCCCCCCGGACCGACTCACACCTGGGCCAGGTCACCGAGCCGGAATCCGACCCCGCGCACCGTGATGATCCAGTCGCTGTTGCCGAGCTTGTTGCGCAGGCTGCTCACGTGCGTGTCGACCGTCCGGCGCGACCAGGTGTCGCCCCACACCTCGCACATGATCTGCCGGCGTGGGATGACCGTGTCCGGGGCCGACGCCAGCAGGCAGAGCAGGTCGAACTCCTTGCGGGTGACGTCGACGCGCCGCCCGTGCACGCTGACCTCCCGCGACCGCGCGTCGATGCGCAGCGGCCCGCGCAGCAGCACGTCGTCGTTGACGCGCAGCGGCCGGGCCCGCCGCATCACCGCCTCGATCCGGGCCATCAGCTCGCGGAACCCGTACGGCTTGACCACGTAGTCGTCCGCGCCGGCCTGGAGGCCGAGCACCCGGTCCAGTTCACTGCCGAGGGCGGTCACGGCGATGATGGGCACCCCACAGGCCGCCCTGATCCCCCGACACACGCCGAGCCCGTCCAGATCGGTCAGCTCCAGATCGAGCAGGACCAGATCGGTGTCCTGATAGGAGGCCAACGCCTCCTCCCCCGTCGCGGCGTGCCGCACGTCGTGCCCGTGCCGGCGTAGCCCTCGGGCGAGCGCCTCCATGTCCCGGAGGTCCTTCTCCACGACGAGGATCCGCAATGCATCAGGCGGCGACGCGATCACAGTGCTTACGTTCTGCGGCCTATCGTTCACGCGTACCCCAATGTGTCCGATCGGATGGAATACGACGCCCTCGGGCAGGCCGAATAGAAGAAACCGCCCCCACGGCTCCCCCCGATGCCCGGCCCCCTCCGGACCGGGTCGAGTGTACCGAGACAGCGCCACCCTCCTATATGGTTAAATGGTTGTTTCAATATCGGCGTTCTTCTGTTGTACGAACGTTCGGAGTTTCCGGCATTTGCGTCAAGCGGCACGGATGGTGCGATCGGACAGGGCCGGCGCAGCGCCGGTCCGGACGACGGGAGGACCTGCATGCGGACCACACCGACCACGGTGGACACGGCGGTCGAGGCGTTCCTGGCCGAGGACCACGTGGCCGCGTTCACCACCCTGCGGCCCGACGGACGGCCGCACGTGGCACCGGTGCGGTTCACCTGGGACCCCACGTCCGGCCTGGCCCGGGTCCTCACCCGGGCGGCTACCCGCAAGGTGCGCAACCTGCTCGCGAGGCCGGGCAGCCACGCGGTGCTCTGCCAGACCGCCGGCTTCCGCTGGGTGACCCTGGAGGGGCCCGCCACGGTCCGGACCGACCCGGCGCGGGTCGCCGAGGGGGCCCGCCGGTACGGCCTGCGGTACCGGGCGCCAGCACCGGAATTCCCCGATCGCGTGGTCGTCGAGATCGCCGTCACGCGGATCCGTGGACTCAACGTCTGAATCGCCGCCGACCCGGCTTCTTGTCGAAGATTTGACGTAGTTGTCGAAGCCCTGTAGCGGCAACCCTTTACGGGCCCGAGACGCCGTCGCAATACTTCTGGACACATGCCACCGGGAAGGTCGTGATGAACACAATCGATGCGGAAGTCATCATCGTAGGAGCCGGACCGACCGGCCTGATGCTCGCCGGCGAATTGCGGCTCAACAACGTTTCGACCATTGTCCTGGATCGACTCGCCGAGCCCATGCAGCAGTCGCGCGCCCTGGGTTTCTCGGCCCGTACGATCGAGGAGTTCGACCAGCGCGGCCTGCTGGCGCGCTTCGGTGAGGTCGGCACGATCCCGTTCGGACACTTCGGCGGCGTGCCCCTCGACTACCGGGTGATCAAGGGCGGCTCGTACGGCGCCCGCGGTATCCCGCAGTCGCGCACCGAGGGCATGCTGGCCCAACGGGCGGTCGAGCTCGGCGCCGAGCTGCGCCGGGGCCAGGAGGTCGTCTCGGTCGACGACGACGGCACGGGTGTCGCGGTCGTCGTCCGCACCGCCGACGGCGAGCAGACGCTGCGGGCGAAGTACCTGGTCGGCGCCGACGGGGCGCGCAGCACGGTCCGCAAGGCCGCCGGGATCGACTTCCCGGGCACCGACCCCACCATGGAGATGTGGCTGGCCGACGTGGCCGGCTGCGACCTGCGCCTGCGCTTCTCCGGCGAGCTGGTGCCGGGCGGCATGGTGATGGTGCTGCCGCTGGGCCCGGTGGCCCAGCGGGTGGTCGTCTTCGAGCACGCGACCGGCCTGCGCAACTCCACCGAGCCGCCGACCTTCGCCGAGGTCGCCGACGCCTTCGAGCGGCTGACCGGGGAGGACATCCGGGGCGGCAAGCCGCTCTGGGTCAGCTGGTTCACCGACTCCAGCCGGCAGGCCGCCGAGTACCGGCGCGGCCGGATCCTGCTCGCCGGCGACGCCGCGCACATCCACATGCCGATCGGCGGCCAGGGCATGAGCGCGGGCATCCAGGACGCGGTCAACCTGGGCTGGAAGCTGGCCGCCGAGATCCACGGCCACGCGCCGGAGGGCCTGCTCGACACGTACCACACCGAGCGGCACCCGGTCGACGGGCGGGTGGTGATGAACACCCTCGCGCAGCGCTGGCTCTACCTGGGCGGCGAGGCGATGCAGCCGCTGCGCGAGCTCCTCGGTGAGCTGGTGCGGTACCCGGACGTCCAGGAGCACCTGGTCGGGATGGTCACCGGCCTGGACATCCGGTACGACGTCGGCGCGGGCGAGCACCCGCTGCTCGGCCGGCGGATCCCGAACCAGGAGCTGGTCGGCGAGTTCGACGGCTCCGGCAAGAGCACGACGTTCGAGCAGCTCCACCGGGGCCGGGGCGTGCTGTTCGCGTTCGGCGACGACACCGCCGGTCCGCAGGCCGCCACCGGCTGGACCGACCGGGTCGACGTGGTCCGCGCCACGCCGCACACCGCCGACCCGGACGACCCGTTCCACGGCCTGGACGCCGTCCTGGTCCGTCCGGACGGCTACGTCGCCTGGGTCGCGCCGGCCGGTGCCGGCGCGGCCGGGCTCGACGAGGCCCTGTCGCGCTGGTTCGGCCCGTCCCGCTGACCCGACCCGCCAGCTTTCCGCTCACGAGAACGAGGAGAAGCATGCCCAAGGTATCGCCGGAGGACCGGTACCTCACCGTCCTCAACGTGTTCACCACGGATGCGCCGGAAAAGCAGGACCGCCTGCTCGACGAAATGCGCGCGATCGTGGACACCGCCGCTTTTCCGGGCTGGATCTCCAGCACCGTCCACAGCGGTCAGGAAAAGCTCGGGACGGCCAACTTCATCCAGTGGCGCAGCGTCGAGGACCTGATGCAGCGCTACGAGGACGACAAGTTCAAGCACGCCACGATCCCGACGTTCTCCGAGATCACGACGTCGATGATGCTGCTGCAGAACGAGGTCGTCTACTCGCAGACCCACGCGTCGCTCGGCGGCACCGTGGAGCTGCACCCGGAGCGCGGCGACTACACCGTCATCGAGTTCTTCGGTGTCGAGGCCGACAAGCAGGACGAGTTGATCGACGCCCTGGGCGCGTCGATGAAGTGGCTGGGCAACGTCCCCGGCTACCGGTCGCACACCGTCATGCGGGGCATCGGCTCCCGCGGCTACGAGGGCTCCTTCGTGGTCCGGTACGCGCAGTGGGACTCGCGGGAGCAGTGGGAGGAGTTCCGGGACTTCCCGGCCGAGCAGTGGCCCGCGCCGCGGCGCAAGGTCCAGGCGCGTATCGACGCGGTGACCACGCGCTACATCGTCAACACGTACCACGTGGTGCACACCCGGTCCGCGGAGCGCACCCCCGACCCGGTGCGCTGACCTCCCCCTGTTGCGACCGCACTCCTCTGCTCCGATCACGTCGTCCGGAAGGAAAGCATGACCACCATCGTCCTGCCCGAGGATCGCCCTGCGGGCCGCCGTGGCTTCGAGATCGTCCTGCCCACCTCCGCCACCAACGGGGTCAGCTCCCTCGTGGAGGCGCGGGTCGTGGCGGCGACCGCCGGTCCGCCGCTGCACACGCACCCCAACTCGGAGGAGACCTACTTCGTCATCGAGGGCGCCCTCCTGATGTACGTGGACGGCAAGGTCGTCGAGATCGGTCCCGGCGGGCTCGCGCACATCAGCCGCGGCACGGAGCACACCTGGGCCACGCTGCCCACCGTGGACGCGCACTTCCTCACCCTGCACACCCCGGGCGGCTACGAGCTGTACCACCCGACCGCGCTGCAGGCCGAGCACGACCGGGGTCGTGCGCTGACCCAGGCGGACCTCTTCGAGATCGCGAAGGGCTTCGACTGGAAGCTGGCCGGCGACGAGCCGTTCCGGCTGACCCCCCTCGGTGAGCTGGTGGAGGCCAGCCGCGCCGACGACGAGGCGGCCCGCGCCGCCGCCGAGGCGACCGGCGTCACCGCCGGCGCCGCCTCCTGAACCGGGTCGACCCCGGGAAGCCACGCCTTCCCGGGGTCG
>NZ_LRQV01000157.1 GCF_001567585.1 Micromonospora rosaria
CTCCGGCGGTGGCGGCCGGGGCGGGACGTACGGCGGTGGTCGGGCCGAGCCGCCCCGCCGGGGTGCCCGTGAGCCGGAGCCCCGGGAGCCCCGGGCCGGTCGACGCCGGGAGCCCGGCCCCGACGACGGCCGGGGCGGCCCGTACGGGCAGCCGTACGGTGGGCGGGGCGACTACCGGGGCGAGCGCTACTAGCGACCCCGTGGCCCCGCCCGGTACCGGCGGCGGGGTCAGATCCGGCGCAGCACCGCCACGACCCGGCCCATGATGGTGGCGTCGTCACCCGGGATCGGGTCGAAGGCCGGGTTCTGCGGCATCAGCCACACGTGCCCGTCCCGGTGCCGGTAGGTCTTGACGGTGGCCTCGCCGTCGAGCATCGCGGCGACGATCTCGCCGGAGTCGGCGGTCGGCTGCTGGCGGACCACCACCCAGTCGCCGTCGCAGATCGCCGCGTCCAGCATCGAGTCGCCCTTGACCTGGAGCATGAAGACCTCGCCCTCACCGACCAGCTCGCGGGGGAGCGGGAAGACGTCCTCCACGGCCTGTTCGGCGAGGATCGGCCCACCGGCGGCGATCCGGCCCAGCATCGGCACGTACGCCGGGGTGGGGCGCTGCGCCCGGCTCAGCTCGTCGTCGACCGCGTCGCCCGGGGCGCGCACGTCCACCGCGCGCGGGCGGTTGGGGTCGCGGCGCAGGAAGCCCTTCTTCTCCAGCTCCTTGAGCTGGTACGCGACGCTGGACGGGGAGACCAGGCCGACCGCCTCGCCGATCTCCCGGACGCTCGGCGGGTACCCGTGCCGGTCGACCCAGGTCCGGATGAACTCCAGGATCCGGCGCTGCCGGGCGGTCAGGTCGACGGTGGCCGGCTCGGGGAACGCGCTGACCGGGGCGACCGGGCGGACGGCGGGTCGCCCCGCGCGGGCGCGCGTGGTGCTCCGGCGTCGCGTGGCCGGCGTGCCCGCCTCGGTGCTCTGCTGCGGGTGCTCCTGCCGGCTGACCCGGTCCTCGGTCACGTCCGTCCTCCCTGCTGGTCGGCGCTGGCTGCCTGGCGGCACATGGTGCGTACGGTGGACGCCGGGCGGACCGGCGGGATCGCCGCGCCCGGCTGTTCCTGACCGTATCGGTGAGATCGGCCATTTTCAAACATCTGTACGACCTCTTCCGGCGTGTCGAGAGGGAAATCCGCGCCACTCGAACGGGTGTTCTGATAAATGGTACGTCGAATTGGTACGGGTGTTCGGTCCCGGGGGTTGTTTCGGCTCGTTCGGTCGCTGCCGGTAACCCGCCGACGGCTGACCGGGTTGGGTTCTCCGTGGGGCGGGCGGGGTGCGGCCGTGGTGACGCGCCGGACACGCCGGCCAACTTGACCGCGGTCCGTCGGCGGCATACGGTCGACCCCTAGATGTAGTAGTCACATGGGTGTAAGTCGCCTACAGGTTGGGTTCGGCTACCGACCGCACTCCCCGCACGGTCAACCGGCGGCAGCCATCGGCGATGGCTGGCGCACCTCGACGCGTGCCCGGGGAACGGCGTTTCCCGCGATCGATGAAGGAGGTCGGGCGATGCGGTGCCCCTACTGCCGGCACGCCGACTCCCGGGTGGTCGACTCGCGGGAGGCCGACGACGGCCAGTTGATCCGCCGCCGGCGGTCCTGCCCGGAGTGCGGCAAGCGGTTCACCACGGTGGAGGAGGCGGTCCTCGCGGTGGTCAAGCGCAGCGGGGTCACCGAGCCGTTCAGCCGGACGAAGATCATCGGAGGGGTGCGCAAGGCGTGCCAGGGGCGGCCGGTCGACGAGGACTCGATCGCCCTGCTGGCGCAGAAGGTCGAGGAGACCGTCCGGGCCAAGGGCGCGGCCGAGCTGCCCAGCCACGAGGTGGGGCTGGCCATCCTGGGCCCGCTGCGGGACCTGGACGAGGTGGCGTACCTCCGGTTCGCCAGCGTCTACCGGTCGTTCGACTCGCTCGCGGACTTCGAGCGGGAGATCGAGACGCTGCGGGCCGCGGCGCGGGCCCGGGAGGGCGCCGCCGCCGAGCCACCGACCGGAGCACCGCCGGCGGCGCCGGGCGGCGACCCCGCCGCCGGGGCCGCGACGGCCACCGGCCTGCGCGGGGCCCCGGCCTGACCGACCGGCGCGGCGCGGGCCACCCGCGCCGGCCGACGACCATGGCGAAGTTCTGACAGTAACCAGGCGTGGCAGCGTGCTGCGCAGACGAGGGGGCGGATGAGATGGCGGGGGACGGCGTGACAACCAGTCGGTCACGGAGCAAGGCCGGCGCGGGGCTCAAGATCGAGCGGGTCTGGACCACCGAGGGGGTCCACCCGTACGACGAGGTCGCCTGGGAGCGGCGCGACATCGTCATGACGAACTGGCGGGACGGCTCGATCAACTTCGAGCAGCGGGGGGTGGAGTACCCCGAGACGTGGAGCGTGAACGCGGCCAACATCGTCACCACCAAGTACTTCCGGGGCGCGGTGGGCACCCCGGAGCGGGAGTGGTCGCTCCGGCAGTTGATCGACCGGGTGGTCGGCGTCTACCGCGCCGCCGGTGAGCAGTACGGCTACTTCGCCACCCCGGCCGACGCGGAGGTCTTCGCCCACGAGCTGACCTGGATGCTGCTGCACCAGGTGTTCAGCTTCAACTCCCCGGTCTGGTTCAACGTCGGGACGCCGTCGCCGCAGCAGGTCAGCGCCTGCTTCATCCTGGCCGTCGACGACTCGATGGACTCGATCCTCGACTGGTACAAGGAGGAGGGGCTGATCTTCAAGGGCGGCTCCGGCTCCGGGGTGAACCTGTCCCGGATCCGCTCCTCCCGGGAGCTGCTCTCCTCCGGTGGCACCGCCTCCGGCCCGGTCAGCTTCATGCGCGGCGCGGACGCCAGCGCGGGCACCATCAAGTCCGGCGGGGCCACCCGGCGGGCCGCCAAGATGGTCATCCTCGACGTGGACCACCCGGACATCGAGGAGTTCGTGGTCACCAAGGCGCGCGAGGAGGACAAGATCCGCGCGCTGCGGGACGCCGGCTTCGACATGGACCTGGGCGGCTCGGACATCGTCAGCGTCCAGTACCAGAACGCCAACAACTCGGTCCGGGTCTCCGACGAGTTCATGACCGCCGTGGAGAACGGCGGCGGCTTCGACCTGCGCGGCCGGCTCGACGGCGCGGTGATCGAGACCATCGACGCGAAGAACCTGTTCCGGACGATCTCGACGGCCGCCTGGGAGTGCGCCGACCCCGGTCTGCAGTACGACGACACCATCAACGACTGGCACACCTGCCCGGAGACCGGGCGGATCACCGCGTCGAACCCGTGCTCGGAGTACCTGCACCTGGACAACTCCTCGTGCAACCTGGCCTCGCTGAACCTGATGAAGTTCCTGCGCGCCGACGGCGGCTTCGAGGTGGAGAAGTTCGTCCGCTCGGTCGAGTTCGTCATCACCGCGATGGACATCTCGATCTGCTTCGCCGACTTCCCGACCGAGAAGATCGGCGAGACCACCCGGGCCTACCGGCAGCTCGGCATCGGGTACGCCAACCTGGGCGCCCTGCTGATGGCCTCCGGCCTGCCGTACGACTCGGACCAGGGGCGCTCGGTCGCCGCCGCGATCACCTCGCTGATGACCGGTACCGCGTACCGCCGCTCCGCCGAGCTGGCCGGCATCGTCGGCGCGTACGACGGGTACGCCCGCAACGCCGAGCCGCACAAGCGGGTCATGCGCAAGCACGCCGCCGCCAACGACGCGATCAAGCCGGCCGGCACCGTGGCCACCGCCATCCAGCGGGAGGCCACGAAGCAGTGGACCCAGGGCAACAAGCTCGGTGACCGTAACGGCTGGCGCAACTCGCAGGCCAGCGTGCTCGCCCCGACCGGCACCATCGGCCTGATGATGGACTGCGACACCACCGGTGTCGAGCCGGACCTGGCGCTGGTCAAGTTCAAGAAGCTGGTCGGCGGCGGCTCGATGCAGATCGTCAACCAGACCGTGCCGCGCGCCCTGCGCAGCCTCGGCTACCCCGAGGAGCAGGTCGAGGCGATCGTCGAGCACATCGCCGACCACGGTCACGTGGTGGACGCCCCCGGCCTGAAGACCGAGCACTACCCGGTCTTCGACTGCGCCATGGGCGAGCGCTCGATCGCCCCGATGGGGCACGTCCGGATGATGGCGGCGGTCCAGCCGTTCATCTCCGGGGCCATCTCCAAGACGGTCAACATGCCGGAGGCGGCCACCGTCGAGGACGTCGAGAAGATCTACTTCGAGGGCTGGAAGCTCGGCCTCAAGGCCCTGGCGATCTACCGGGACAACTGCAAGGTCGGCCAGCCGCTCTCGGCGGCCAAGCCGAACAAAACCACCGAGACCGTGCAGGCCCCGGCCGCCGAGGTCGAGAAGGTGGTGGAGAAGGTCGTCGAGTACCGCCCGGTGCGCAAGCGGCTGCCGAAGAAGCGCCCGTCCCAGACGGTCAGCTTCTCGGTCGGCGGCGCCGAGGGGTACCTGACCGCCTCGTCGTACCCGGACGACGGCCTCGGCGAGGTCTTCCTCAAGATGTCGAAGCAGGGCTCGACCCTGGCCGGCGTGATGGACGCCTTCTCGGTGGCCATCTCCATCGGTCTCCAGTACGGCGTCCCGCTGGAGACGTACGTCAGCAAGTTCACCAACATGCGCTTCGAGCCGGCGGGCATGACCGACGACCCGGACGTGCGGATGGCCGCCTCGGTGATGGACTACATCTTCCGTCGCCTGGCCCTGGACTTCCTGCCGTACGAGCGCCGCGCGGAGCTGGGCATCTTCACCGCCAAGGAGCGGGCCGCCCAGCTCCGGGCCGAGGCGGAGGCGGAGGCGGGCGGTGCGGACCTCACCGCGATGGCCGCCTCCGCCCCGGTCGAGACGCCGGAGCCGAAGACCGGCCCGGTCGCCCAGCCGGCACAGGAGGTCGCCGACATCGCGGCGGTCAAGCCGGCGCCGTCGGTCGGCTCCAGCACCGAACTGCTGGAGGCGGTCATCGGCAAGGCCGCCGACGCGCCGCTCTGCTTCACCTGCGGGACGAAGATGCGCCCGGCCGGTAGCTGCTACGTCTGCGAGGGCTGCGGCTCCACCAGCGGCTGCAGCTGATCCGGTACCCCGGGCCCGCCCGGCGGTAAGGAAGGGCCCCCTACTAACCGTATGCGTGAGTAGGGGGCCCTTCCTTACACTGCTGCGGTGGGGAGGGGAGAGCGGCGTCCGTTGGCGGCCCGGCCGTTGACCGAGCCGCATCCGTCCCGGCTGTCCCCCGGGCACCCGGAGCGGGAGCGGATCCTGGCCGCGCACGCCGCCGCCCTGGCCGCCGGGGAGGCGGGCTACCTCGACCCGGCCAGCGGGCTGTTCGTGCTCAGCGCCGGGTTCCTCGCCAGACGGGGTACCTGCTGCGGGCGCGGCTGCCGACACTGCCCGTACGTGTCCGACTGACGACTTTCCTCGACGGGATCCACGCCGTACGGTGTCCGACGGACGTGGCGCGGACGACCGTCGTCGGGAGGTTGGATGGTGCGCGGGCGGATCTGGTGTGCCGCAGCGGTGGTGCTGCTGGCGTCGGGGTGCGCGAAGGAGACCGAGCCGGTGGCGCTACCGGCGATGGCACCGGTGCCGAACGGGGCGGTGGCGGCCTCCGCCGGGGGCGCCTGCGGGATGCTCGACTTCGCGGTGATCGAGGAGCACGCTGGGGTCCGCTTCGACGTGGCGGCGGCCAGCGAGCGGGGCGACAGCCACACCTGCGTGCTCCGGGTCGGGCGGGAGAGCCTGCCCGAGCTGACCCTGAGCGTCAGCACGACCTCGCTGGACAAGGCCGCCTTCACCGCCGACATGGTGCCGGACAAGGCCGAGAAGGTCGCCGGCCTGGGGCAGGAGGCGTACCGGCGCACCGTCGCGGCGTCCGGGAAGAACGGGCCGGCCGCCGAGGTGGGCTGGCTGGCCGACGAGGGCCGGCTGGCGGTCCTGCACTACACCCTGCCGCCCGACACCGAGCGGGCCGCCGCCGAGGAGTTGACCGGCAAGCTGGCCGACCTGGCGAAGACCGTCCAGGTCGCACCCCTCTGACCCAGGTGTAAGGAAGGGCCCCCTCTTAACGCATACGGTTAAGAGGGGGCCCTTCCTTACACAACCTGTCAGGCGGCGGCGACGAAGACCCGGGAGGCGACCTCGCGGGGCAGCCGGACCCGGTCGCCGGAGCGGTCGATGGAGACGCCGTCCCGCTCCTGGGCGACGGTCACCGTGGCCCCCGGGTCGACGCCCGCGGCGTGCAGTTGCCGCAGCACGTCCGCGTCGGTCTGGACGCTCTCGCAGATCCGCCGCACCACCACCGGGCCGGAGAGGCCGGGGAAGGCGAGGTTCCGCTCGTTCTCGGTGACCTGCACCTCGGGCTGCTCCGGCGTGCCCAGCTCCTCCAGGCCCGGGATCGGGTTGCCGTACGGCGACCGGGTCGGCCGGTTGAGCAGGTCGTACACCCGCTTCTCCACCGCGTCGCTCATCACGTGCTCCCAGCGGCAGGCCTCTTCGTGGGCCTCCTCGTAGGGCATCCCGATGACGTTGACCAGCAGCAGCTCGGCGAGGCGGTGCTTGCGCATCACGGCGACCGCCGTGCTGCGACCCAGGGTGGTGAGGGTCAGGTGCCGGTCGCCCTCGACGGTGAGCAGCCCGTCGCGTTCCATCCGGGCCACGGTCTGGCTGACCGTCGGGCCGCTCTGCCGTAGCCGTTCGGCGATCCGGGCGCGCAACGGCGGCACGCCCTCCTCCTCCAGTTCGAGGATGGTGCGCAGGTACATCTCGGTCGTGTCGACCAGGTCATGCTTCACGTCAGCGGCCTCCCGGTGGTCGATGCTACCTTGACCTGCGCCGAACGACCGTCGGCGAACCGCCAGGTCGCTGTCCCGGATGAGGTTGACTGGTCGCCATGTCCGGAATCCCGAACCCGCTCGTCGAGCCCGCCGACCTCGCCGCCGAGCTGGACCGCCCCGACCCGCCCACCCTGCTCGACGTCCGCTGGCGGCTGGCCGGTCCCTCCGGCCGCGCCGACCACGCCGCCGGCCACCTGCCGGGCGCGGTCTTCGTCGACCTGGACGCCGACCTCTGCGGCCCGCCCGGCCCCGCCGGCCGGCACCCGCTGCCCGACCCGGTCCGCCTCCAGGCCGCGCTGCGGGCCGCCGGGGTCCGCGCCGGTCACCCCGTGGTGGTGTACGACGGTGGCGACGGGCTGGCCGCCGCCCGGGCCTGGTGGACGCTGCGCTGGGCGGGGCACCGGCCGGTCCGGGTGCTCTCCGGCGGCTGGTCGGCCTGGCTGGCGGCGGGGCTGCCCACCAGCACCGACCAGCCGACCCCGACGCCGGGGGACGTGGCGGTGCGCCCCGGAGCCCTCCCGGTCCTCGACGCCGCGCAGGCCGCCGGCCTGGCCGCCGGGTCCGGGCCCCGCCCCGGGGAGTCCGGCGGCGGTGACCCGGAGCGGGCGGGCGTGCTGCTCGACGTCCGGGCCGCCGCCCGGTACCGGGGCGAGACCGAGCCGATCGACCCGGTCGCCGGGCACGTACCCGGGGCGGTGAACCTGCCGCTCACCGACCTCGTCGGCGCGGACGGCCGGTACCCGGACGCCGCCGACCTGCGCCGCCGGTTCGCCGGGGCGGGGGTGACCGACGCCCGGCCGGTGGGGGCGTACTGCGGCTCCGGGGTGACCGCCGCGCAGGCCGTCCTCGCCCTGCACCTGGCCGGGCGGCCGGACGCCGCGCTGTACGTCGGGTCGTGGAGCAACTGGGTGGCGGACCCGGCCCGCCCGGTGGCCACCGGCGACGGGACCTGACCGCCGCCCGCCGCCCCGACCGACCCGGTGGGGACGTCCCCGGGTGGGGCCGAGACACCCGGTGGGCCGCCGGTCGTCGTGGCCGGGCCCCGGCCCGACCTCGTGCGACCATGGGCCCATGGCCGACGACACGGTGGTGGTGTGGGACGACGCCCTGCTCGCCTACGACCTCGGGGACCATCCGCTCGACCCGGTGCGGGTCGAGTTGACCATCGCGCTCGCCCGTGAACTCGGCGTCCTGGACCGGCCCGGGGTGCGGCTGGTCAAGCCGGAGCCGGCGGACGACGCCCTGCTCACCCGGGTGCACCACCCCGGCTACCTGGCGGCGGTCCGGGCCGCGCCGACCGATCCGCTCTTCGCCGGGTACGGGCTGGGCACCTCGGACAACCCGGTCTTCCCGGGGATGCACGAGTCCAGCGCGCTGGTCGCCGGGGCCACCGTCGCCGCCGCCGAGGCGGTCTGGCGTGGCGAGGCCCGGCGGGCGGTCAACGTGGCCGGTGGGCTGCACCACGCCATGCCGGACCGGGCCGCCGGGTTCTGCGTCTACAACGACCCGGCGGTGGCGATCGCCCGCCTGCTCGACCTCGGCGCGGAACGGGTCGCGTACGTCGACGTGGACGTGCACCACGGCGACGGGGTGCAGCGGGTCTTCTGGACCGACCCCCGGGTGCTCACGGTCAGCCTGCACGAGACGCCGCTCGCGCTCTTCCCCGGCACCGGGTTCCCCGACGAGACCGGCGGACCGGGCGCGGCGGGCACGGCGGTCAACGTCCCGCTCCCGCCCGGCGTCGATGACCGTGGCTGGCAGCGGGCCTTCCACGCGATCGTCCCGTCGGTGCTGCGCGCGTTCCGGCCCCAGGTGCTGGTCACCCAGTGCGGCGCCGACGCGCACCGGGCCGACCCGCTGGCCGACCTGCACCTGTCGGTGGACGGGCAGCGCGCCACGTACCTGGCCCTGCGGGCGCTCGCCGACGAACTGTGCGGCGGCCGGTGGGTGGCCACCGGCGGCGGCGGGTACGCCCTGGTCGAGGTGGTGCCGCGGGCCTGGACGCACCTGCTCGCGGTGGCGACCGGCACGCCGTTGGACCCGGCGACCCTGACCCCGCCCGCCTGGCGGGAACTGGCCGCCGCCCGCCGGCCGGGCCGGGAGATCCCGCTGCGGATGACCGACGACGTCGACCCCGGGTACGAGCCGTGGCAGCCGACCGGGGAGCCGAACCCGGTGGACCGGGCCATCGCGGCCACCCGCCGGTCGGTCTTCCCGCTGCTCGGGCTCGACCCGCACGATCCCCGCGACTGAGCCGACCACAGGGGAGGGAGGCGGCCGTGACCGTGCTGACGCCACCGGTGGACGTCCTGCTCAGCGACGGGACGACCGTCCAGTTGCGGCAGATCCGGCCGGAGGACGGGCCGGGCATCGTGGCGATGCACTCGCGGTTCTCCGAGCGCACCCGCTACCTGCGGTACTTCTCGCCGTACCCGCGCATCCCGGACCGGGACCTGCGCCGGTTCGTGACCGTGGACCACCATGACCGGGAGGCGTTCGTGGTGCTGGTCGGCGACGAGATCGTCGCCGTCGGCCGGTACGAGCGGCTCGGCCCGCAGGCGCCGGAGGCCGAGGTGGCGTTCGTGGTCGAGGACGCCCACCAGGGCCGGGGCATCGGCTCGGTGCTGCTGGAACACCTCGCCGACGCGGCCCGCCGGGTCGGCGTCACCAGCTTCGTCGCCGAGGTGCTGCCGGCCAACGGGGCGATGCTGCGGGTCTTCGCCGACTTCGGGTACCAGGTCCAGCGGCAGTTCGCCGACGGGGTGGTGCACCTGAGCTTCCCGATCGCCCCCACCGAGCAGACCCTCCAGGTGCAGCGCGGCCGGGAACACCGGACCGAGGCGCGGTCGATCGCCCGGCTGCTGTCGCCCCGGGGGGTGGCCGTCTACGGGGCCAGCGCCACCGGTCAGGGGGTGGGCGCGGCGGTCCTCGGGCACCTGCGTGACGGTGGCTTCGCCGGGGCGGTCGTCCCCGTGCACCCGAGCGCCTCGACGGTCGCCGGGCTGCCCGCGTACCCCTGCGCGGCCGACGCCGGTCTGCCGGTGGACCTGGCGGTGGTCGCGGTGCCGCCGGAGCGGGCGTCGGCGGTGGTCGCCGACGCGGCCGACGCCGGGGCGCACGGCCTGGTGGTCATCTCGGCCGGCTTCGCCGAGGCCGGCCCGGCGGGCGCGGCGGCGCAGCGGGCCCTGGTCCGGGCCGCCCACGCGGCCGGCATGCGGGTGGTCGGCCCGAACTGCCTCGGCGTGGCGAACACCGACCCGGCGGTACGCCTCAACGCCACCCTCGCCCCGGTGCTGCCGGCCCCGGGGTCGGTGGGCATCTTCAGCCAGTCCGGCGCGTTCGGGGTGGCCCTGCTGGCGCAGGCGCACCGGCGCGGGCTCGGGCTGTCCAGCTTCGTCTCCGCCGGCAACCGCGCCGACGTCTCCGGCAACGACCTGCTCCAGTACTGGCAGGCCGACCCGGGCACCGACGTGATCATGCTGTACCTGGAGACCTTCGGCAATCCGCGCAAGTTCGCCCGGCTGGCCCGCCGGATCGGCCGGGCGAAGCCGGTGGTGGCGCTCGCCTCCCCGGCCCGGTCGCCGGGGGTGGGGGACAGCCCGGGGCCGGACACCGAGGCGGTCGCCGCGCTCTTCGCCCACTCCGGGGTGATCCGGGTGGACACCGTCGGCGAACTGCTCGACGTCGGGCTGCTCCTGGCCGACCAGCCGCTGCCCGCCGGTCCCCGGGTCGGGATCGTCGGCAACTCGTCGGCGCTGACCGGCCTGGCCGCGACCGCCTGCGCCGCGCAGGGGCTGACCGTCGCCGCCGGGTACCCCAGCGACGTGGGCCCGGGGGCGGGGGCGCCGGAGTTCGCCGTCGCGCTCGCCGAGGCCGCCGCCGACGAGGGGGTCGACGCCCTGGTGGCCGTCTTCGCCCCGGCGCTGCCCGGTCAGCTCACCGATGTGGACAGTGACTTCGCCGCCGCCCTGCCGGCCGCCTCGGCGACCGGGAAACCCACGGTGGCGACGTTCCTGGCCGGTCGGCTGCCGGCCGGCGTGCCGGCGTACCCGAGCGTGGAGGAGGCGGTCCGCGCCCTGGCCCGGGTCACCACGTACGCCGACTGGCGTGGCCGGGACCCCGGTACGCTGCCCGACCTGGCCCGGATCGACCCGGCGGCGGGGACGGCGGCGATCCGCGCCGAGGGTGCCGAGCCGGCCGTGGGCCGCGCCGGTGCCCCCGACCCGGCCGGCCGGCTGCTCGCCGCGTACGGCATCGACGTGGTCGACTCGGCACCGGCACGCACCGCCGACGAGGTGCTCGCCGCCGCCGACCGGATCGGGTACCCGGTGGCGCTCAAGGCCGCCGCCCCGGGGCTGCGGCACCGGCTCGACCTCGGCGCGGTCCGCCTCGACCTGGCCGACCCGGCGGCGACCCGCCGGGCGTACGCCGAGATGTCGGCGGCCTTCGGCGCGGACGTGCTGGTCCAGGCGATGGTCGCGCCGGGGGTGCCGTGCGTGGTCGAGGTGGTGGAGGACCCGGCGTTCGGTCCGGTGGTCGGCTTCGGCCTGGGCGGGGTCGCCACCGAACTGCTCGGCGACCGGGCCTGGCGGGCGGTACCGCTGACCGACCGGGACGCCCTCGACCTGGTCGACGAGCCCCGCGCCGCGCCGCTGCTGCACGGGCACCGGGGCGCCGTCCCGGTCGACCGGGCCGCCCTGGCCGACCTGCTGCTACGGGTCGGGCGCCTGGTCGACGACCAGCCCCGGGTCCGCGCGCTGACGCTCAACCCGGTGCTGGCCCGCCCCGACGGGTACGCGGTGCTGCACGCCACCGTCCGGATCGGCTCCGCCGTCCTGCGCCCCGACACCGGCCCCCGCCGCCTGTGAGGAAGGGCCCCTGGTGACGCATCCGGTAGCGGAGCCGCCCCGTCCGCCGAGGTCACGGGCACGGCGAAGGGCCCCGGTGCACCACCGGGGCCCTTCCTACCACGCGGATCAGCAGGCGTACGCCTCCAGCCGCTGGGCCCGCTCCGGGGCCCGCAGCTTCAGCAGGGTCACCTTCTCGATCTGCCGGATCCGCTCCCGGGACAGACCGAACTCCCGACCCACCTCGTCCAGGGTGCGCTGCCGGCCGTCGTCGAGCCCGAACCGCAGCCGGATCACCGCCTGCTCCCGCTGGGACAGGGTGGACAGCACCACCCGTACCTCGTTGCGCAGCTCGCCCTCGGTGGCGCCCTCACCCGGCTCGTCGCGCGGGTCGACCGCGGCGACGAAGTCACCCAGCGCGCTCTCGCCGTCCTCGCCGACCGCCTGGTCCAGGCTGACCGGCTCGCGGTCGTAGGAGATCAGCTCGATCACCTGGAACTCGGGCACGTCCATCGCGCGGGCGACCTCGGCGACGGTGGGCTCGCGGCCCAGCGAGACCGACAGCTCCCGGCGGGCTCGGACCATCCGGTTGACCTGCTCGACCATGTGGACGGGGATGCGGATGGTGCGGGCCTGGTCGGCCATGGCGCGGGTGATGGCCTGGCGGATCCACCAGGTGGCGTAGGTGGAGAACTTGTAGCCCTTGGTGTAGTCGAACTTCTCGACGGCGCGGATGAGGCCGAGGTTGCCTTCCTGGATGAGGTCGAGGAAGGCCATGCCGCGACCGGTGTACCGCTTGGCGATGCTCACCACGAGGCGCAGGTTCGCCTCCAGCAGGTGGTCCTTGGCCGCGCGGCCCTCCGCCGCGACCAGCTCCAGGTCGGCCCGCAACTCGGCGGAGAGCGGGGTGCAGGCGGTCAGCTTCTCCTCGGCGAACAGCCCCGCCTCGATCCGCCGGGCCAGGTCGACCTCCTGTGCGGCGGTCAGCAGCTTCGTCCGGCCGATGCCGTTGAGGTACGCCCGCACCAGGTCCGTGGAGACACCACGCTCGTCGGTGGCGTCGAGGTCGGTGAGGCTGTCGGCGGTCGTGCCGTGCTGCTGCTCGATCATCTCCTGGACCATCTCTGTCGTCTCCCCGCATCGACTCTGTGCCGCGTACCGGGCCACCGGGTGGCGCCGATGACACACAGCTTGGCGGGCGGGACGTGAAACGGGAGTGAGGTGATCGGGGACCCGACAGGAATAGTCGGGTACGGTGCAGTCGAGTGGTCACACACGGTCACCGGTGGCTCGTGTCCCGGTCGGCCGACACGGTACCCGATGTCGTCCGTTCAACCTGGTCAGTGGCCTTGTCGTGGTCGGCTACGGTGCCAGCGACGGCCATCGGGGCCGACCGAGCACAGGTGACGGAGGGCTTCATGGTCTTCAAGCGGCTCATGCAGGCGATGGGGGTGGGCGGCCCGGCGGTCGAGACCGTCCTGGCCAACCCGAACTGCCGTCCCGGCGGCCAGTTGGAGGGCCGGATCCAGGTCGCCGGCGGCGACCACCCGGTGGACATCTCGTACGTCTCCCTCGGGTTGCAGACCCGGGTCGAGGTGGAGAGCGGCGACAACGAGTACCAGACGAACCAGGAGTTCCACCGGCAGCACGTCACCGGGGCGTTCCACCTCGCCCCCGGGCAGCGGTACGACATCCCGTTCCGCTTCGACGTGCCCTGGGAGACCCCGGTGACGGTGCTGTACGGCCAGCACCTGCACGGCATGACGATGGGGCTGCGCACCGAGCTGGAGGTGGCGCGCGCGGTCGACTCCGGTGACCTGGACCCGGTGTCGGTGCACCCGCTGCCCGCCCAGGAACGGCTGCTGGACGCCCTGCTCCGGCTGGGCTTCCGGTTCGCCACCGCCGACGTGGAGCGCGGCCACATCTACGGGGTACGCCAGACCCTGCCCTTCTACCAGGAGATCGAGTTCCACCCGGCGCCCCAGTACGCCCGTGCGATCAAGCAGTTGGAGGTCACCTTCATCGCCGACCCGTACCAGACCCAGGTGGTGCTGGAGCTGGACAAGCGTGGCGGGCTGCTCACCGAGGGCCGGGACGCCTTCGGCCGGTTCACCGTCGACCACGCCACCCTGGACCACACCGACTGGACCGCCCAACTCGACGCCTGGCTCCGCCAGTCCCTCCACACCCGCGGCCTCTTCTTCTAACCCCCCGCTCCCTCCCCCACCCCCCTCCCCACCCCCCTCCCCCTCCCCGGCCCCCAGCCGGGTCGATCATGGAGTTGGCGGCACTCGTGGAGATCGGCAGTGCCGCCAACTCCATGATCACCGGGGCGAAGGAGGGGGAGGGGGCGGGAAGGTGGGTGGGGGTGGGGTTAGGGCCTGTGTCGAAGTCGGTCACAGCCACTCGTTGATCGCGGCGATGTGCACGGT
>NZ_LRQV01000158.1 GCF_001567585.1 Micromonospora rosaria
GGTGCAGCCGGGGTGGCAGGGCCGCCACCGCCTCGGCGGCGACCTGCGGCGACACCGGCGGCAACCGGTCGGCGTCCACGACGAGGGGAGGGTGCTGCGTCAACGTGATCCTCCGCGGATGCGGTCGCCCACCCAGCGGGCGAGTTCCAGGGGGCTGAGCGCGGCGACCGGCATCCCGGCCGCGACGAGCTGCCCGGCGACGGGCACCGAGTAGCAGGGCACGCCCTTGTCGTTCAGCGCGGCGCAGCCGAGCAGGTGCACGCCGGAGGCGGCCAGGGTGCGGACCTCGCCGAGCAGCCCGGCCAGCGGGTAGCCCTCCTCGAAGTCGCTGACCACCGCGACGATGGTGCGACTCGGCACGGTCACCAGCGAGCGGGCGTGGGCCAGCCCGGCGGCGATGTGCGTACCGCCGCCGACGCGGACCTCCAGCAGCAGCGACAGCGGGTCGTCGACCCGGTCGGTCAGGTCGACCACCTCGGTGGAGAAGGCGACGAAGTGGGTGGACAGGGTGGGCACCCCGGCCAGCACGGCGGCGGTCAACGCCGACCACACCACCGACGCCTCCATCGAGCCGGACACGTCGACCACCAGCACCAGCCGCCAGTCGGCCGTCTGCCGGGCCCGGGTGTCGAAGACCGGGCGCTGCGGCACCACCACCGTCCGGCCGTCGCCGAGCCGCCGGGTGTGCGCCAGGTTCGCCCGCAGGGTACGGGCGAGGTTGATCCGGCCACCGGGGCGGCGCGACGGACGCGGGTTGGCCAGCCCGGTCACCGCCGGGCGCAGCTGGGTGGCCAACTGCCGGGTCAGCTCCTCGACCAGCCGCCGGACCAGGGGACGCAGGGCGGCCACCTGCCCCTCGGGCAGCCCACCGGCCAGCGCCAGCACCGAGGTGAGCAGCTCCATCGAG
This sequence comes from Micromonospora rosaria, assembly GCF_001567585.1. Classification (GTDB taxonomy): domain Bacteria; phylum Actinomycetota; class Actinomycetes; order Mycobacteriales; family Micromonosporaceae; genus Micromonospora; species Micromonospora rosaria. Next base: position 908 of record NZ_LRQV01000158.1, read on the forward strand.
GGGCGTACCGCGGCCGGGTCGAGTTCGGCGAGCACGTCGGTACGGCCGCTCTCGGCCGCGCGGGCGATGACCTCCTCGCGGACCGTCGTACCGAACAGCGCCTCCAGTTCGGCCGCCCACTCCCGCGCGGTCGGGAAGGACGCCTCCTGGCCGCCACCGGCGGCCTGGCCGAGATCGGTGGCGCCCTCGCCCTGCCCCGCCCCGTACAGCTCGTCGAGGGCGCGGGCGTAGCGGCGGGCGTCGGCCGGCAACCGGTCGGGTTGACGGCCGAGCAGCAGCCGCCACCGGTCCGTGGCGGCGAGCTGATTGGCCGCCGGTCCCGGCGCCGCCGGGGCGGTGCCGGTCGGGGCGGTGGCCTGACCGGTCGGCGTGTCCGGGATCGGCAGGTCCCGGGCGAGCAGGGCGGCCCGGCCCGCCGCGTCGGCGGCGGCCCAGCGGGCCAGCAGCTCGGGCGGGGCGACCAGGGTCAGGTCGAGCCGGTCGCCGAGCCGGTCGGCGACGGTGTCCAGGATCCGCTCCCGGGCCGCCGGGGTGAGCACGTCGAAACCGCCGCGCAACGCCGGCAGCCGGTCCAGGAACTCGGCGTCGGTGAGCCGTTCGATCCGGTCCAGCAGCGGGTCCAGCGCGGCCGGGGCGGACTGGAGCAGCGGGTGCGCGGCGGTGAGCAGCCCACCGAGCAGCCGGTGCAGGTGCCGGCGGCTCTCCGGCCCGGTCGCGGCGTCGACCCAGCCGGCCACCCGGGCGCCCAGGGTCGGCGGGTCGGTCAGGTCGAGCAGCACCCGGGCGGCCAGGGCGGCGCCCTGGATCAGCGACGAGCCGGTCCGGGCCAGGTGGTCGAGGGCCTCGTCCAGGCGCAGGCCGATCCGCTCCTCACCGGCGCGCACCGCGAGGTCGACCAGGGCGGCGGCGTCGGCGGGGGCGTCGCTGCCGGCCAGGCCGGGCAGCCCCCGGACCGCCGCGTCCAGCAGCACGACGGCCAGCTCGGCCGCCCGGCCCCGACTCTCGGCGGTGGTGCCGGGCAGGTGTTCCCGGCGCAGCGCCTCCAGCAGGTCCAGCGCGGCCAGCAGCTCGGGCAGCGTGCCGGTGCCCGGCAGCACCGAGGCGGCCAGGTCGAGCCGGTCGGCGACCAAATCGGGCAGGTCGCACCGGGCCGCGTCGCGCAGCCCGGTGAGCAGGTGGGCGGCGGTGGGGCCGCCGTCGGCGGCCTGCCGACGGAACCGCTCCCGCAGGGTGCCGGCCGCCGCCGACGCGGCGGTCACCCCACGGACGCCGACCAGGTCCAGCCGGGCCGCCACGGACGGGGTCCAGGCCACCTGCCAGCGGGTGGTCAGGGCGGCACCGTCGCCGGTGCCGGCGACCGCGATCGCCTCGCCGTACCCGACACCGCAGACCTGCAGGCGCTGCAGCAGGGTCTCCCGGCGGCCGTCCAGCTCGGTGCGCAGCGGGTCCAGCCGGACCTCGCGGGGCTTGGGGCTGTCCGGGTTCGGCAACCGAAGCGCGGTGAGGTCCGCCTCGACCGCCGGGCCGAGCCCGGAACGCGGGGTGCCGGGGGCGGTCCGGCCCCGTTCGGTACCGACCAGGACGGTCTCCAGCGCCGTGGCCAGCGCGCGGCCCCGGCCGAGCAGTTCGCCCTGGCCGAGCACGGTGGTCACCGCCTCCAGCACCTCGCCCCGACCGGGGGCGGGCAGGTCCCGTAGCCGGGCCAGGTCGTCGGCCAGCCGTACCGTCTCGGCGGCCTCCCCGGTGCCGGCGGTGTGACCGGCCGCGCGCAGCTCGCGGCACAGGTCGGTGACCGCCCGGGCGGCGGCGGCCCGGATCCGTTCCGGGTCACCGGCGGCGGTGAGGACGAGCTGCTGCCAGCGCGGGTCGCGGATTCCCGCCGGGTAGCCGGACCGGGAGTCGAGCAGGTCGAACGCGTACGGCACCAGGGAGGTGGTGGCGGCGCCGGCACCCGGATCGGACCGGGTCGACGCGGACCGGGGCGCACCGGCCGGCGCGGCGACGGTCCGCGTCGCCCCGGCCCCGGCGGTCGACCCGACCACGGCCCCGGCGGTCGGCGCGGCACCGGGCCCGACGGTCGACGGGGCGCTGGTCGACGCCGGGATGACCGCCTCGGTGGCGGTGGGCACCAGCGCCGGGGCGTGGAAGGCGCCGACGACGGCGGCGACCCGCCGGCCGTCGGCGCCGGCCTCGGCCAGCACCCGGCGCATGTGCCGTTCCCGGGCCAGGTCCTGGGCGGGCACCCCGTCGCCGCCCGCGCTGTCGGTCCGCATCGCCCAGCCGACACCGAGGGCGGCCCGGCGCACCGCCTCGGGTGGGCAGCCCGGGGCCCGCACCTCGACCACCCGGTCCCACAGGTCGTCGCCGTCGCGGCCGGTGCCGCTGGCGCGCAGGGCGGTGGCGTAGGACCGGTGCGGCCCGGTGGCCGGCGCACCGGCCCCCCGGTCGGGCCCGCTCGCCGGGTCGACGCCCAGCTCGGAATCGGCACCCGGGTCGGTGCCCGGGTCGGCGCCCGGGTCGGTGGTCCAGCCGGGGTCGGTCAACGGCAGGTCGCAGCAGACCACCTCGACGCCGCGCTGCCGGGCCCAGCGGATCGCGGCCAGCTCCGGTGAGAAGTCGGCGAACGGGTAGAAGCCCATCGGCCCGTCCGCGCCGTGGCTGCCGACCAGGGCCAGCGGGGCCCGGGCGGCCGGGTCGGACAGGTACGGCAGCCAGTGCTGGAAGTCGGCCGGCAGCTCGACGCAGACCACCTCGGCCCCGGCGGCGTCCAGCAGTGCCGGGACCACCGCCGCCAGGGCCGGGCTGTGATGCCGTACCCCGATCAGGTACGGCCGGACCGACGCGGCGAGCGCGTCCACCGACGCGCGCGGGTCGGCCGCCGGCGCACCGGTCGACGCAGCGGAGAAGGTCGTCACCGCAGGCTCTCCCGCAGGTCCCAGAGCCGACGCCACATCGCCGAGCCGTCCTCGGCGCGACGGCGCACCGGCCCGTCCCAGTAGCCGAGCAGGCGGGCGTGGTCGTTCTGGTCGTCCTTGCGCACCACGCCGAGCAGGTGACCGGGCACCAGGTCGAGGGGGTCCCCGCCGGGCAGGTACGCGGCGGCCAGGCCGAGCGACACCGCCACCTGCACCGCCTCGGCGGTGGACATCACCGTGCCGGGGCGTTCCACGTCCCAGCCCTCGCCGGAGCGCCCGGAGCGCAGGTCGCGGAAGACCGTGACCAGGGCGTCCAGCACCGCGTCGTCCACCGTGTACGCCGTGCCGGCGCGCTGCACGGCGGCGGTGGCCTGCCGGCGGACCAGGTCGGTCTCGGTGTCGGCGTCCGCGATCGGGTGGATGGTCTCGAAGTTGAACCGGCGCTTGAGGGCCGAGGACATCTCCGACACGCCCCGGTCCCGCAGGTTGGCGGTGGCGATGACGGTGAAGCCGGGCACCGCGCGGATCAGGCCGTCGTCGCTGCCGGCCAGCTCCGGCACGTTCATCCGCCGGTCGGACAGGATGGACACCAGCGCGTCCTGCACCTCGGGCAGGCAGCGGGTGACCTCCTCGATCCGGACCACCCGGCCGGTCCGCATCGCGGTCAGCACCGGCGAGTCGACCAGCGCCTGCGGCGTCGGCCCCTGCGCGAGCAGCAGCGCGTAGTTCCAGCCGTACCGGAAGGCGTCCTCGGTGGTGCCGGCGGTGCCCTGCACGGTCAGCGCGCTGGTGCCGCTGACCGCGGCGGCGAGCAGCTCGGACAGCATCGACTTGGCCGTACCCGGCTCGCCGACCAGCAGCAGGCCCCGCTCGCCGGCCAGGGTGACCACGCACCGTTCGACCAGGCTCCGCTCACCGACGAACTTCGGCGCGATGGTCATGCTGGCCGGCAGCCCCATGCCGGCCGGGCCGGCGCGCCGGTCGGCGGGCAGCGGCAACGCCTCGCCGTCGCTGCCCTGGATGAAGGTGACCACCGCGCGCGGGGTCAGCGCCCAGCCCGGGGGCCGGGCCCCGTCGTCGTACGCGGCCAGGAAGGCCAGCTCCTCGGCGTGGCGCTGCTCGGCGGAGAGGACCTGGGCGGCATCCTCCGCCGCTTCGGTGGAATGGACGTGCTCGATCACGGACACGGATCTTCCTCGATCTCTCTGGTGCGGTTGGGGGTGTTCGGAAGGGGGGTGTTCGGCACCGGGGCGCCCGGTCCGTGCCGCGCCGACCCGACGGGTCGGCGCGGCACCACGGCCCCGGTCGACGTCAGCGGCGGGCGCCCCGGGTGGGCAGGGTGTCGAGCCGGGGCACGTCGCCGTCGCGCAGGCGCCCCCAGGCCCGCCGGTACAGCTCGGCGGTCGGTTCGAGCGGCACGGTCACGCCGAGGCTGGCCGTGCCGTCGGGGGCCAGGTCGAACAGGGCGACCTTCCAGCCCTCGATCGGCGCCTGCCCGCCGCCGCGTTGCAGCCACGGGCCGGGCAGGAACAGCGACCGGCCGGCCCGGGGCCGGCTGGCCGCGAGGACCAGGCCGGTGCCGGCCAGTTCGGCGCGGGCCGCCTTCAGCCGGGCCGGCTTCCAGCCGGTCCAGGTCGCCGTCCGGCGGTCCGTGGGGTCCGGCATGGCCAGCAGCATCAGGTACACCGCCGCCGCGTCGGCGCCCAGGCCGTGCTCCCCGGCGACCTCGGCGACCAGGTCGGGTACCGACCGGGTCGGGTCCTGCGGCCACCAGGTCCCGTCCGCCGCGCCCGTGCCGCCGGCCGGCTGCCCCGGATCGTCGAGCAGCGCCGCGAAGCGCGGGTCGCGGACCAGCCGCAGCGCCACCTCCATCGGGTACGGCCGGGCCGCGTCCGCCCGCAGCGCCGGCAGGTACGGGTCGGTGCCGTCGGCGTCGAGCAGGGCCGGCCGCAGGGCGGGCGACGGCTGGTCGTCGTAGGTGGCCAGCACGATCGCGCCGTACCGTTCCCAGCCCGGCCCGGTCTCGGACGGACTGCCGGCCACCTGACGGAACGCGGACAGGCCGACGTACCGGTCGAGGTCGAGCAGCAGGCCGGGGTTGGCCAGTCGGTCCCGGAGCACGCCCAGGACGGCCGGCAGCGCGGCCCGGCACGGGTCGCCGGCCGGCGTGTGGTGGGCGATCCAGGCGGTCAGGGCGACCGTGCCGTGCAGCACCGCGCCGGTGAAGCCGGTCGCCTCGCCGTCGGCCTGCCGGGCCCGGTCGCCCCGGATGGTGAAGGCCAGGTCGGTGCTCAGCTCGGCCGAGCGGGCCGGGTCGAGCAGCGCCGGCAAGGCCTTCGCGGGGCCCCAGCCAGTGCGGACCGCCTTCACCGCCTCGGCGAGCAGCTGCTCGGGCACCGCCGTGCGACGGCCCAGGGCGGCGGTCCAGACGGCCGCGGCGGCGGCCACGTCCGGGCCGTCGGTCCACAGTCGGGCCGGGTCCTGCGGCACCAGCGCCGACAGCACCGCCCGCCGGAGCTGCCCGGTGGCCTCCCGCAGCACCCCGAGGGCCAGCTTCACCTCGGCGGCCTGCCTGATCCCGAGCGCCTTGCGCAGCTCGGTGGGCACGGCGGTGGCCGAGTCCACGTACGGCAGGCCGGCCAGCACCAGCTTCGCGGCGGTGAGGGGGATCCCGGTCAGGTCGGCGAAGCGCTCGGCGGCCTCCGGCCGCCACGGCAGCGGGCCGTGCGCGGCCCACTGCGTGTGCAGCTCGGCCAGCCAGCCCGCCGGCCGGACGTCGCCGACCGGCTCGACGGCGCGCACCTCGTACGGCTCGGGTACGGCGAACTCGCCGGCCGGGTCGTGGTACAGGGCGTCGAAGGTGTAGCCGGTGGCCGTACCGCTGGCGGAGAGCACGGCCAGGAAGGCGCCGTCGGGCAGCGGCAGGATGCCCGGTCGCGGGCGCCGGCGCGAGCCGTCCGGGCCGGTCAGGTCGTCGTCGAGCAGGTGCAGGGTGAACCGGCGCCACCGGGCCGGTTCGGTCGCCGTGCTCAGGTCGAGCTGGTCCAGCTCGGTGAGCAGGGCACGCAGCGTCTCCCGGTGCTCGTCCGGGGTGACCGCCACGACGGCCCGGTAGGCGACGGCCGCGACCCCGCCGAGCAGGGGCCACCAGTCCATGGCGCGCGGCAGCGGCGGCCCGTCGATGTGCAGCGGTCCGGCGGCGTCGGCGTCGGACGCGGCGGACCGGTGCGCGGCGAACGCCTGGAACTGGGTGAAGACGTGGGCCGGCCCACGCGACCCGTGGGCCCAGCCGCGCAGCCCGTCCAGGGCCTGACCGAGCTGCTCGTCGGTGGGGCCGGCGGCGGTCACCGGCGGGGCCGTGGCCGCGGCCGACAGCGACCGGGTGAGCCGCTCGGTCACCGCGTCCAGGTCGGTGCGCACCCGGGCGGCCAGCCGCAGCACCCCGGCCACGCCGGCCAGCACCGCGTCGTGGCCGAGGGCCGGCACCGTCGCGCGGACCAACTCGACGAGCTGGTCCGGGCGGTCCTGGTCGGCGGCGGCGGTGCCGGACGCACCGGTCACGGCCGTCGCGGCGACAGCCGCCGTGGTGCCGGTCGCCCGGGACCGGGGCGCCGTCGGGTGGGCGGCCCGCGCGGCCTCCTCCGCCAGGGCGGCGCGGCGCTCGTCGAGGGCGGCCTGGAACAGGTCGGCGGCGGTGTCCCGGTCCACCCCGCGCAGGGCGGCGGAGCCGGCCGGGTCGCGGGGCAGCAGGTTGCCGAGGAACTCCGGCGCCGGCAGCGGGATCGCGGCGGACGTGCCGGCCCGGCCGGACGACGCCGCGCCGACGGCCGACACCACGCCGTCCGGGTCGACCAGGACGAAGTTGGCCAGGACGGCGCGCGGCCGGTCGTCGCCGGGCAGCACCAGCGCCGCGACCGGTTCCCGGCCCGGGGCCACGGTGACCGTCCGACCGGCCAGGTCCTCACCGCGTACCGAGCCGTCGGGCAGGGTGGACACCCGCCAGCCGAGCAGACCGTCCACCGCGACGGCGGCCGGGGTGGCCCGGTCGGACAGGGCCGGCCGCAGCCAGCTCGCCGACTCCGTGAGCCGGCTCCCGGCGGTCGGGAGGTCGGCCAGGAACCGGGGCAGGCTGCGCCGGCCGTGGCTGTTCGTGGCCGGGTCGTACTCGCGCCACCCGTGCGTGCCGTCGTCGCCGGGGCGGTAGACCCAGTGGCCGGTGCCGTCGGTGATCACCGGCACCTCCTCCGGCACGGCGGTGTCACCGGCGTGCAGCACCCCGTCGCCGGTGGTCCGCCCGCCGGTGGCCAGCGGCAGGGTGATCCCGTTGCGGCGCGGCCGGCTCCCGTGGCGGACGCCGCGGACGGGGTGCAGCTCGCCGGGCGCGCGGTGCCAGTAGCCGCGCAGGTCGTAGTCGAGCTCCTTGGAGCGCCAGTAGACCAGCAGCTGGTCGTCGACGTAGTGGTAGCCGGGCTGACCCCACATGTCGTCGGCCGGGATGCGCAGGTCGTGGCGGAGCACGATGCCGTCGGCGTCGAGCACCCGCACCGTCGTCGGCCCGGCCACGATCAGGTACGGCCAGGCTTCCTGACAGGTCGGGACGACCTCGTGGTCGCCGCCGGTCACCTCCTGCCAGGCCAGTTCCCAGGCCGGCCAGCCCAGCTCGTCGAACAGCCCGCCGCGCAGGCTGCGCGCGACACGCTCGGCGAGGTCGACGTGCAGGGCCGGCCCGAGGTCGCCGGCCGGGCCGGCGTCACCGGGCCGGGCGGGGGCGTCGACGACCAGGCACAGCGCCTCGACCGGGAGGGCGCCCAGCCACTGCACCGACCCCGGCAGGTGCGGCAGGCCGGCGGCGAACCGGTCGCGGACCCGGTCCCGCAGCCAGTCGGTCAGCAGCGGCCGGACACCCGCCGTGGCGGCCAGCCGGCGCAGGGCGGACTGCTGCCCGTCGAGCTGGTCGAGACCCCGGCGCAGGGCCGCGGCGAACCGGTCGTCGCCGGCCAGCGCCAGCAGGTCCCGCTCCCCCTCGACCCGGACCCACTGCGCCAGGTCGAGGGTGTCCCGCTCCCCGGGTACGGCCACCGGCAGGCCGAGGGTGAGCAGCAGGTCGAGCAGGTCCAGGTCACCGTCGGCGGCGAGCGCCTCGCCGCTGTCGGCCAGTTCGGTGCGCAGCCGGTCGGTCATCCGCTCGACCAGCGGGTACAGCTGCGGCACCCGGACCCGGTGGTGGCCGCCGGGGCTGGACCGGCTCACGAAGCGGCGCAGCCAGCCGACGGCGCCGTCGGCCGGCCGGGCCGCCGCCGGCGCGTCCGGGTCGGTGAGGCCGGCGAGCGCGCCGGTGTCGGTCAGCAGGGCGAGCCAGGTGACCAGGGTGTCCCGGTCGGTGGGCATCAGGTCGAGCAGGCTGCCCCGGACCGCCGGGTCGGCGGCGGCCAGGGCGGTCACCGCCGGCAGGTGCGCCTGCCACCAGCCGGCCGGCGCCTCGGCGGCCACCGGCAGCCGGAGCAGCGCGGTCAGGTAGCTCGCCACCCGGTCGGCGACCCCGGCGGCACCGGACCGGCCCGGGTCCCTGGTGGCGGCCCGCAGCAGCCTGTTCACGGCGGTGGCCGACGGGGTGGAGGGGACCACGCCGGTGGTGGCGGCCCGCAGCGCCAGCCGGCAGAACCGGTCCAGCGCCTCGTCGGCCGGCAACTGGGCGGACAGTTCCTTGGCGTACCCGGCCAGGGCGGTCGCGGAGACCACCGAGGCCGAGGCGAACTCCACGTAGACCTCGTCCAGCCGGTCCAGGTCGACCGGCAGGCCGTGCTGCGCCTCGGCCCGACGGGCCTTGGTGAACAGCTGCGTCGCGTAGGCGTCCTGGCCGGCGGCCAGGAACACCCGCGCCGCCTGCTCGAAGAAGGTCGGCAGGAAGTGCGGCAGCGTACGGGCGAAGCGGTCGGCGAGGCTCTGGTACCCGTCCAGGGCGGCCTTGGGCCGCGACCGTGCCTGCTTGGCGAGCTTCTGCAGCTCCGGCACCACCGCCAGGGCGTGCCGGCCGTCCGCCGGGTGCTGGACCAGCACCCACTCGGGGAAGGCCAGCGGGCGGCGCGGTCCCCACCCGACGACGGCCGGCTCGGCGGCCGGGGTCAGGCCGAGGAACCCCACGGCGATGTCCTCGCCCTCGCCGAGGGCGGCGTCGACCAGCCGGACCACCTGCCGGTCACCGAGGGCCGGGTGCCGGTAGGCCCGCGCGGTGAGGGGCACGGCCCGGTCACCGGCTCCGGCGGTGTCGGCCGGCAGCACCGCGCCGGCGGCCAGCAGGCTCTCGGCGTGCTCCCCGCCCGGGACGGTCGTCGTCACCACGGTCATGCCCTCGCCTCCGTCCCGGTGACGGCCCCGGACAGGACCGTCGCCATCCGCATCCCCTCCGACCAGGCCACCGGCCCGACGTCGGTCAACCGCAGCGTCGGTCCCGCCACGACCGACCAGGACAGGGCGCCCAGGGTCGCCTCGGAGTCCCAGTAGTCCTCGTCGAAGCGCAGCGCCGCCTCGACCGGGTGGCCGGCCTCCCAGACCCGGCAGGTGACCTGCGAGCCGGCGACCCGGAAACCCAGGGCCGCGGCGCGGGCGGCCAGCCGGGCGGGTACCGAGGTGCCCTGGAAGTCGGTGAGCGTGGTGTCCCGGTCCTTCAGGTCGGCGGGCCGGCCCCAGGTGCCCCGGTGCAGTTGCTCGACCCGCTGGCTGACGTCGAGCTCGTCGGCGAACCCGGCCAGCTCGGCCAGGTCCGGCAGGCGCACCGGGTGCGGCAGCGTGGCGCTGGCCCGCGAGAGCCGGACGGTCTCCCCGTCGAGGTTGACCACCCGCAGGTCACCGGCGGCGGTGACGTCCCGCAGGAAGCCGGTCTCGGTGGGGTCGTCGCCGAGCACCACGAGGTCGCGCAGCGTGTCCTGCCAGGCCGGGTCCGGCCAGACCCGGGCCAACAGCCCGGTCGGCACGGGCAGCGAGGAGACCACCCAGGAGTCGACCCGGGCCAGGCACTGCGCGGCGTGCCGGTCCAGCCACTGGGCGAGCTGGCGCAGCCGTTCCACCTCGGGATCGTCGCGCAGCGCCGTCGGCAGGGTCTTCAGTGGACGGCCGGTGGCCCGGGGGCCGGTGGACCGGGCCGCCACCTTTCCGTCCACGAGGGAGATCTCGTACGAGTCACCCACCGGTAGCCAGCCCATCAGGCTCACCCTCCGTAGCAGGACATTCACCAGAGTTCACAAGAAATCGGCCATGATCGGCAACGCACGGCACGCTAACAGGAGCGACCGACAGAATCTCAGCGGCGGGTGGCGGACAGCCCGCCACCTGCCCGGCAGCCCCGACCGACGCCCCGGACTTTCCCGCGCGGGCGACCGCGACGAGGAACGGCAGGGACGTCGTCGCCGACGGCGACCCGGGCGCGCCGGGCCGACACCCCCGCCGGCACCGCTCCCACCGAAGCCAGCCTTGCGCCCGTCCACCTCGGCCGGTATACATACACCACCGTAAATAGTAAACATTGTTAAGAGTTGGGGGTGGACCGATGCGGAAACGAACAGGTGGCCTGCTCGCCGCCGGCCTCGCGGGCCTGCTGGCCACGGCGATGGCGGTCGTCGTGGCCCCGATGGCGCACTCCGCCGTCGTCGACGGCGAGGCCTGCCGGCCGGACGGGCTGTACCGGACCCCGGGCGTGGCGGTGCCGTACTGCACCGTCTACGACACCGACGGGCGGGAGAAGATGGCCAACGGCCACTCGCGCCGCGTCATCGGCTACTTCACGAGCTGGCGGACCGGCCGCAACGGCGCGCCCGCCTACCTCGCCTCGCAGATCCCGTGGAACAAGATCACCCATATCAACTACGCGTTCGCCCACGTCGACGCCAACAACCGCATCTCCGTCGGCGACCCGGCCGCGCCAAACAACCCGGCGACCAGCATGACCTGGCCGGGCGTCCCCGGCGCCACGATGGACCCGACGCTGCCGTACACCGGGCACTTCAACCTGCTCAACACGTTCAAGAAGCAGCACCCGAACGTCCGTACCCTGGTCAGCGTCGGCGGGTGGGCCGAGACCGGCGGGTACATCGACGCCGCCGGCCAGCGGGTCGACGCCGGCGGCTTCTACCGGATGACCACCACCGGCAGCAACACGGTCAACACCGCCGGCATCACCACCTTCGCCGACTCCGTGGTGACGTTCCTGCGCACGTACGGCTTCGACGGCGTGGACATCGACTACGAGTACCCGACCTCGAACAACAAGGCCGGCAACCCGCTCGACTTCGCCCAGGCCGACGCCAAGCGCGCCGGGCTCAACGCCTCCTACCAGGTGCTGATGAAGACGCTGCGGGAGAAGCTCGACCGGGCCTCGGCCGCCGACGGGAAGCACTACCTGCTCACCGTCGCCGCCCCCGCCTCCGGCTGGCTGCTGCGCGGCATGGAGTCCCACCAGGCGGTGCAGTACCTCGACTACGTCAACATCATGTCCTACGACCTGCACGGCTCCTGGAACCACTTCGTCGGGCCCAACGCCGCCCTGTACGACAACGGCGACGACGCCGAACTGGCCGCCGGCGGGGTGTACGGCGCCTACAGCGGCATCGGCTACCTGAACACCGACTGGGCGTACCACTACTTCCGGGGGGCGCTGCCCGCCGGCCGGATCAACATCGGCGTGCCCTACTACACCCGGGGCTGGCAGAACGTCACCGGCGGCACCAACGGGCTCTGGGGCCGCGCCGCGCTGCTCGACCAGACGAAGTGCCCACCCGGCACCGGCGCCTCCATCGGCTCCACCACCCCCTGCGGCAACGGCGCGGTCGGCATCGACAACCTCTGGCACGACCTGGACGCCGGCGGCCGGGAGGTGCCCTCCGGGGTCAACCCGATGTGGCACGCCAAGAACCTGGAGCGCGGGGTCAGCCCCGACTACCTGTCCGCGTACGGGCTGACGCCCGGCACCGACCCGGCCGACCGGCTCACCGGCAGCTACTCCCGGCACTACTCCCCCGCTCTGGTCGCGCCGTGGCTGTGGAACGCGCAGAAGAGCGTCTTCCTGTCCACCGAGGACGAGCAGTCCCTCGGCGCGAAGGCGGACTACGTGGTGGACAAGGGCATCGGCGGCGTGATGATCTGGGAACTGGCCGGCGACTACGCCTTCGACCAGGCCAAGGGCCAGTACGGCGTGGGCGACACGCTGACCAGCCTGCTGCACGGCAAGTTCACCGCCGCCCCCGCTTACGGCGCGCGGCGGGCCACCACCACCCTGCCCACCCAGACGATCGACGTCACCGCCAGCATGGGCGGGTTCGCCCTGGGCGACAACAACTACCCGATCAACCCCGAACTGCGCCTGACCAACAACTCCGGCAGCCCGATCCCGGCCGGGGCGACGCTGGAGTTCGACTACCCGACCAGCACGCCGACCCTCACCCAGCAGTCCGGCTGGGCGCTGACCACGGTCACCACCGGCCACACCGGCAGCAACGTCGGCGGCCTCAAGGGCGACTACCACCGGGTACGCCTCACCGTCCCGACCGCCATCGCCCCCGGGTCGTACGCCGAGGTGACCCTCAACTACCAGTTGCCGATCTCCGGGCCGGCCAACTTCGCCCTCACCTTCGGCGGCCAGACGTACGCCCTCGCCAGTGACCTCGCCCGGGGCGGGGAGGTGGTGACGCCGACGCCGAGCCCGAGCGGGTCGACGCCGCCGGGCGGCACCTGCGCGGCACCGGCCTGGTCGGCCGGCACCGCCTACTCCGGCGGGGCCCGCGTCTCGTACGCCGGGCGCACCTGGAGCGCGAAGTGGTGGACCCAGGGCGAGACCCCGGGCAGCGCGGCGGTCTGGGCGGACGAGGGCCCCTGCGCCGGCTCCCCGCCGCCGACCACGAACCCCACCGGCTCACCGACGCCGACCCCGACCCCGACCCCGACCTCGGGGGCGTGCACGGCACCCGCGTGGTCGGCCGGCACCGCGTACACCGGCGGGGCGGTGGTCTCGCACAACGGTCGCCGGTGGACGGCGAAGTGGTGGACCCAGGGTGACGTGCCCGGGTCGAACAGCCAGCAGGTCTGGGCCGACAACGGCCCCTGCTGACCGGTGGTGGGGCGGGTCGCACGCGGCGGCCCGCCCCACCGCGCGG
>NZ_LRQV01000159.1 GCF_001567585.1 Micromonospora rosaria
CGGCTCCAAGGTCTCTCGGAGGCCCACCTCAAGGGCGGCAGCGTTTGGGACATAAGTGGCAAGTTGGCCTGCTTGACGGTCAGGTCTCGGCGAGGAAGGGGCCGTGTCGTCCCCGATGCCGCAGCCGTGCACGAACTGTGGCCGGTAGTGGCCGCCGCGACGGTCCTGGGGCGCCCTGCCGGCGTTCGGTGCCCCTGGTCAGACCTTCTCCGCAAATAGAACCGGGGTGACTCGGACAGCTCCCGTCCACTCCGCACGGCACATGTCCAAGATCTCCAGGACCCGACGACGGCGAACCGCGGCCGGCAGTGGGTACCGGGTCCGACGCCCACACACGCGGACGTCGTACGCTCTCCGCTCTCACCGGGCTGCCGCGCCCTGCCCCGTCTGTGAGGGCAGCTCCACAGGAGGACGAGGGTCACCACACCGACAAGCCCGAGGCGAGGCGCCACCCGCTGATCGTGAACCGGCCCCTGCGTCCCGCTCCGCACAGCCATCTGCTGCAGCCCCGGCGGACATGCCCCGCCCCAGCGGAACTCCGGTACCGGAAATCGGTCGCTGGTGGGGCGCGCTGCGCGTACCATCGACGGCCGCGCGGCAACGCCGCGTCCACCTGCACGGGCACAGCCGGTACCACGTGAGATGGAGCGCCGGGCGGCCACCTCGATCGACGGACCCTCCGGCCGCGGGTCGGGGGGCGTCAGCGTCTGCGAAAGGTCCGCCCGATGGCCCAGTCAGTCGAACCGACCGCCCCGCCCCCACACACCGCCGACCGCCCGGGAAGCAGGCACACCGCCGACCGCCCGGAGAGCGGGCTCGCCACGGCCCTCGCCGCCGAGCAGGCGCACCTGGCGACCTCCCGCGCCGCGCTGGCTCGGATGCGCGAGCGGGCCGAGGCGCTCTTCGCCACCGGCCAGGACGTCGCCGGTGACCCCTACGCGGCGGAGACGCTGGGCCGGACGCTGTCCCGCCGGGTCGCCGAACTGGCCGACCAGCCCGACACCCCGCTCTTCTTCGGTCGGCTCACCTTCGCCGACGCGGAGCACCACGTGGGGCGACGGCACGTCACCGACGACCTCGGCGAGCCGCTGGTGCTGGACTGGCGGGCGCCGCTGTCGCGGCTGTTCTACCGGGCCAGCGCCCGGGACCCGCAGGGGGTGACGGTCCGCCGCCGGTTCGGCTTCGACCGGGGCGAGCTGACCAGCTTCGAGGACGAGCACCTGGGCCGGGGCGAGGAGCTGGGCACGGCCAGCCGGATCCTCACCGGCGAGATCGAACGTCCCCGGGTCGGGCCGATGCGGGACATCGTCGCCACCATCCAGCCCGAGCAGGACGAGCTGGTCCGGGCCGACCTGGAGACCTCGCTCTGCGTGCAGGGCGCGCCGGGCACCGGGAAGACGGCGGTCGGGCTGCACCGGGCCGCGTACCTGCTCTACCTGCACCGGGAGCGGCTGCGCCGGTCGGGGGTGCTGGTGGTCGGGCCGAACCGGGCCTTCCTGGCGTACATCGCCGCCGTGCTGCCCGCCCTCGGCGAGGTCGAGGTCGCCCAGGCCACGGTGGAGGAGCTGGTCGTCCGGGTGCCGGTACGCGCGGTCGACGCCCCGGAGGTGGCCGCGCTCAAGCACGACGCCCGGCTGGCCGAGGTACTCCGCCGGGCGGTCGACGCGCGGGTCACCGGGGCGACCGAGCCGATCGTGGTCTCCGACGGGTCGTTCCGCTGGCGGATCGGGGTGGACCCGCTGCACCGGATCGTCGAGGAGACCCGTCGGGAGGGGCTGCCGTACGCCACCGGGCGGGAGCGGGTCCGGGCCCGGGTGGTCGCGCTGCTCCAGTTGCAGGCCGAGTCCCGGCGGGCGGAGTCACCCGGCGACGCCTGGCTGCGCCGGATGGGCCGGTGCCGACCGGTGACCGACTTCCTGGACGCGACCTGGCCGGCGCTCACCCCGGAGGGGCTGCTGCACCTGCTCTACACCGACCCGCAGGTGCTGGCCACGGCGGCCGACGGGCTGCTCACCCCGGCCGAGCAGGACCTGCTCCGCGCGGGCCGGCTCGGCCGGACGCCAAAGGCGACCCGCTGGACGGCCGCCGACGCGGTCCTCGTCGACGAGGTCGCCGGGCTGCTGGCACGGCCGTCCGGCTTCGGGCACGTGGTGGTCGACGAGGCGCAGGATCTCTCCCCGATGCAGTGCCGGGCCATCGCCCGGCGCAGCGAGCACGGGTCGCTCACCCTCCTCGGCGACCTGGCCCAGGGCACCGCCCCGTGGTCCGCCACCGACTGGCGGGAGTCCCTGACCCACCTGGGTAAGCCGGACGCGGCGGTGGTGCCGCTGACCGTCGGGTTCCGGGTACCCGCCGCCGTGGTCGCGCTGGCGAACCGGCTGCTCCCGGCGCTCGCCGTCGACGTACCGCCGGCCGAGTCGCTGCGCCGCGACGGCGCGCTCGACGTGCGTACCGTGCCGGACCTGGTGGCGGCGACGGTGGCCGAGGTGCGGGCGGCGCTGGCGCACGACGGGTCGGTCGGGGTGATCGCCGCCGACGACGCGGTGGACCGGCTCCGCGCGGCGCTGGCCGCCGCCGGGGTGCAGACCGCGACCCCCGACGACGTCGAGGCCGCGACGCGGGTCACCGTGGTCGGGGCGACCGCCGTCAAGGGCCTGGAGTACGACCAGGTGGTGGCCGTCGAACCGGCCGCGATCGTGGCGGCCGAGCCGCGCGGGCTGCACCGGCTGTACGTGGTGCTGACCCGGGCGGTCAGCCGGCTGACCGTGCTGCACACCGCGCCGCTGCCCGCCCCGCTCGTCGACGCACCGGCCTCCCCGGCCCGCTGAGCCGCCCCGGCCCGCTGACCCGGCCCGCCCCGGGCCGGCCGCCGGGTACGGCGGGACGACGGCGCGACCGGGGCGGCGGTCACCGGGTTGGGCCGGTCGCCGGCCGTACCCGGCCGTTCTGCGCGGTTCGCCTGCGGCGGACCGCGCGGCGATGCCACGATGCCGGCAAGGGGTGGGGCCACCGGGCACCGCCCGCCGGGAGGGGGCCAGCGTGCAGACCGTACCGCCGGGAACCCCCTGCTGGGCGGACCTGGCCACGCCGGACCTGGCGGACGCGAAGCGGTTCTACGCCGCGCTGTTCGACTGGACCGGCCGGGTCGCGCCGCAACCGGAGGCGGGCGGGTACACCACCTTCCTGCGGGAGGGGCTGGCCGCCGCCGGGGCCGGGCCGCCGGCCACCCCGGACCAGGTGCCGATCTGGTCCATCTACGTGGCCACCGACGACGCCGACCTGGTCGCCACCCGGGTCACGGCGGCCGGCGGGCAGGTGGTGGTCCCCCCGCTGGAGATCTTCGACCAGGGTCGGATGGCGGTCTTCGCCGATCCGGCCGGCGCGGCGTTCAGCGTCTGGCAGCCGATGGCGATGCGCGGCGCCGAGGTGTTCAACGTGCCCGGCGCGCTGAGCTGGACCGAGCTGGTCACCCCCGACCCGGAGGGCGCGAAGACCTTCTACGAGCTGGTCTTCGGCTGGCAGCCGGAGGAGCACCCGACGGACCCGACCGACTACACCGGCTGGCGGCTCGGGGACCGGGTGGTCGCCGGGATGATGCCGCCGCTGGGCGACGGGTTCCCGGCCGACCTGCCGGCGTACTGGGCGGTGTACTTCGCGGTGGCCGACGCCGACGACGCCGCGAGGCGCGCCACCGAGCTGGGTGGTGACGTCCTGGTGCCGGCCCGGGACATCCAGACCGGCCGGATCGCCGCCCTCCGCGACCCGCAGGGCGCCCTCTTCTCGGTGGTCGCCCTCCGCGAGCTGGGGTGAAAGGAAGGGCCCCTTCTTAACGCATCCGGTAGAGAAGGGAACCCCTCTCACCTCCGGGCTGTTAATAAGGGGCCCTTCCTTACCCGGAGCCCTTCCTTACCCGTGGCGGCGGCGGACCGGGACCACCAGTGGGCCGTGTTCACCCTGGACGACCCGGACGGTGGCCCGGTAGTGCGCGGCCAGCAACTCCTCGGTGAGCACCGCCCGGGGCGGACCGACGGCGGCCACCCGGCCGGCGGAGAGCAGCACCAGCCGGTCGGCGTACTCCCCGGCGATGGAGAGGTCGTGCATGGTGGCCAGCACGGTCAGCCCGTGCTCCCGGCGGAGCTGGTCGACCAGTTCCAGCACCTCCTGCTGGTGACCGATGTCCAGGGCGCTGGTCGGCTCGTCGAGCAGCAGCAGGGTGGCGCCCTGGGCCAGCGCGCGGGCCAGGAAGACCCGCTGCCGTTCACCGCCGGAGAGGGTGGCCAGCTCCCGGTCGGCGAAGCCGCGCAGGTCCAGCCGGCCCAGCACGTCGTCCACCGCCGCCAGGTCGGCGGCGGTCTCCCGCCCCAGCGGCGGGATGTACGGGGTCCGGCCGAGCAGGACGTAGTCCAGCACCGCCATCCCGGGCGGGACGACCGGGGACTGCGGCACGGTCGCCACCACCCGGGCCCGTTCCCGACGCCGCAGCGCCTCGCTGGGCGTACCGAAGAGGGAGATGGCGCCGGGCGCGGGCAGCAGGCCGCCGACGGCGCGCAGCAGGGTCGACTTGCCGGCGCCGTTCGGGCCGATCACGGTGACCCACTCGCCGGCCGCGACGGTCAGCTCCACTCCGGTCAGCACCGGCACCCCACCCAGGGCGACCTGCAACCGCCGCACCTCGACCGCCGGCGGCGGCCCACCACCAGACGAGGGCGGCACACCGGAAGACGACGGCGGCGCACCGGGAGGCGAGGGCGGCCCGCCGGGGGCGGGGGCGGTGGGGTCGGTGGTCATGCCAGCATCCGGCGGGCGGTGCGCAGCACCAGCACGAAGAACGGGCCGCCGAGCAACGCGGTGACCACTCCGATCGGGACCTCGCCCGGGGCGGCGGCGGTCCGGGCGACCACGTCGGTCAGCGCCAGGAAGGCCCCGCCGAAGAGCAGCGAGAGCGGCAGGATCACCCGGTAGCTCGACCCGGCGAGCAGCCGGACGGTGTGCGGGACGATGATCCCGACGAAGCCGATCAGGCCGGTGGCGGAGACCGCCGCGGCGGTGCCCAGCGAGGCGGCGGCGATGAGCAGGTACCGGGAGCGTTGCGGGTGCAGCCCGAGGCTGCCGGCCTCGTCGTCGCCGAGGGAGAGCACGTCCAGTTCCCGCCGGTGCAGCAGCACCACCACCACGGTCACCACGAAGTACGGCAGGACCAGCCGTACGTCGCCCCAGCCGGCGGTGGCCAGCCGCCCGAGCAGCCAGGAGTACACCTGCTGGATGCTGTCGGCGTTGCGTTGCAGCAGGTACGTCTGGCCGGCGGAGAGGAACGCGGAGACCGCCACCCCGGCCAGGATCAACGTCGCCGGGGACCGCCCGCGCCCCCCGGCGGAGCCGAGCAGGTACGTCATCAGCACCGCGCCGAGCGCGCCCACGAAGGCGGCCAGCGGGACGGTCATCGGCAGCCGGCCGGGCTCACCGCCGGCGCCCAGGGCGATCGCCGCGGTGACCGCCAGCCCGGCCCCGGCCGCCACCCCCAGCAGGTACGGGTCGGCCAGCGGGTTGCGGAACACGCCCTGGTAGCAGCCGCCGGCCAGGGCGAGCAGCCCGCCGACGAGCAGCCCGAGCACCACCCGGGGCAGCCGCAGCTCGGTGACGATGGCGATCTCGCGCTCGGTCAGCCCGCTCTCCAGGCGCACCCCGGGCAGGAGGTTGAGCAGTTCCAGGGCGACGCTGCCCGGCGGGAGGCTGACCGGGCCGAGGGCGACCCCGGCGACGAGCGTGCCGACGACCGCGACGAGGCCGGCGACCAGCCAGCGCGCCCGGAGTCCGGCGGGTGCGGCGGCCGGGCGCGCGGGACGGTCCACCGACGTGACCCGGCCGGACCGGAGCCGGTTCAAGGTCGGTTCGGCCCGGCGTCCCACGGCCACCTCGACGGCGACCGTCCGGACCCGGCGGACGGTGCCCTCCTCCCGGCGGGACGGAGGGCCCCGCCGGGCCGGCCGGACGGTGTCAGGATCACGCCGGGACCTTGGCGACCGCGTCGACGATCGCCCGCAGCAGCTCCACCACGCGCGGGCCCCAGCGCGAGGCGATGTCGTCGTCGAGCGCCACGACCTGGTTGTTCTTCACGGCCGAGAGGCTGGACCAGCCGCTGCGCGCCGCGACCGTCTGTGCCGACTGCTGACAGCACTTGGTGTCGGCGAGGAAGATGAAGTCCGGGTCGGCCTTGACGATCATCTCCTGGGAGAGCTGCGGGTAGCCGCCCTTGTTGCCGTCCGGGTCCGCCGGGTCGGCGATGTTCTCCAGTCCGAGCTGGGTGTAGAGCGAGCCGATGTAGGTCCTGCTGGTCACGCTGTACAGCTCCGGCCCCAGCTCGTGGTAGTAGGTGAGCTTCCCGGCCCGCTGCGGCAGGTCCTTGAGCAGGGCGGCGATCTCGTCCTGCATCCGCTTGGTGACCTCGGCGGCGGCCTCGGTGTGACCGGTGAGCCGGCCCAGGTCGGTGATCTGCTGGTACGTGTCGTCGAGGGTGGTCGCCGCCGGGGTCATAAAGACCGGGACCTTCAGCCGGGTGAGCTGGTCCACGATCTTGTTCATGTCGTTGGAGAGGACCACCAGGTCGGGGTTCTTCGCGACGATCGCCTCGGCGTTCGGCTGGAACCCGGACAGGTCGGTCTTCGGCGCCTCCGGCGGGTGGTTCGACTGCTCGTCGACGGCGGTGACCTGGGCGCCCGCGCCGATCGCGAAGAGCATCTCGGTCGCGGTGGCGGCGAGCGAGACGATCCGCTCGGGCCGCTGCTCCAGGGTGAGGTCGCCGACCGTGACCGGGTAGGCGGCGGCACCGCCGGGGCTCGCGCCGCCCGCCGGCTCCTCGGCGGTGTCCTGCGCGCAGGCGCCGAGGGCGAGCGCGGCGACCGCGATCACCGCGGTGAACAACCGGGGGGTACGTCTGGACATCCGATGCCTCCTGTCGGTCGAGGAGTGGTGGTGCTTCGCCGACAGGGAGGGGGCCCGCCCGTCCACGAGGCGCCCTTCCTCGAGAGCGCGGTTCGCGACCGCGCCGCAGGCGACCTGGCTCGTCCCCGGGGCGCGGGGCGGACGGGGGTGTCCGCGGGGCGGCGGGGCATCGCAGTTGCGGGACAGCGCCGGTTTCGCACCGGCTTCGCTGCGCACGATCGGTAGCACGGTAGCGCACCCGGTACCGAGATCGTCACCGCAGGTTCCGGCGGGTGACCTGAGCTGCGCCGGGCGTGGGGCGGTGGGGGTCCCGCCGGCACGGGACCCCCACCGGTGTCGGGTCACGGCGTCCGGCCGGACGCCGCCACGGTCAGCAGTACTGCGCCTGCTTGCCGATGACCCGGTACGCGCAGTCGGCGTACTCGCTGATCAGCAGCACCGCCTCCCGGTTGCGGGAGGTCTGCGCCGGGATCACCTCGTCGGGCGGGTAGAAGCCGCCGCCGGAGGCCGAGCCGGGGTACATCTCGAAGGTGTACGCCCAGATCCCGTGCTGCCCCCACATCCAGTCGATGCTGTCGCCGTCGGTGATGTAGAGGTCGCTGGACTGCTGCGGGGTGTAGCCGTTGGTGGCGGCCATCTGCTGGCCCAGCGTGGCGAAGGTGTTGTACTGGTCGGCCGTCATCCCGGTGGTGGTGTTGCTGTACGTGTAGCCGAACGGCCAGAGCACGAGCTGGGAGTAGGTGTGGAAGTCGATGTTCGCCTTGATCTGCTGCACCCCGCCGACGACCCGGCTGTTGACGAAGGTCCGCAGCGCGGCGGTCTCCGGCGCGGAGAAGGCGGACGGGCCCCGGTACGTGTCCGAGGAGGGCGAGCCCGACGAGCCGCCGCAGCAGCCCCAGCGGTACGACCAGTTGCGGTTCAGGTCGGTGCCGACGAAGGACGAGCCGCTGTTCGGCTGCCGGTTCTTCCGCCAGGAGCGGTACGAGCCGGTGGCGATGTCGTACTCGCTGCCGTCCGGGTTGACCGTCGGCACGATCCAGATCTCCCGGGTGTTGACGATGTTGGTCACCCGGGAGTCGGTGCCGTACGAGTCGGTGAAGAGGTTCAGCAGGTAGATCGCCATCTCGACGGTGAGGTGCTCGCGGGCGTGCTGCTGGGAGTTGAACAGGATCTCCGGCTCGTTCTCGTCGGTGCCGACGTTGTCGGAGATCTTCACCGCCATCAGGTCACGGCCCTCGTACGACCGGCCGATGCTGATCTTGCGGGCGATGCTCGGATGGTCCGCGACGACCTTGTTCACCACGGCGGTCAGTTCCGCGTAGTCGTGGTAGTTGCTGTCGGCCGGCGGGAAACCCATGATGCTGACGTCGTCCGTGCCGTGGTCGTGGCCGGGCGCGGCGGGGGCCTCCTCCAGCCGGAAGCCGAGCCGGGTGATCGCGGCGGCTTCGGCCCGGGTGGCGGAGACGTGCAGCACCCCGTGCTCGACGTAGTCGATCGCCGCGCCGGTGCCGGCCACGGCGGTGCGGTCGGCGACCGTACGCGGACCGAGCACCCGGTACTGGACCGTGGCCGACCCGGCGTCCCGGTCCGGGGCGGGGCGGGCGGAGACCGGCGCGGTCAGGGTGGTCACCAGGGCCAGCCCGGTGACCACGGCCAGCGTCAGCCGGCGACGGAGGGGGATACGGATCATGCGAGCCTCCTCGGGCGCCGGGTGCCGCGGTGTGCGGCAGCCTCCGGCATCCACTCACATGGTCATATCAATATCTGTCACTGGAGCAATCATCCCGACCGCATCCTCATTCCGGCAACAACCTTCGCCGCGAGGGGTCGGGCACGAAACTAAGTGACGAAACGGCTACCCTCGGTCAGCAGTACCGTCGCCGCTGCCGGGCTTGCCGGCCGCGTCGGCACCGGCACGCCCGCCGGCCGCGCCACCACCGGCGCCGGCCTCGTCGTCACCGGCCAGGGCGGAGCGGAGCCGCTCCTTCTCACTCCGGCGGCGCTCCGCCGCGCTGGCCATCTCCTCGGCCATCTCGTCCCGCCAGCCCCGCAGCAGGAAGAAGGAGAGCGCGGCCGAGAAGAGCAGCGCCAGCAGCAACCTCAGGAACAGGCTCATCTCGACGAACCAGAGCGCCGCGAGCACCACGACGAACAGCCCGATCCGGCCCAGCGTGTACTTCGCCGCCGCGCTCACGTTGCCACTCCTTCGTCACGCCGCCGGGCCCACGCCCGACGCCACCTCCACCGCCCGGCCCACGCCCGGCGCAACCTCCACGGCACCCGGCGCAACCTCCACGCGCCGCCGGGCGCAGGCCCGGCGCGCCCTTGACGCGCCGCCGGGCCCACGCCCGGCGCGACGGTCAGCCGGTCCGGTTGGCCAACCAGCGCACGCCCGGGAACCAGACCAGGGCGAACACCACGGTCCAGGCCGCCGCCCCCAGCGCGCCGGAGGCCAGCGGCGGGAGGCCGGCGGAGAGCCCGGCCACCAGCAACCCGCTGACCACGGCGGTCGCCACGGCCACCAGCGCCGCGGTCACCCGGGCCGCGCCGAACTCCCAGGCCCGGAAGTCGTCCCAGAACAACCAGGCCGGCAGGATGACCGCCAGCCAGCCGTTGGCCCGGCCGAACTCCGCCGCGCCGATGCTGGCGAAGACGGCGTCGAACAGGACCAGCGCCAGCACGCCGATCACCACGCCGGCGAGACTCACCCCGAGCAGGTCGCCCAGGGTGAGGATGCGCCCCTGGTCGTCCCGTCGGGGAAACCCGCTCCGCTCACTCATGCCGGGTTCAGGGTACGCCGCCGTCAGGCCCAGACCTGCTGCGGCTCGGCCCGCCGCTGCGCGAGCGAGGGGGCGGGGTCGTACTCCCGGACCACCTCGTAGCGGGTGTTGCGCTCCACCGGCTGGAAACCGGCGTCCCAGATCAGGTGCAGCAGGTCGTCCCGGTGCATCGTGTTCGGGGTGCCGTACGAGTCGGCGTCGTGGGTGATCTTGTATTCCACCACCGAGCCGTCCAGGTCGTCGACGCCGAAGTTCAGCGACATCTGGGCCACCGACAGCCCGTGCATCACCCAGAAGCACTTCACGTGCGGCACGTTGTCGAAGAGCAGCCGGGAGACGGCGAAGGTCTTCAGCGACTCGGCCGGCGCCGCCATCGTGGTCCGGGCCTGGATCCGGTTACGGATCTTGCCGTCCGCCGAGTCGACGAAGTCGTGCTGGTAGCGCAGCGGGATGAAGACCACGAAACCGCCGGTCTCGTCCTGGAGCTCGCGCAGTCGCAGCACGTGGTCGACCCGGTGCCGGGGCTCCTCGATGTGGCCGTAGAGCATCGTCGACGGGGTCTTCATGCCCTTGCTGTGCGCCAGCCGGTGGATCCGTGACCAGTCCTCCCAGTGGCAGGCGTGGTCCACGATGTGCTGGCGGACCTCCCAGTCGAAGATCTCCGCGCCGCCACCGGTCAGCGACTCCAGGCCGGCGTCCATCAGCTCGTCGAGGATCTCGTCGGCGGTCAGCCCGCTGATCTTCTCGAACCACTGCACCTCGGTCGCGGTGAACGCCTTCAGCTTGACCTTCGGCAGGGCGGCCTTCAGCTCGCGCAGCACCTTCGGGTAGTACCGCCAGGGCAGGGTCGGGTGCAGGCCGTTGACGATGTGCAGCTCGGTGAGCTGCTCGTCCTCCATCTCCTTGGCCTTGCGGACCGCCTCGTCGATACGCATCGTGTACGCGTCCTTCTCGCCCGGCTTGCGCTGGAACGAGCAGTACGCGCAGGAGGCGGAGCAGACGTTGGTCAGGTTCAGGTGCCGGTTCACGTTGAACATGACCCGGTCGCCGTTGCGCTCGGTACGCCGGTGCTGCGCCAGCCGCCCGAGCCAGGCGAGGTCGTCGCTGTCGTAGAGGGCGACACCGTCCTCCCGGCTCAGCCGCTCCCCGGCGTACACCTTCGCTTCCAGCTCACGCTTGAGTCCGGCGTCCATCGCAAGCCACGTCCTTCCACCTGGGTACCGGTCGAGCCTACGTCGACCGGCCGAACACGTCTCGGCACGGTCGGGCACATCACCGGTTCTCAGGTTCCTGTAACCCGCTCGCATATCGACATCGCCGGTCCGGTGCGGTAGGACAGGTTGGGGGACGACACAACACCGGCGACGTCCCCAGCCGTCGCGTCACCATGCGCGACCAGCGGGACGAGGAGCAGGATGGTCGACAGCGGGCACGGGCGGCGACGGACACGACGGCGCCCGGTGGTCTCCCCGGTACTCCGACCGAGGCTCTGGGCCGCGCTCCTCGGCGCGGTCGCCACGGCGGTGCTGACCGCCCCGGCCTACGCGGACCCCTCGCTGCCCGCCACCGTGCCCGACAGCGGGTCGCGGCCGGTCGTCACCGGTGGCCTGCACCTGCCGGGCGGGTTGACCGCGCCAGGGGTGCCGACCCTGCCGGGGACGCCGACCACGGTCCCGCCCGCCAACCTGACCTCCGGCCCGCTGGCAGCCCAGATCACCGCCGCGCAGACCCAGCTCGGCCTGCTCGGTGACCAGCTACTCGGCCTGGAACAGCAGCGCACCGAGGCCGAGGCGCAGCTCGCCACCGCCAAGCAGAACCGGGAACTCGCCCAGCAGGCGCTCACCCAGGCCCAGCAGAAGGCCGACCAGGCCGCGGCGGACACCCTCAAGGCCGCCGCCGCGCTGCCCGCCGGCGAGTTCGGCCAGGACCTGCACCACCTCAGCCAGCTCCAGCGGATCTCCCGGGGTGACAAGGCACCCGGCGCCACCACCAGCACCGGCGGTGAGCTGACCCGGGCGCGCGCCGGTGACCAGGCGACCGCGCAGGCGTTGGTCGCGGCCGAGTCGCGGGCCCAGGGCATCCGCGAGCAGTACGCCGCCATCGACAAGGAGCGGCGCACCCAGGAGACGAAGCTCCTCCAGCTCCGCAAGGACAACGCCACGCAGCTCGTCGAGCTGGAACGGCAGCAGGACGCCGCCGAGCAGCAGCTCGGCTCGGAGTACGTCAACGGCGGCAGCGCAGCCGGGATGACCGCCCACCCGCGCGCCATGGCCGCCGTCCGGTACGCCCTGGCGCAGCGCGGCGACCCGTACGTCTGGGCGGCCGAGGGGCCGGACGCCTTCGACTGCTCCGGCCTGGTCTGGGCCGCGTACCGGTCGAAGGGCGCCGACTACTTCGACCTGCCCCGGGTCTCCCGGGACCAGTACTACGCCACCCGCTCCCGTACCGTCGCGCGCACCGCCCTGCTCCCCGGCGATCTGGTCTTCTTCGCCTCGGGCAGCAGTTGGCGGACGATCCACCACATGGGCATGTACATCGGTGACGGGAAGATGGTCCACGCGCCCACCACCGGCGACGTGGTGAAGATCTCCCCGGTGCGGTGGTCGCGGCTGTTCGCGGCGACCCGCGTCATCGGCGCGGTGCCGGCCGCCGACCGGCCGGACACCACCCCGCCGACGCCGAAGCCGACCCCCAAGCCGACGCCGAAGCCCACCCCGAAGCCGTCCACGTCGCCGAAGCCGATCCCCACCCCGAAGCCGACGAGCCCGAGCCCCACGCCGAAGCCCACCAGCCCGAGCCCGACCCCGAAGCCGACGAGCCCCAGCCCGACGCCGAAGCCCAGCGAGTCGACCAGCCCGTCGCCGTCGCCGACGGTCACGCCGAGCACGTCGGTCGAGGCCTCGCCCTCGGATCCGGCCAGCGAGGCGGCCTCGCCGGAGCCGAGCACCAGCGGCGACTGAGCGCCGGCCGAGCCGACCGGGCACCGACCCGCCCCGACCGAGCCCAGCCCGCGCACCGGCCGTGAGAGTGGCCCGGCCGGGAGACTGGCCCGGCCGGTCGGACGCAACGGTCCACTCCGGCTGTGCTGTCGGGCGGGAGTATGGCACCGTGACACCCAGGCACTCCCGGCTCCGCTGTCCAGGAGCCGGGTGCGGGATCGGTGCGGAGGACGAGCATGGGCGAGCAGCAGGTTCCGGTGGAGACGGCCGACCCCGGATCCGCGCCCGAACCGGCCGACCGGGCCGGCGGAGTGGCACCGACCGGGCGCGCGTCCGTGCCGGCACCCGCCCTGGTGACCGGGGTCGCGTCCGACCGGCCCGTCGATTCGTCCGGTGACCCCCCGGCCGCCGCCGGCACCGCTGCGAAGGCCGGGGCCGGCCCGGAGGGCGGCAGCCTCCCGAGTGCCGGCGTCGCCTCTCGCGGTACGGCCCGCGCCCGGGTCAGTGTCGTGAATCGGACAGGCCCCGCACCGGACTCCCCCACCGCCCACCCGGCTGGCGGGACCACGTACCGGGCGACGGCGTCCGCCCCGGACTCCCGTGCCACGGCCCCGGCGGGCGGTGCCGCCACCCCCGCCGGCACGGCCGAGGCCACCGATGCGGCCGACCATCCCGCCGGACCGACCCCACCGGCCGGCACCGGACCGGCCCGCGCCACCGCGTCCGCCGCCGTACCCGGCCAGCGGATCGGGCGGCCCGAGGGCGGCGCGGCCCGCGCCAGCGCCTCGGTACCCGGCGCGCAGCGGGTCTCGGCCACCGAGGCGGCGGCCGGCACCCCGGTCAGCGGCGCCAAGGTGTACCGGTCGGCCCCGGTCGACCCGGAGCCGGCCCCGCCGACCCCCGCACCCGCCCCGGCTCCGACCCCCGAACCAGCCCCGACGCCGGAGCCGACGCCGGCACCCGGGCCGGTCCCGACCCCCGAGCCGGTGGAACCGCCGACGCCCGGCAGGCCGGCACCAGCCCCGACGCCCGTCCCGAGCCCCGTTCCGCCGGCCCCCACCCCTCCGGTGCCCCCGCCGCCGGCACCGACCCC
>NZ_LRQV01000160.1 GCF_001567585.1 Micromonospora rosaria
CCCGGCGCCACCACCGCCGACCATCGGGGGCATTCCGGGACTCACCGCCCGGCCGATCCCGGCGCCGGCCATCGCGCCGCCACCGCCGCCCAGGCCGCCACCGGCCCCCACGCCGCCGGAGCCGAGGCCCGACCCGCCGGGCAGCCCGCCCCCACCGGCGGAGCCGAGCCCGGGGGTGCTGGGCCCGCCCGCGCCGGCCAGCCCCGAACTCCACTCGTCGTCGTCCAGCCCACCGCCGCCGGGGTAGTCGCCGGTGCCGGGGTACGTCCCCGGGCCGTCGTCGTACCCGCCGCCGGAGCCCAGGTCGGGGTGGGTGGTCGGGGTGAACCCGTCGGTGCCGGGCGGCTTGACCCCGCCCACCCCGCCGACGGACGGCGTGGCGCCCAGGCCGGGAGTGTCGCCGAGCCCGCCCGCCCCGGGCATCCCACCGGGGGGTACGCCCCCACCGCCGCCACTCGGGTCGAAGGGCGTCATGTCGTCCGGCGTGAGGCCGGTGACGTTTCCGCTCTCGCCGGTGTCCCGGACCCGGTCCCGGAAGTTGCCGTTGACCTCGTTGTAGACCTGCCGCGCCTCGCCCTCCTGATCGGAGAACCAGCCGGTGAGCCAGTCGGTGAACTTGCCGATCTGCTCGACCGGCCAACTGCCCAGCACGTCGGCCTTGACCCGGGTCTCGAAGAGGCCGACACCGATGATCATTTCACCGTTGCGGGCCGCCAGCACGTCACCCATGGCCGCCGCCGGGATGGGCATCTTCGCCTGCGCCTCCTCGAGCTGGCTCGCGGCCGTGTTCAGGGTGGCGATCAGGCTGACCTTGCCCCGGCCCGGGTTGTCGACGTCGTCGATGGTCTGCTCGACGTTCTTGGCCAGCTTCTCGATGTGACCCTTGAACGCGTCGTACCCGGGGCCCTTCCAGGTGGCGTTGAGGTCCTTGACGTTGGTCTCCAGGCTCTCCTTGACCTCGCCCAGGTTCTTGATCAGCTCCTGCCAGCCGAGCGCCGCGCTGGCGATCTTGTCCGGACGGCCGTCGACGAGGACCTCCCGGGCCATGTCCTCCCAGCTCTTGTCACCCATCTCCCGCTCCCCCCGTCAGCTCGCGTCGCCGCTGGCGGCGCTGTTCAGCATCCGCGTCATCTCCTGCGCGGTCACCGCGTTCGCGCCCTCGGCGTCCTCGTAGTTCCGCTTGACCTCGCGCAGCGCGTCGGCGGCGGAGTACAGGTCGTCGGAGAGCGTGCGCAGGTTCCGCTCGGTGGAGGTGTAGAGCCCCGAGTGCCGCTGCGCCAGCTCCCGGGCGCCGTCGAAGCTGCCGAACGGGCTGTTCTGCCCGCCCGCGCCGGTGTCCCCGCCCAGGGTGTCCTTGATCTCCACCATGTTGTGCGAGAGCCGCCACAGGTAGCTGGCGTGCGTCTCCAGCCAGGTGATCGCCGAGTCGAGGGTGCCGGCGTCCCACTCGGTCTCGACGCCCCGCTCGCCGCTGCCGGCGACCAGCCCGCTGGGGGTCTCCGCCTGGTCGACGCCCTGCTGGTCCCAGCTCAGCCCGCGTACCTGCACCCCGTTGGGGGTGCCGGCGTTGAGCGGCAGGCCGGCCGGCAGCCGGACCTCGACGCGGTCCTCACCGTTCTCGTCGGTCATGGGTGTCCTTCCTCAGCGCCGGGACCACCCCGCGTACGCGGGACAGGGCCGGCCGGCGGTGTCCGGGGTCAGCGCGGGTACGGGTCGGAGCCGGGCGCGGGCGGGGGTGCGGCGGCCGGCCAGGACGGCGGCTGCCCACCCGCTCCCGCCGGGGGAGCGTACGGATACGGGGCCGGCGGCTGGGCCGTCGGCGGCGCGTGCGGGTACGGGGCCACCGGCGGCTGCGGACCGACCGCGGCGGCGGACGGGTGCCCGCCCGGCGGGGAGTGGGCCGGCGCGGGTACCGCCCGGCGGCGGGCCCGCCGGTTGACCACCACGAGGACCACCACCACGGCGACCACGGCGAGCGCGGCCAGCAGGTAGAGCGCGAGCTGGAGACCACCGATCCCGTCGGCGAGCCCGATCGACAGGGGCGCCCCCGGCTCGTCCCCGCTCTCGCCCGGTTCGGGGCGGGGGTCGTCGTCCGCGACGGTGGCGAGCAGCGGGTTGCTGTCGACCGGCGGCACGTCGCGGCGCACCGCCGCCACCGGGTTCACCACCCCGAAGCCGTACTCCGGGTCGCGGCCCGCCGGCCCCTCGTCCCGGGTTGTCCGGACCAGCCGGTTGATCACGTTGGCGGCGTCCAGGTCCGGGTGCGCCGCGCGGATCAGCGCCACCACCCCGGCGACGATGGCGGTGGCGCTGCTGGTGCCGCCGATGAAGCCGTACCCGCTCGGGACGTGGTCGGGCGGACCGATGGAGAGGATGCGCTCCAGCGGGGCGGAGACCGCCACCTCCCTGCCGGTCACCGACTCCGCCGAGGGGCGGCCCCGCCGGTCGACCCCGGCCACCGCGACCACGCCGGGGATGTTGGCCGGGGCGACCACGGTGGTCGAGCCGTCGGCACGGTTGCCGGCGGCGGCGACCAGCACCACGTCCTTGCCCTGGGCGTACCGGACGGCCTCGGCGAGCTCGTCCTCGGCGGCGTCACTGCCGCCGACCGACAGGCTGATCACGTCGGCGCCGTTGTCGGCGGCCCACCGGATGCCGGCCGCCAGGTCCGCCTGCCGGGCCCGCTCCGGGGTGCCCACCGGCAGTATCCTGGCCTGCGGCGCGATGCCGAGCAGGCTGTTCGCGCCCGCGCCCCGGCCGGCGATCAGCCCCGCCATCGACGTGCCGTGGCCGTTGTCGCTGACGTCGCGGCGGCCGTCGCGGGCCGCGCCGGGACCGAAGCCCCGGCCGGCGAGCACCTGGCCGCGCAGGTCCGGGTGGGCGGCGTGGATGCCGGAGTCGACCACGGCCACGGTGACCCCCCGCCCCCGGGTCGTCTCGTGGGCCTCCGGCACGCGCAGGGTGTCCAGGTACCACTGGGCCTCGCGGACCGTCTCGGCGGACGCCGGGGCCGGCGCGACCAGCAGGCCGGTGCCGGTGGCGACCAGCACCGTCAGCGCGGCGGCGGACCACCGCAGCGGTCGGAGACGGTTACGCATGACTCCCCCATGAGCCTGGACGGGCAGACGCACAGCGGCTCCGGCCCGGTCGAGCCGGACCGGAGCCGCTGGCGCGGTTAACTCAGCTCCACACCTTGGAGTTGCTCATTTCGGTGGTGACGTAGTTCTCCTTGGCGAGACCGACGGCGCCGCCGATGTCGTTCAGGATGCGGTTGATGTCGCGCACCGCCGTGTCCCACTGGGCCTGGTGCTGCTGGTAGGCGGCGCGGTCCTCGCCCTCCCAGTGCAGCTTGGTGAGCATGGACCGCAGCGTGTCCAGCTTCTCGTCGATCGTCCGCGAGATGGCCTGCATCTGCTGGTTGCTGCTCTCGAGGACGGCGTAGTCGACCTTGATGCTCATGGGTTCCTCCCCTGCTCGTCGCGGCGGATCACGGGTTGAGCGCAGCGTGGAACTTGTCCAGCATCTGCTGCTGCTCCTCGTCGTTGACCTGGTGCGTGGTACCCGACTTGTCGAGCAGGTCGGCGATGTTGTCCATGGCCGTGAGCAGCTTGGCCGTGTCCTCGTTCCAGCGCGTCATGAGCTGCTGGAAACCGCCGGAGGCCTGCCCCTTCCAGGCGATGGCCAGGTCGTCGACCACACCCCACAGCTTCTTCAGCTCGCCGTCGACCTCGCTGCGCGTGGACCGCACGTCACTCGCGGCGGTATGCAGAGTCGCAGCTTCGACCTCGAACGCCATGCTTCACATCCTTCCGTCATCGGTTGTGGCGGCGGATCAGCCGCGCCCCATCCCCCGCGGCAAGGCAGAACCACCCCACCGACGGACCGTTCGATAGAGACCGTAGCGGAGCCCGTCCAGTCCTCGCAGCCCTGCTCGCGGCCGGTGGGTCGGCACAGCGTCCACGGTCACCACCCGGCACCGGATCCACACCGGCCGAAGCCGGCCGCCGGCCCGGACGCCGGTGACGAGCACCGGGCCGGGCGGCGACGACCGGTGCCGGGCCGCGACGGAGGGTGACCGATGGGGACTCAGCCCGGGTCGGCCCAGGCCGTCTGGATCAACTGCTGGCCGTCGCGCCGCCGGACCAGGGTGCCCCGGCCGGGCGGCTGCGGGCTCGGTCGCAGCGTGCCGAAGACCGCGCCCTCCTCCCGGTTGCCGGACATCAGCAGGCCGGGCGAGTCCAGCTCGCGGAGCCGTTGCAGCACCGGCTCGTAGAGCGCCCGGGCCACCCCGCCGACCCGCCGGGCGACGATCAGGTGCAGGCCGATGTCCCGGGCCTGCGGCAACAGCTCGTGCAGCGCGCTGAGCGGGTTGTTGCCGCCGGAGGCCACCAGGTCGTAGTCGTCGACCAGGATGTAGAGGTCCGGGCCCTTCCACCAGCTCCGGTCCCGAAGCTGCGCGGTGGTCACGTCCGGGCCGGGCAGCCGGTTGGACAACGCGCTGCGGATCGAGGCCAGCCCCTGGCCGAACACCTGGTTGGACGGTGCGTAGTCGAGCAGGTGGTCGCCCTCGACCGCGCCGAGCAGCCCGCGCCGGTAGTCGGCGATCACCAGCCGGGCCTGCGCCGGGGTGTACCGCTCGGTGATGCCCCGGGCGATCAGCCGCAGCAGGTTGGTCTTGCCGCACTCGGCGTCGCCGAAGATCGTCAGGTGCGGCTCGTTGGCCAGGTCGAGGTGGACCGGGGCGAGCGCCGACTCGTTGACCCCGATCGGCAGGCCGGGCACCGACCGGTCGACGATCCGGGCCAGCTCGGCGACCGGGAGCCGGCGCGGCAGCAGTCGTACCTTCGGGGCGGGCCGGCCCGGCCACGCCGCCGCCACGTGCCGGGCCAGGTCGACCGAGGCCTCGGTCAGGTCCTCGACGCCCCGGCGGCCGTCGATCCGTGAGATCGCGGCAAGGAAGTGCAGCTTGTCCCGGGTGAGCCCGCGCCCCGGGGACTTCTCCGGCACGTTCGCGGCGGCCCGCCGGTCGATCTCGGACTCGTTCGGGTCGCCGAGCCGCAGCTCCAGTTTGGTGCCGAGCAGGTCCCGCATGTTGATCCGGATCTCCGCCCAGCGGACCGCGGTCAGCACCACGTGCACCCCGAAGCCGAGCCCCCGGTTGGCCAGGTTGGTGATCGTCTGTTCCAGCTCCTCGTACTCCTGGCGGAGCGTGTTCCAGCCGTCCACCACGAGGAAGACGTCGCCGAACGGGTCGTCGCCGAACTCGCCGGCCGCCCGACGCCGCCGGTAGCCGGCCATCGAGTCGATGCCGTGCTGGGTGAAGCGCAGCTCCCGCTCGTCGATCAGGGCCACCACCTCGGCCACCGTCCGGCGGACCGCCTCGGTGTCCCGCCGGCCGGCCACCCCGGAGGTGTGCGGCAGCGCCGCCAGGCTGCGCAGCGCCCCGCCGCCGAAGTCGAGGCAGAAGAACTGCACCTCACGCGGGGTGTGGGTGAGCGCCAGCGAGGCGAGCATCGAGCGCAGCATGGTGCTCTTGCCGCTGAGCGAGGCGCCCACGATGACCACGTTGCCGCCCGCCCCGGCCAGCTCCACCAGCATCGGGTCGCGGCGCTGCTCGTACGGGCGGTCGACCACGCCGACCGGGACGACGAGCGTGCCCCGGCCCGGCCAGCCGGCGGTGCAGAGCCCGTACGTCGGGTCCTTGCTCAGCGCGGGCAGCAGCTCGCCCAGGCCCGGTGGCTCGGCCAGCGGGGGCAGCCACACCTGGTGGGCGGGCTGGCCCCGGCCCTTGATCCGGTCGATCAGCACGTCCAGCATGGCCACGGTACGGCCCTCGGCGGCCGGCTCCGGCTCCGGCGCGGTCTCCACCTCCAACTCGGGCGCAGGGGCCGGCACGAAGTCCACCCCGTACGGCACGATCCGACGGCGAACCATCGCCCGCGACACCGGGGCGCTCTCCCCCGGCGCCCGGTACGGCCCGGAGACGTACGCGGCCCGGAACCGCAGCATCGTGCTGGTGTCGGTCTTCAGGTACCCGTGACCGGGGGCGTTGGGCAGCTCGTACGCGTCCGGCACGCCGAGCACGATCCGGCTCTCCACGGCGGAGAAGGTGCGCAGGCCGATCCGGTACGACAGGTGGGTGTCCAGGCCGCGCAGCTTCCCCTCCTCCAGCCGCTGCGAGGCGAGGAGCAGGTGCACGCCGAGCGACCGGCCGAGCCGGCCGATCATCACGAACAGGTCGATGAAGTCCGGCTTGGCGGCGAGCAGCTCACTGAACTCGTCACAGATGATGAGCAGGCTGGGCATCGGGTCCAGCGGCTCACCGGCCGCCCGCGCCTTCTCGTAGTCGAACCGGGAGACGTAGTTGCCGGCCGCCCGCAGCACCTCCTGGCGGCGGGTCATCTCGCCGGCCAGGGCGTCACGCATCCGGTCGACCAGGGGCAGCTCGTCGGCCAGGTTGGTGATCACGGCGCTGGTGTGCGGGAGCGCCTCCAGCGAGGCGAAGGTCGCGCCGCCCTTGAAGTCGACCAGGACGAAGTTCAGCTCCGCCGAGGAGTGGGTCACGGCGAGCGCGCCGACGATGGTCCGCAGCAGTTCGCTCTTGCCGGACCCGGTCGCGCCGATGACCAGGCCGTGCGGGCCCATGCCCTCGTGCGCGGACTCCTTGAAGTCCAGTTCGACCACGTTGCCGTCGGGCCCGACGCCGAGCGGGATGCGCAGCCGGTCCCGGTGGCCACGCGGCTGCCAGGTCTGCCGCACGTCCACCGTGGCGGCGTCGCCGACCCCGAGCAGGTCCGGCAGCTCCGTGCTGCGGGCCAGCGGCTCCTCCGCGGTCGCCTGCTGCTGGGAGAGCCGGTACGGGGCGAGCTGCCGGGCCAGCCCCTCGGCCGCCGCCGCCCCGAGCCGGTCCGGGCGGCCCAGCCGGGACGAGGAGGTGCCCCGGACCAGCTCCAGGCTGCTGCCGTCGCCGGCGTCGAGGCAGAGCAGCCACCGGCCGGCGTCCCGGGGCACCGTCCCGGAGAGGTCGACGACGGTGGTGCCGAGCAGGCCGTGCCCGGTGAGCTGACAGGTCGCCGCGATCTCGCCGCCGTCGACCACCACCACCAGGTGCGGCGCGGTGGTCAGCGGCTTGGCCTCGGGGGTGAACCGGGGCCGGCCGGCCAGCAGCTCGGCGAGGGCCTCCTCGGCCTCGGCGAGGCTGGCGAAGACCAGCCGGCGGGCACCGGCGGCGTCGGTCCGCGAGGTGTGCTGGGTGTGCGGCAGCCACTTCACCCACTCCCAGGTCGACTGCCGGTCGGGGGCGGCCACCACGACCACGACCAGGTCGTCCGGGGCGTGGAAGGTGGCGAGCTGGGCCAGCGCGGCCCGGGTCAGGTCAAGCACCGGCTCCCGCTCGCCGCGCAGCACCACCCGGCTGAACGCCCGGACGGAGAGCGCGGTGGGCAGGTCGGGCACCGTCGAGTGGGCCCGGACGAACCGGCGCAGCGCGATCGCGCTCATCGGTTCGAGGTCCTCGACCGGCTTCGTCTCCGGCGGCACGATCTCCACCGCCAGCCGCTGCGGCCCGGTGGCGACCCGCGCCTCACCGAAGTCGTCCTCGGTGACCCGGCGCTCCCACATCCGCCGCGACGCGGCGATCGACCAGAGCGCGTCCGGCTCGGGGTGCCGCCAGGCCATCGCGGCCCGCTGCTGCTCGGCCGCCCGCCGGGTGCGCCGGCGCATCTGGGCGAGGTACCGCATGTAGTCGCGGCGCTCGGCGTTCAGCTCCGCCTTGTCGTTGTTGCCGGTGGCCAGCGAACCGATCGCCATGCCCAGCATGGACACGCCGAAGAGGCCACCCGCGACGTACGTCATCATGCCGCCGCCCCGCCCGGCGTAGAGGAAGGCCATCGCGCCGACCCCGCAGATCATCGGCAGGATCATCAGGAGCTGGCCCATCCCCCGGGGGGTCGGCTCGGGCAGCTCCGGAGGGGACTCCAGCAGCACCTCGCCGCGCGGCAGGGCGGGCCCCGGTTGGCGTGGAAGCCGGCGGAACACCACCGTGCTCACGGCTGTCTCCTCCCCCAGAAGCGGCCCGCCCACGGTGCGCGCCGACCGGGGCCGCGGCCGGTGCGGCGGCGGCTTCCGGATGGCGCGTGACCGGCCGGAGTCGTCGGGTGGGCATCGTACGTGCCCGCCATCGTAGGTAATCTCCCGTGGGCGTCGTGGACCCACGGGGGCGATGCCGCCGGTCACGGTGGATCGCAGGAGCGCACGAGGAGGCCGCAGTGGCGACGAGGACGCCGACCGGCGGGCTGAGCCGGATCACCGTCGTGGCGCCCAGGACCCGGATGGACCTGGCCCTGCCCGCCGACGTCCCGCTCGCCGACCTGCTGCCCACCCTGCTGCGGTACGCCGGTGAGGACCTGGCCGACGAGGGCGCCCGGCACGGCGGCTGGAGCCTGGCCCGGCTGGGCGGCCCGCCGCTGGACGGCGGCCGGACCGCCGCGCAGCTCGGCGTCCGCGACGGCGAGGTGCTCTATTTCAACCCCCGGATCTCGGCGGCCCCCGAGATCGTCTTCGACGACGTGGTGGACGCCGTCGCCACCGCCACCAACCAGCGCGCCGGCGCCTGGCAGGTCTCCACCACCCGGTCCTTCGGGGTACTGCTCGCGGCGGCGGCACTGGGCGTCGGGGCCCTCGTCGCGCTGACCGCCGGGCCGCCGCACCTGCCCGGCGCGGTGACCGGGCTGCTGCTCGCGGTCGTCCTGGTGGTCGGCGCGGCCGTGCTGTCCCGGGCCGCCGGGGACAGCCGTACCGGCGTCGTGCTGGCCACCGTGGGCCTCGGGTACGCGGCGGTCGGTGGCCTGCTGGTGCTCGCCGGGGACCGGCCGCTGCCCGAGCTGGCCGCCCCGGACATGCTGCTCGCCGGCACCGCCGTGGTGGTCTTCGGCGCCGTGGCGGCGCTGGCCGTCGGCGACCGGTTGCCGCTGTTCTTCGGCGCGGTGGCGATCGGCGCGGCGGTCGTCGGCGGGGCGCTGCTCGCCCTGCTCTTCGACCTCGGCGCGCCGGCCGCCTCGGCGGTGGTCGCGGCGGTCGCGTTCGGCACCGTGCCGATGCTGCCGATGACGGCGTACCGGCTGGCCCGGCTGCCGGTGCCGTCCATCCCGACCGGCCCGGACGACCTCAAGAGCGACACCGAGAGCGTGGACGGCCGGCAGGTGCTCCAGCTCAGCGAGCGCGCCGACGAGTTCCTCACCGGCCTGCTCTGGACGGTGTCGCTGCTGGTGCTCGGCACCGAGGTCGTCCTCGCCCTGGACGGGCGGCTGCCGGCGGTGCTGCTCGGCCTGGTGCTGGCCCTGCTGTCGCTGCTGCGGGCCCGCCCGTTCCTCGGTCGGGCGCAGCGCGTCCCGGTGCTGGTCGCCGGTGCCGCCGGGCTGGGCCTGACCGCGTACGCCCTGTTCGCCGGGGGATCGCTGGCGGTCCGGCTGGGCCTGGTCGTCGGCGGGCTGGTGCTGGTGGCGGTGATCAGCCTGGTCTACGGGCTCACCGTGGCCGGCAAGCGGATCTCCCCGGTGTGGGGCCGCACCCTGGACATCGTCGAGATCCTGCTGATCGTGGCGCTGGTCCCGCTGGCCTGCTGGGTCTGCGGCGTCTACGAGTGGATCGTCCACCTGCGCCCGTGACCCGTCCCGAGCCGGGGCGAGGCCCGGCGACGCGTCAGGTGCCGGGGGCGATGGTGCCGGCGGCCGTGCCCACCGGGGCGGTGGCGTAGACGCCCGGCCCGTGCTGGCCGTCCAGCGGGCGGGCCGGGGTGCCGTGCCGCCGGGCCAGGTCCCGGACCACCTTCACCAGCGCCTCGACGTGGTTGTCCATGGCGGCCACCCGCAGCAGCGGGGGCACCGGCCGGCCGCCCGGGACGACCACGGTCGCCAGCGTGTGCGAGGGGGCGGAGGTCCCGGTCACCGCGTCCACCAGGCCGGCCAGCGGTGCGCCGGAGCGGACCCGCAGGGTCAGGCAGCGCTGACTCCACCCGCCGCCGGTCAGCCCGGTCCAGGTCTCCGTCGGCGGCTCGGCGGTCAGGTCCAGCCCGGCGGCGGCGAGCACGGCGGCCCGCAGCCCGTCCCGGTCCAGCACCTGGTGGTGCAGGCCGGCCGCGGTGAGCGCCTTGCCGAGCCGGCCGATCCCGGCGGCCACCGTCCGGTGCACGCCGGCCACGCCCCCGCCCCGGCTCACCGCCTCGTTGCGGGCGTGCGGCACGGAGATCCGCAGCGCCACCCAGACCGTCCGGTGCGCGGCCGGCGGCGCACCCGGGGTCGGGTACCAGACCAGGGTGTGCGAGACCACCTGGGCCAGGGTGACCGGGCCGACGAAGTCGCGCAGCACCGCCAGGGCCCGGTCCACCACGGCCGCCGGCACCGGACCGGCCGCCGCCTGCGGACCGGCGGTGAGGGCCACCGCCGCGAACCAGCCCCGGCCGTCCCGCCCGATGCCCATCCGGGTACCCCGGTCAGTCAGCTCGACGACCGACAGTTCCGGGGCGAGGGCGGCCAGCCGGGGATCGGTGCCGCCGTCGGCGACGGCGGCGCGGGCGCTGCGCCGGCGGTTGCGCAGCCGGCGGCGCAGCATCACCTCCTCGTACCACCACCGGCCGCCCCGGCGGCCGAAGAGCGCGGCGAGCAGGAGCACCGCCAGGGTCGTCGCCACGCCGAACAGCCAGCCCGGCCCGGTCGAGGCCACCCAGACACCGAGGAGGCACAGCTCCAGCGCGACGAGCTGACCGACCACCACCGGGCCGACCCGGCCCTGGCGACGCCGGTCGCTCGGCGACACCGGCCGGTCGGGCGTACCCGAGGGGGGCCCGGCGCTACGACCGGGGGGCGCCTGCACCTGCGTCATCGGCGAACGTCCCTTCTGGGGCTCGGGGTCGACGGTCGGGACCGGTCGGCGCCGACCCCCGTGGGGCCCGGGGTCCTGCCGACGGCCCCTTATCGTAGGGAAGCCCGCGGCGGCCGACGGACCTGCTCGCCGTGGCTCGACCCCCGTCGGAGGTGTGCATGCGGACCCGCCGCGACCAGGTGCAGGCGTACCGGTTCGTCACCCGCCGGATCGTCTCCGCGCTGCTGGCCGGCGACCCGGAGACCCCCAACCTGCCGATGCGGCGGCTCGGCCTGGCGGTCTTCGGCAGCGTGATCGCCGCCGCCGTGGTGCTCGGCGGGGTCGGCGCGTACGGGCAGCTCACCGGCAACGCCGCCCCGCTGGAGTCGAACACGCTGGTGATCGAACGGGAGACCGGCGCGACGTACGTCTTCCTCGACGGGCGGCTGCACCCCACGCTCAACTACGCCTCCGCCCGGCTGATCCTCGGCGACGCGCAGCCGACGGTCCGGACCATGTCCCAGGCGTCGATCGCGGACCGGCCCCGGGGCCGGGCGGTCGGCATCGTCGGGGCTCCTGACGCGCTCCCCGGCCCGAAGGCGCTGACCGGACTGCCCTGGTCGGTCTGCGACGTGCCCGACCCGGCCAACCCGCGCCGGTCGTACACCCGGGTGGTGATCGACCGGCCGCTGGCCGGCGGCACGCCGCTGGCGGAACGGGGCATGCTGGTCTCCGTCGACGACGAGCGGTACCTGCTCACCCGCGACACCCGGTTGCGGGTCTCCGGCGGTGACCAGGCGCTCACCGCGCTGCGGATGGCCAGCGCGCCCACCGTCCGGTTGAGCGAGCAACTGCTCAACGCCATCCCGGCCGGCCCGGTGCTGCGCAAGCCGTCGATCAGCGGACAGGGCGACACCACCGGCACCCTGGTCGGCGACGGGCCGGGGCGGATCGGTCAGGTGTACCGGGCCGCCGGTGAGCACTACGTGCTGACCCGGGACGGGCTCGTCTCGATCAGCGAGATCAGCGCCCTGCTGCTGCTCAGCGACGGTGGCCGGGTCACCGACATCACCCCCGACCAGGCCGGTCGGCTGCTGGTCCGGCAGCAGGTGGACGCCGAGGGGCTGCCCCCGACCCTGCCGGAGCTGCACCCGGCCCGCAGCGGCGAGACGGTGGTCTGCGCGACGTACCGGCAGGGGGTCGACGGCGCTCCGGCGGGCACCCGGATCGAGGTGTTCGACCGGCCACCGGCCGAACTCGCCCCGGACGCGGCCGACGTCACGCAGGTCCGGCAGGGGGCACGGGACGCGGTACGCACCGCCGAGAGCGTGCTGCTGCCCGGTGGCAAGGGGGTGCTCGTCCAGGCCGGACAGGGGGCCGGTGCGGCTCCGGGCGCGACCGTCTACCTGATCAACGAGCAGGGGCTGCGGTACCCGCTCGGCGCGGGCGCGCTCACCGCCCTCGGGTACGAGGGGGTGACCCCGGTGGTGGTGCCCGCCTCGTTGCTGGCCCTCGTGCCGACCGGCCCCGTCCTGGACCGGGACCGGGCGTTGAGCTTCTTCGAGCCGTCCGCCGCCGAACCCGACCCGGACGCCGGGTCGGCGACGCCGACCACCGGCGGCTGACCGGGCGCGGAGGTGGCCGCCCGGCTGTGGGTGCGCCGGTGCCCTGGGGAGCCCGGCCCGGCCTCGGCGGGGGTCGGCGGGGCCGGCTGCGGTGGGTCGGCGGGGCTGGCCGGGGTGGACTAACCTGTGGCTGGTCAGAGGTTGGCGACGAACGACGGGGATGCTGCCATGACCGGTCGCACGACAGTCGACGTACTGTCCTTGGAGGACTTCCACCGGCGGTTGGCCGGTCGACTCGCCGAGGCCGAGAGCGTGCTGCGCAAGCTCAGCACCGAGTTGCAGTGCCGGCCGCCCGCGCTCGGCACCTTCGCGGACGCGACCAGCAACGCCCGGCGCTACTCCGAGGTGCAGTCCTCCTACCAGGAGCGGGCCGAGCGGCTCCGGGACGCGGTGCGGGCCGCCCAGACCGCGACCCAGACCATCCTGGCGAACTACCAGACCACCGAGGCACGCAACCGGGCCAACTCCCGGGACATCGCCGCCGTCCTCGACGGCGTCGAGGACGCCCTGGAGGAGAAGCGCGATGTCTGAGTACACCCAGCGCTACGAGCCGGTCAGCCACCAGCAGCTGTACGACGGCGTCCGGGCCGGCGACCCCGAGCAGATCGAGGGCCTCGCCACCGGCTGGAGCACGATGCGGGACACCCTCAACGACCTGAGCCGGAGCCTCGACGGCGACCTGGAGGGGCTCGCCGGCACCTGGAGCGGCGCGGCCGGGCAGGAGTTCCAGCGGCGGCTGACGCTGATCGTCCGGTACGCCGAGACGCTGGCCGAGGGGATGGCCGACGTCCGGCAGGGGCTGTCCACGATGTCCGGCCAGCTCCGCACGGCCAAGCAGGACGCGGAGAGCCCCGAGGAGACCGACGACCACGACAAGGCCATCTCCGGCGCGGCCAAGGGCGCGATCTTCGGGCTGCCCGGCGCGGCGATCGGCGGGTTCCTCGGCCACCAGCAGGACAAGGCCGAGCGGGAGAAGGCGCACCAGCGGATGGTGCAGCTCGTGGCGGGCCTGGCCGCCAGCTACGACCTCTCCGCCGCCACCCAGCTCGTCACCCCGCCGGTCCCGCCCACCGACCTGCCCGGCGGGGTGGACGGCGACCGGCCCACGCCGCGCAGCGGGCCCGGGGCGCAGACGCCGACGGCCGCCCCCACCACGGGTCTCGCCGGCCCCGGCGCGACGGCGACGACCGGGCCGGGCACCACCGCGCACGGCTTC
>NZ_LRQV01000161.1 GCF_001567585.1 Micromonospora rosaria
CGGGCCAACGAAGGTGATCGACATCGGTGTTGCAACCACCGGTTGAGCCCAAGTCTGGCGGCCATTCGGCTCCAAGATTTCTCACGGCGCGCCTCGGGAGTGGCGACAACTGGGGCATAAAGGGACGAAATTGTCTGCCTGTCGGTCAGATCTTCTCGTGGAATGATTTTGCCGGCAAGAAGGGGCGGGCATGACGGTGGCCGCCGACCCGGGTGGGTCGACGGCCACCGTGGGTGACCCGAGGGGTCAGATGCCGGTCGCCCGGGTGCAGGTCGAGGCCGGACTCAGGACGACGTCGAGCGTGTGCACGATGCCCGCGTCGACCCGGATTCGCTGGACCTGCGGCACCCAGCCGTCCTTCGCCACGATCACGTCGTACCGGCCCCGGGGCAGCCACCACACGTAGCGGCCCTGGGCGTCGGCGGTGAGCGTGTAGCCGGTGGTCGAGTCGACCAGGTTGGCCCGGACGGTGGCCGGTACCCCGACCGTCGCCCCGCCGCAGGTGACCCCGGTGACGGTGCCCTGGAGCTTGCCCCAGCTCCCCGGCGGGGAGACGTTCATCTCCACCGCCACCGGCGACACCGGGTACGGGGTGTTGGCGACGAAGCCCAGCTCACCGGTGAAGGTGCCGGGTTGGACGACCCCGGCCGCCGCCGTCGCGGTGAGGGTGACCGTCACCGTCTGGGAGGCGCCGGGAGCCAGGGTGAAGCTGGCCGGCGAACTGGACAGCCACGGCAGGTCGGTGGCCTCCGTGCACTGGTCCAGCCCGGTCAGCCGCTCACTGTCCGCCGAGCCGACGAACGAGCTGGGCGAACCACCGATCTTGTACGCCCCGCACGCCGCCGCGCCCCGGTACCGGCCGAACCCGACGTTCGGCAGGTTCTGCCAGCTGCCGGCCACCGGGTCGTACCCGAGGGTGACATTGGTGACGCTGGTCGAGCCGCCGGTCACCCCGCCGGCCAGGATCAGCAGCCCGCCGGCCGAGGCGTACTGCGAACCCCAGAGGTCCACCGGCAGGTTGGGCAGCGCGCTCCAGGCGTCCGCCCCCGGGTCGTACCGCCAGGCGTCGGTGTACTCGGTGCTGCCCACGCCACCGGCGCAGTAGAGCGCGCCACCGATCCCGCCGCAGGCCAGCCAGGAGACCGCGTGCGGGTACACCGCCCCGGTGCGGAACGCGCCGGTGGCCGGGTCGAAGACCACCAGCTTGTTCGAGTCGGTGCAGGTGGCGTCGAGGCAGCCGCCGACCAGGTGGATGCGCCCGTTGACCACCGCGCCGCCGGCCGCCGCCGCCGGGGCCGGGTTGACCGCGCCGGGCACGGTGCTCCAGGTGCCCGCCACCGGGTCGAAGACGTCCACCGAGGCGACCGGGTCGTCGTCCGCGCCCCACCCACCGAGCACGTACAGCTTCCCGCCGACCGCCGCCGCGACCGGCTTGGACCGGGCGTTCGGCAGGTCCGGCAGCGCCGACCAGGCGCCGGTACCCGGGTCGTACACCCAGGCCTTGCGCTCCAGGCCGGTGCCGCCGCCACCGCCGACGGAGTAGATCCGGCCGTCCAGGTTGGCCGCCGCGTTGTCGTAGATCGCCGCCGGCAGCTTGGCGATCGGCGCCCACGCCTCGGCCGCGTTCCCGCCGGAGCCGGTCGCGCCGGCCCGGCCGGTGACCCCGCCGCCGTACCCGGTTCCGGTCCGCTCCTTGCTGATGCCCTTCACTGGGACGTCCTGGCGGGGCGCTCCCGCCCGGTTGACCAGGGTCTCGAACCCGCCACCGCGTTCCAGCAGCTCGACGGTGGCCGGCGCGCTACCGGTGTTGCGGACCGTCACCCGCGTGCTGCGGGTGCTGCCGTACGCCTGGTGGGACTCGATCGTGGCCGGCGTGACGGTGAGCCGGCCGGCGGCGAGGGCGAAGTCCGCCCGCCGGGCGTCGTCGGCGACCACGGTGACCGGCTTGGTCAGCGGCGGGTACGGCGTGCGCGCGGCGGTGAACGGGTGCTCCCCGGTCAGCCCGGAGAACAGGTGGTAGAAGCCGTCCGGCAGGTTCGCGTCCTCCGGGGTGGCCACCGTGGTCGCCCGGTCCTGCGGCCGGTCGTCGCTGGTCACCGTCGCGCCGACCACCGGCGCCCCGGTGTTGCGGTCGGTGACCGTGCCGACCACCAGACCGCCCGGCACCGGCGTGCACTCGCGGTTGACGAACTGGACGTTGTCCACCTGCCACCACCAGGCGAAGGTCCCCTTGAACCGGAACCGGACCTGGACGCTCGCCGCGCCCGCGGCCGGGGTCAGCGGCACCTCCTCGACCCGGGGGCCGCGTCGGCTGGTGGTCTGGTGCCAGACGGTGGTCCAGGTCGCCCCGGCGTCGGTGGAGACGTCGACGTCGGCGGTGTCGCTGATGCCGACCGCCCGCCAGTCACTGTTGAACCGCAGCACCGGCGCGGCGGCCCCGGACAGGTCGACCGTGGGGGAGACCAGGTCGGTGTCCTGGGTGTTGCCGCTGCCGAGCTGGTCGGAGTCGACGATGGCGAAGCCGCCGCTGCCGCCGGTCAGGTTCCCCCGCCGGCCCAGGTCGGTGAAGACCCAGCCACCCTTGTCGGTCCGGTTGCGCACCGTCCAGCCCGCCGGGGCCGTGGTGCCGTCGAAGCTCTCCGACAGCAGCGGCGCGCTGAGGCTGCCGGAGTAGCCGGCGGCGACGCAGGCCGGCTCGACCGGTACCGCGACGTCGACGGTCTTCGCCGTGTCGGTCACCGTCACCTCGGTCGGCACACTGCGGTAGCCCGGGTACCGGGCGGTGGTGGTGA
The DNA here is from genome assembly GCF_001567585.1 of Micromonospora rosaria. Classification (GTDB taxonomy): domain Bacteria; phylum Actinomycetota; class Actinomycetes; order Mycobacteriales; family Micromonosporaceae; genus Micromonospora; species Micromonospora rosaria. The sequence goes on from NZ_LRQV01000161.1 coordinate 2,793, forward strand.
GCCGGTACGTGGCGTCGCCCGGCACGATGACCGAGTACCGGCCGGTGACCGGGTCGGTGAAGACCGGCGCGCCGGGGCGGCCGGAGACCTCGATCGAGGCGTACAGCGGCCAGCCGTGGCCGGAGCCGTCGGTGACCCGGCCGGAGATGGTGACCGAGGCGACGGCCCGCAGCGTGAAGTCCCGGACCACCGCGCCGCCCTCGGCGACGGTGACGGTCTCGGTGCGCTCGCCGTAGCCGTACGCGCTGGCGGTCAGGGTGACCTCGCCGGCCGGGACGGTCAGCGCGTACCGGCCGTCCGTGCCGGTGACGGCCCGGCGGGTGCCGGCCGCCACGGTCGCGCCGGCCACCGGGTCGCCGTCGGCCGCGTCGGTGACGGTGCCGCTGACCCGGCCGACCGGGCCGCGCGGGGCCTGCCCCACCGCCGCGTACGCGTCCAGCCGGCCCTCGCCGAAGACGTTGTTGTCCTCGGCGGTACCGCCGCAGGTGGTGGCGTCCACGTCGATGGCGGTCTCGTCGAGCAGCGCCTCGGTGGCCGCCAGGTCCCCGCGCAGGGTCGGCGCGGCGGACCAGATCAGCGCCACCGTCCCGGAGACGTGCGGCGCGGCCATCGAGGTGCCGTTGAACGAGGCGTACCCGCCGGGGACGCTGGACCGGACGTTGCTGCCCGGGGCGGCGATGTTCGGCTTGAACGCGGCCGGGTCGGTGGCGTTCCCGCGCCCGGAGAAGTTCGAGATCGCGTTGGTCGAGGTGTACGAGCCCACCGCGTACGCGTTCGCGTTGTCCCCGGGGGAGCCGGCGCTGCCGCAGGCCGGGCCGTCGTTGCCGGCGGAGAAGACCGGGAACATCCCGGCGGCCCGCCAGGCGGCGATGGTCTGCTGGTACCAGGGGTCCCCACCGTCCCCGCCCCAGGAGTTGTTCACGATGTCGGGGCGCAGGTCGGGGCGCGGGTTCTGCCCGTTGGCGTCGGTCGGGGCGAGCACCCACTGACCGGCGGCGAGCAGCGAGGCGTCGGAGCAACTGTTGCTCTCGCAGCCCTTGGCGGCGATCCACTTCGCGCCGGGGGCCACACCCACCTGGTTGCCGGCCCCGTCGTCGCCGACCATCGTGCCCATGGTGTGGGTGCCGTGGTCGTTGTTGTCACAGGGCGCGGTCCCCGCGCAGACGTCGGCCGGGTCGAACCAGTTGTACGCGTGGTCGAAGCTGCCCCCGCCGAGGTTGCCCCGGTACGAGCCGACCAGCGCCGGGTGGTCGTACGCCACCCCGCTGTCGATGTTGGCGACCACGACACCCTCGCCCCGGGTGGCGAACTCGTCCCAGACCTGGGGCGCGCGGATGTTGGCGATGCCCCACTCCACGGCGTCGGTGCGGGCCTTCGCGGTGCCCGTCGACTCGGGGCGGACCAGCGGGTAGCTGCGGCTCGGCTCGACCCGCTCCACCTCGGGGCGGGCCGCGATCACGTCGAGCAGCGCCCGGTCGCCCCGGACCCGCAGCGCGTTGGCGATCCAGTACGCGGTGTAGGAGGCCTTCCGCTCGTCCAGCACGGCCCGCAGGTCACGCTGGGTCCGGTCGGCGGTGCTGGTGAGCAGGCGGTGCACCTCGCGGGCGCGACCGTCGGCGTCGCGCAGCTTCGCCGTACCGTCGAGGGGGGCGCGTTCGCGCAGGTACACCAGGAAGGTCGCGGTGCCGGCGGCCTCGACCTGGCGGACCACCTCCTGGTCGACCTCGGCCCGCGCGGCCGACGGCGGCGCGGCCGGCGCGCCGGCCCGGGTCGGTGCCGCCGTGGCGACGGCGGGCTGGGCGGTGAGCGCGAGCAGGGTCGCCGCCAGGGCGACCACCGATCTGCGCAGCGTGGACCGTCCGGTGGGTCTTTCGAACACTGTTCCTCCCCACGATGACGGGCCCGATCCGTTTCGGGCCCGGTGGCGTGCGCCGGGGTCGCGGCCACGCCGGAGCGGGTGGGGCGGGTGGTGACGGATGGCTGCCCCCGGTTCCGCTGGGAGTCATGTTCTTGCGCAAAGAGAGAACGATCAATGGCTTGCGCTGTCGGCAATCAGTCAATATGTTTCGATGAATCGGTACCCGTGCGGGCCGCCGGTGTGCTCACCTGTCCACCCGTCGCCGCCCGGCTCCGGCGCGGGCCTCGGCGGTCGGGTCGGTGCCGCGTGACACCATGACCGGGTGAACGCAGCCGCCCAGACCGGGTACGTCCCGCCACCCGGGCCGCCGGAGCCGCCGCCCGCCCGCCCCTGGCCGCGCTGGCTGATCGCCGCCACCGTCGCCTGGGCTGTGCTGCTGGCGGCGCTCACCTGGATCTCGGCCGGCGGCGACGAGCCGACCGTCCGCGAACAGCGCACCCTGGCGGAGGCCGCCCCGGTGGTCGACCGGGCGGTCGGCGCGGTGCTCGGTGCGGCCGGCGCGGAACCGGTCGTGCTGCTCGGCCCGGACCGGCTGGACCCCGGCTGCCGGGTCACCCCCTTCGTGGAGGGCGCCACCCTGGTCCGCGCGGTGGAGATCGTCGTCCCCGGTGACCAGGCCCGCCCGCTGTTGGAGCGGATCGCCGCCGGCCTGCCCGCCGAGTACCAGGCCCGGGTCCGGGTCAGCGACCGGGGCGCCCGGCTCTCCGCCGACGCCGGGGAGTTCGTCACCGTCACCGGCGAGTTCGTCGACGCCAACGGGGAGCCGGTCACCGCCGCCGACGGGCCCGACGCGCCCGGCCGGGTCCGGGTCAGCGCCGACACCGGTTGCCGCCCGCTCGGCGGCTACCAGCAGCTCGCCGCTCCGCCGGCCGGCCCCGAGGTGGACGCGCTGAGCCGGGCCCTGGCCGCGCTGGGGCGGCCCGCGTCGACCCCACCCGAACTGCTCATGACCACCTGCCCCGGCGGCGACCGTCGGGCCCGCACCGTCCGGGTCAGCACCGACCCGCCGGCCGACCCCGCCGCCGCCCGCCCGGCCTCCGCCGGCGCCCTGCTCCTGGACACCCCCGACGGGTACGCCTACCGCAGCGGCCCGGTCACCGTGCTGGTGGACCACTCCAACGCCCGTCTGCACCTCGCCGCCACCACCCCCTGCCCCGCCCCCTGACCCCGCCTCCTGACCCGGGCCTGGACCTGGCTCATCCGGGGCTCCGGCTGCGGGAAGCGTCACGCACGGTGACGGCGCGACAGGAGACATGCTTGTCGCGGCGTATACCTGGGGGGAATAATTATTCCCCCCAGGTATACGGGCGGGAGAGGGTATGTCGCCCGGCGGTCACGCCCGACCGGGCGGGGTGGTTCCGGTCAGTAGACGAGCGACCGCGCCTCGTCGGCCATGATCTCCTCGACGAAGACGGCCGCGCCCGCGATCCGTACCCCTGGCAGGACGTCGTCGGGGCCGATGTCCCGGCGGGCGGCGCACTGCGTGCAGGCGGTGACCCGGCCGGTCGTGAGGATCACGTGCAGCAGCTCGGCCAGGGGCGCGGAGTGCGGCAGCTCGAACTGCTGGGCCCGCCCCGGCAGGGCGAACCACGTCGACTCACCGGTCAGCCAGAGCGAGACGTCCACCCCCGCGGCGGCGGCGGTGGAGGCGACGGTGAACGCCTGGGCGCACCGCTCCGGGGCGTCCGCTCCGGCGGTGGCCTTGACGACGAGAGTGCGGGCCATGGCGCCCAGCATAGGATGACCGGCGTGGTCACCGAGATCGGGTTCGTCAGCCTGCTGGTCGCGGGCCTCGGCGCGCTCGCCGGTGGCCTGGTCTACCTTGCCGTACGCATGTCGAGAGGACGCTGGTGAGCGCGAGGAGCGAGCCGGGTTTGCGAGCCCCGCAGTCGCGAACGGAGTTGGGCTTGGTGAGCGCGAGGAGCGAGCCGGGTTTGCGAGCCCCGCAGTCGCGAACGAAGGGACTGGCCGCGTGAGCGACGAGAACCCGCTACAGCCGCCGTGGTTGAACGCGCCCCCGGTCGACGCGTACCCGTACGAGGAGAGCCACGACCTGCGGGTCGGGCCGAAGCTCCACCCGACGCTGGACGGCCTGCTGCCGTACGTCGGGGTGTGGCGGGGTCGGGGCCGGGGCGGCTTCCCCAGTATCGAGGACTTCGACTTCGCGCAGGAGATCCGGATCAGCCACGACGGCCGGCCGTTCCTGTTCTACGAGTCCCGGGCGTGGCTGCTCGACGAGCAGAGCCGCCCGGTCCGCCCGGTGGGGCGGGAGGTCGGCTGGTGGCGGCCGGTGCTGGCCGGTGACCGGGCCACCGACGAGCTGGAGGCGCTGATGAGCACCCCCACCGGCGTGATGGAGCTGCACATCGGCAAGCGCACGGGCACGCAAATCGAGTTCGTCACCGACGCGGTGGTGCGGACCGCGACCGCCAAGGAGGTCACGGCCGGTCAACGCCTCTTCGGCATCGTCGAGGGCGCCCTGCTCTACGCCCAGGAGATGGCCGCCGTCGGCCACCCGCTCTCCCCCCACCTCTCCGCCCGCCTGATCCGCGTAGCCGGCTAACCCCGCCCTTCCACCCCCCCACCCCCCCACCCACCCCCACCCGTCCCCGTCCCCGCCCCCACCCGTCGCGTTGATCATGGAGTTGGCGGCTGTCCCGGTGCCGCGTGCCGGCCGCTAAGTCCATGATCAACGCGGCTGGGTGGGGGTGGGGTGCGGGTGGGGTGGGGGTGGGTTGACGAGGTCGGTGATGGTGCGGGGGGCCGGGGGGAGGGCCTGGCCGTCCAGGGTGCGGATCTCGGCCAGGCCCCGGAGGGACGAGGCCAGCCAGACGGCGTCGGCGGACCGGAGCTGTGCGGGGGTGACCATCCGCTCGGCGGGGGTGAGTCCGATCCGGCCCGCCTGGTCGAGCAGCCACCGGACGGTCACGCCGGGCAGGATCCCGGTGGCGGCGGCCGGCACCGTGCACAGGGTGTCGCCGGCGAGCCAGACCACGTTGGCGGTCGGCCCCTCCAGGGCGTACCCGTCGGTGGAGACCCAGAGGACGTCGTCCACGCCGTGGCCGGCGGCCCAGCGGCGGGCCGCGCTGCTCGCCGCGTACGAGGTGGACTTGATCCCGGTCGGCAGCCAGGCCAGGTCGGGGCGGGCGGTGGCGGCCACGCCCAGCGGCAGGGTGACCACCGCGATCCCGGTCCGGCGGGCCCGCCGGACGGCCGCCGGCACCTCGCCCAGAGTGGCGTAGACGGTCGGCCCGCCGCCGCCCTCCGGCCCCCGGGTGCAGACCAACCGGAGCGCCCCCTCGACCTCGGGCGGCCAGTCGACGCAGACCGCCGCCAGCAGCTCGACCAGCGCGGCGCGGGGCGGCAGCGGCAGCGCCACCAGGTCGGCCGCCCGGCCCAGCCGGTCGAGGTGCCGGTCGCGCAGCCAGGGCCGGCCGTCGCGCAGGTGCAGGGTCTCGAAGAGGCCGTCGCCGTGCAGCACCCCCAGGTCGTCGCCGCGCAGCACGGGCTCCCCCGCCGGCACCAGTCCCCGGCCGAGTACCGCGATCCTCGACGTCACCACGATCGCCGAGGGTAACCGCACCGGTCCGGACCGACCGGCGCACGGCCGTGGCACGGGCAGCGAACTATGATCGGACGGTGTCCGAATCCAGCCTGGCCGAGATGCTGCGGGCCCGTGGGCTGCGGCTGACCCCGCAACGTCAGTTGGTCCTCCAGGCGGTGCTCGACCTGGGGCACGCCACCCCGGAGCAGGTGCACACCGCGGTCCGGGAGGTCGCCGCCGGGGTCAACATCACCACCATCTACCGGACGCTGGAGCTGCTGGAACGGCTCGGCCTGGTGACCCACACCCACCTCTCGCACGGCTCGCCGACCTACCACGCGGCCGGCGAGCACCGACACGTGCACCTGGTGTGCCGGGAGTGCGGGGCGGTCGAGGAGGTCGAACCGGCGCTGGTCCAGCCGCTGGCCGACCAGTTGGCCGCGCAGCGGAACTTCTCGGTCGACATCGAGCACGTGTCGTTCTTCGGCGTCTGCGGGCGCTGCCACGACGGGAACGGGGACGAAAAGTGATCGACATCGCCGGGGCGGTGACCGCCGAGAGCATCGACGAGCAGACCCGGGACCAGCCGGAGCCGGCGCACGCCGCCGCCGGGGTGCGGGGCGTCGCCGCCCACTACGGCGACCCGATGCGGGAGCAGCGCACCCTCACCACCGCCGTCGGGCTGGTCGACCGCTCGCACCGGGGGGTGGTCGCGGTGCCGGGCGAGGAGCGCGCCGGCTGGCTGCACACCCTGACCACGCAGCACCTCGCCGACCTGTCCGCCGGGCAGGGCACCGAGCTGCTGGTGCTCTCCCCGCACGGCCACGTCGAGCAGCACGCCATGGTCGCCGAGGACGGGGAGACCACCTGGCTGGACACCGAGCCGGGGATGACCACCGGGCTGCTGGCGTACCTGGAGAAGATGCGGTTCTTCAGCCGGGTCGAGCCGCGCGACGCCACCGCCGACCACGCGGTGCTCAGCCTCGTCGGGCCGGAGGCGACCGGCGCGCTGGAGACGCTGGGCGTGACCGGGCTGGCCGAGCCCGACGTGGTCGCGGTGCCGGGCCCGAAGTTCCGCTCCGGTGAGCTGCCGGCACGACCCACCGCCCGGTACGACGTCACGCCGCTGCCGGTCGGCGGCTGGGCCCGCCGGGTACCGCTCGGGGTGGACCTGCTGGTGGCCCGGGACCGGATGGACCAGGTGGTCGCCGAGTTGCGCGGCGCCGGGGTGCCGGTGGCCGGGCTGTGGGCGTACGAGGCGGTCCGGGTGGCCGCCCGGCGGGCCCGGGTGGGGGTGGACACCGACCACCGGACGATCCCTGTCGAGGTGGACCTGGTCGCGCCGGCGGTACACCTGGACAAGGGCTGCTACCGGGGGCAGGAGACGGTGGCCCGGGTGCACAACCTGGGCAAGCCGCCGCGTCGTCTCGTCCTGCTGCACCTGGACGGGGTGACCACCGACCAGCCGCCGGCCGCCGGCACCCCGGTGACCCTCGACGGCCGGACGGTCGGGTTCGTCGGCACCGCCGTGCACCACTACGAGCTGGGCCAGGTCGCCCTGGCCGTGGTCAAGCGCAACGTCCCCGACGACGCCCGCCTCCTCGTCGGCGACACCGCCGCCGCCATCGACCCGGCGTAGCGGGTGTAAGGAGGGGCCCCCTATTAACGTTTCCGGTAGAGGAAGGGCCCCTTCCTCACCCGCCGCTGTGTCGCGGTCGCGGTGTCCGGCCCGGCCCCAGCAGGGCGTCTAGGATCGCCGGCATGACGACAGGGACGTTGATCACGGTTGCCCCCACCGGCGCGGAGTCGGCGAAGGCGGAGGTCCCCGCGCTGCCGGTGACCCTCGACGAGCTGCTGCTGACCGCGAAGGAGTGCGAGGCGCTCGGCGCCGCCGTGATCCACGTCCACATCCGCGACGACGAGGCCAGGCCGACCCTCGACCCCGGTCGGCTGCGGGAGACCGTGGCGGCGCTGCGCGAGGCGACCGACCTGATCGTGCAGCTCTCCACCGGGGGCGCGGTGACGGACCCGGAGGCGGCCCGGCTCGCTGTCCTGGACGCCGCCCCGGACATGGCCTCCTGCACCATGGGTACGGTCAACTTCGGTGACGACGTCTTCCTCAACCGCTGGGAGTTCGTCGTTGACCTGCACACCCGGATGCAGGAACGCGGCGTCGTGCCGGAGTACGAGATCTTCGACCTCGGCCACCTGACCGCCCTGCAACGCCTGCTCGGCAAGCACGGCCTGCCGCACGGCGGGCACGTGCACGTCGACTTCGTGATGGGGGTGCCGGGCGGCATGCCGGGCACCACGGCGACCCTGGTCGCCGCCGCGCAGATGCTGCGCGACCTGCCCGAGGGGACCACCTTCTCGGCCACCGGCATCGGCCGCAGCACCCTGCCGGTGCTGCTGGCGTCGCTGTCGGCCGGCGGGCACCTGCGGGTCGGCATGGAGGACACGGTGACCTACGCCAAGGGCCGCCCGGTCGAGTCGAACATGCAACTGGTCGCCCGCGCGGTGGGCTTCGCCCAACTCGCGCAGCGCCCGCCGCTCACCACCGCCGAGGCCCGCGACCTCCTCGGCCTCTGAAACCCCATCGGGTACGGGCACCGTCGCCTCGCCCCCTGCGGAAGCCCGCCCCCTGCGGAAGCCCGCCCCCTGCGCAGGCCCGCCACCTGCGTAGGTGAGAAGGGGACCCTTCTCTACCGTATGCGTTAAGAGGGGGCCCTTCCTTGCTCCGGGCGGCGGGGGCGTGGGTACCGTTCCGGCTCGTGGGCACGACGTATCAGGGTGGCGTACCGCTCGCCGAGGTGGTCCGGTCCGGCTTCGTGGAGGGGCTGCACCGGGGCTCGGTGGTGGTGCTGGACGCCGCCGGTGCGGTGCTGGCCGGGGCCGGCGACGTCCACGCGCCGATCTTCCCCCGCTCGGCGAGCAAGCCGATCCAGGCGGTCGGGATGCTCCGGGCCGGGTTGCGGCTGGCCGAGCCGGCGGACCTGGCGCTGGTGGCGGCCAGCCACGCCGGTGAGCAGGCGCACGTCGACCGGGTGACGGCGCTGCTGCGCGGCGCGGGACTGGCCGAGTCGGCGCTGCACTGTCCACCCGACCTGCCCATGGGCGGTGCCGCCCGGGAGGCGGTGCTGCGGGCCGGCGGTGGACCGACCCGGACCCGGATGAACTGCTCGGGCAAGCACGCCGGCATGCTGCTGACCTGCCTCGCCGCCGGCTGGCCGATCGACGGGTACTGGCGGCCGGAGCACCCGTTGCAGCAGCGGCTGCGCGACACCGTCGAGGAGTTCGCCGGTGAGCCGGTCGCGGCGGTCGGGGTGGACGGCTGTGGCGCGCCGGTGCTGGCGATCTCGTTGACCGGGCTGGCCACCGCCCACCTGCGGCTGGTCTCCGCCGCGGCGGGCTCCGCCGGGCACGCCGTCGCCGCCGCCATGCGGGCGTATCCCGAACTGGTCGGCGGTACCGGGGCGGTGGACACCGGGCTGATGCGGGGGCTGCCGGGCGCGGTGGCGAAAATCGGCGCCGAGGGGGTCGTCGCGGCGGCGGTACCTGGGGTCGGCGCCGTCGCCCTCAAGATCGACGACGGTGCGGAGCGCCCCCGGATGCCGGTGCTGGTCTCGGCGTTGCGCCGGCTCGGCCTCGACGCCCCGGTGCTGTCCGGGTACGCGCGGGTGCCGCTGCTGGGCGGCGGCGTCCCGGTGGGGGCGGTCCGCGCGACCTGGTGAGGGGGTACCCGCCGGGGTCACCCCTGACGGGCGGCACCCCGCCCGCCGGTGGTGACGAGGAAGTCGAGCAGGGCGGCGTTCACCGGGGCGGGGCGTTCCAGGGGCAGCAGGTGGCCGGCGTCCGGCACGTCGGGCAGTCGGACCGCGCCGGGCACCTCGGCGGCGATCCGGTCGGCGAGGCGACTGATGTCCGGCACGTCCGCCGCGCCGGCCGTGACCAGCACCGGCACCGACAGCTCGGCGAGGCGCCCGATGGCCGGCGGGTCGAGTTCGGCGACCTCCACGGCGCTGAGTGCCAGGTCGGCGGCGAGGGCCCGGCGGTCCATCTCCTCGGCGAAGGCGACCAGGCCGGGGTCGACGTCCTCCGGACGCCGTCCGGGGCCGACCACCCAGAACCGCACCTCGGCGGCGGCGCTGGCCGGGAAGTCCTCCGGATCGACCTCGCCGACCAGGCGTTCCCAGAGGTCGTTGGCCTCCTCGGACCACTCGTTGCCGGAGACGGCGCTGCCGAACAGGGCGAGTCCGTCGACCCGTTCGGGGTATGCCAGGGCCGTGTCGATCGCCACCGAGCCGCCGAACGAGCACCCGACGAGGGTCGCCCGCGCGATACCGAGGGCGTCCAGCAGGCCGACCACGTCGTCGTGGTGGGCGAACGGGGCCGGCGGCAACCCGGACTCGCCGTACCCGCGCAGGTCGGGTACGACCACCCGGTACCGGGTGGCGAGGACGTCGACCTGTTCCCGCCACATCCGCCGGTCGGCGATGCCGGCGTGCAGCAGGACCAGGGGCTTTCCGGCACCGAGGTCGTCGTACGAGAGGGGCGTGCCGGTCGCGTCGATCATGGTCACCGGGGGACGGTACGTACCGGATGGTGGGGTCCGCAAGCGGCGGGGTGAGACGTTGCTAACTGGGGCTAGCGCTTTGCTTGCAGGAGCTAGCAGGGGTCGGTAGCGTCGGGTTCATGGCCACTGGAAAGGACCTTCCCGACGTCGGCGGGTTCATTCGCGACCTGCGCCGCAACGCCAAGATCTCGCTGCGGCAACTCGCCGACCAGGCAGGGGTGAGCAACCCGTACCTGAGCCAGATCGAGCGCGGCCTGCGCAAGCCCAGCGCCGAGGTGCTCCAGCAGCTCGCCAGCGCGCTGCGGGTCTCCACCCCGGCGATGTACCTGCGGGCCGGGCTCCTCGACGACAAGGAGGGGCAGGGCGTGCTCGCGGCGATCGCCGTCGACCCCGACCTGACCATGGCCCAGAAGCAGTCGCTCACCCAGATCTACGAGACGTTCCGGCGGGAGAACGCCCGCCTCGCCGAGGCGACCGCCGCCCAGCCGGAGCCGGCCACCGGGCCGACCGGTGCGCCGCAGCCGGAGGCGTCCCCCGGGGCCGAGCCGCCGTCCGGAGTGGTGCCGCCGGCTGGAGCGGTGCCGCGGGCCGGGACCGCTCCGCAGGCGCCCGGCACCGTGACGCCCGCCGCCACCGGGCCGACCACGCCGGAGGGTACGCCGACGGAAGCCGTCCTGGAGTCGGTCGCGGTGACCGAGGCCGGCCCGGCACCCGCCCCGACCGGCACCCGCGCGCCCGCGAAGCCGGCCGGCGCGCCCGCCGCCACGACCCCCGAGCCCGCCACCAGGACCACCGCGCCGGGCGCCCAGTCCACCGCGCCGGGCGCCCAGTCCACCGCGCCG